>NZ_JBVVPS010000001.1:0-422510 GCF_055811355.1 Bradyrhizobium sp. WSM4873 | reverse complement strand
CCCCCCCCCCCCCCCCCCCCCCCCCCCCCCCCCCCCCCCCCCCCCCCCCGCCGCCGCGCCCCCCCCCCCCCGCCGCCCCCCGCCCGCCCCCCCCCCCCCCCCCCGCGACTTTTCGTCGAGGGGAATCCGACATGGCAGTTATGGCCGAGTCCGCAGTCGCGCAGGTCAAGCGCCCCAGCTTGTGGACCAGAGCATTCGAAAGCCGGCATTTTCTCGGCGCGATGTTCATGGTGCCGGCAATCGCGATCCTTATCCTGTTTCTGGCTTACCCGCTGGCGCTGGGCTTCTGGCTCGGCATGACCGACACCAAGATCGGTGGCGCCGGGCGCTACATCGGCTTCCAGAATTTCGTCTCGCTCTCGAAGGACTCGGTGTTCTGGCTGTCGGTGTTCAACACCATCTTCTACACGGTCGCCGCCAGCGCGGTGAAATTCGCCATCGGACTCTACCTGGCGCTGCTGCTCAACGAGCGGCTGCCGTTCAAGTCGATGGTCCGCGCCATCGTCCTGTTGCCCTTCGTCGTGCCCACGGTGCTCTCTGCGATCGCGTTCTGGTGGATCTACGACAGCCAGTTCTCGATCATCTCCTGGGTGTTGATCAAGGCCGGCCTGATCACACGCTATATCGACTTCCTCGGCGATCCCTGGAATGCGCGCTGGTCGGTCGTCGCCGCCAACATCTGGCGCGGCGTGCCCTTCGTGGCGATCACGCTGCTGGCGGGACTTCAGACCATCTCGCCCTCGCTCTATGAGGCCGCCAATCTCGACGGCGCCACCAATCTGCAGCGATTCCGTCACATCACGCTGCCGATGCTGTCGCCGATCATCGCGGTGGTGATGACGTTCTCGGTGCTGATGACCTTCACTGACTTCCAACTCATCTACACCATCACGCGGGGCGGGCCGATCAACGCCACCCATCTGATGGCGACGCTGTCGTTCCAGCGCGCCATCACCGGCGGCAATCTCGGCGAGGGCGCGGCGATCTCGAACGCGATGATTCCGTTCCTGGTCGCGGCGATCCTGCTCAGCTTTTTCGGGCTTCAGCGTTCCCGCTGGCAGCAGGGCGGGAGGGACTGACCATGACCACGGCGGACGACCAAAGCGTCGGAATGGACTACCTCGAAAGCTTCCCGCGGAGGTTTCTCCGCGTCTACTTTCCGCTCGGCCTGATCATCTTCTTCCTGCTGTTCCCGTTCTACTGGATGGCGATCGCGACGTTCAAGCCGGACGCGGAGATGTACGACTACGAAAAGTACAATCCGTTCTGGATCGTGCATCCGACGCTGGAGCACATCAAGAAGCTGTTCTTCGACACCGACTATCCGCTCTGGATGTGGAACACCGTGATCGTCTCGGTGTCCTCGACCTTCATCTCCCTGTTCGCCAGCGTCTGCGCTGCCTATGCGATCGAGCGCCTGCGCTACAAGGGATCGCGCTATGTCGGCCTTGCGATCTTCCTCGGCTATCTCGTGCCGCCCTCGATCCTGTTCATCCCGCTGGCGGCGATCGTGTTTCAGCTCGGCCTGTTCGACGGCAATCTGGCCCTGATCCTGACCTATCCGACCTTCCTGATCCCGTTCTGCACTTGGCTCCTGATGGGTTATTTCCGCACCATCCCCTATGAGCTGGAGGAATGTGCGCTGATCGACGGGGCGACGCGGCTGCAGATTCTGATGAAGATCACGCTGCCGCTTTCGCTGCCGGGCGTGATCTCGGCGGGCATCTTCGCCTTCACGTTGTCCTGGAACGAGTTCATCTACGCGCTGACCTTCATCTCCTCGTCCGAGAACAAGACGATCCCCGTCGGCGCGATCACCGAGCTCGTCAATGGCGACGTCTACCATTGGGGCGCGTTGATGGCGGCGGCTCTGACCGGCTCGGTCCCGGTAGTTATCCTTTATTCCTTCTTCGTGGAGTACTATGTGTCGGCGATGACCGGCGCCGTGAAGGAATGATCGCGGGGCCAGCCTTGAGAGCGCGCCAGGACGAATCGCCGAAACCGGCGCGTTCCGGCCAATAAAAAGGAGTAGGCTCTTGCACATTCTGGTTCTGGGCGCCGCCGGCATGGTCGGCCGCAAACTCTGCGAACGGTTGTTGCGCGACGGCCGGCTCGGCAAGAGCGACATCACCAAGCTGACCATGCATGACGTGGTCGAGCCGAAGGCGCCGGAAAAAGCCGTTTTTGCCGTCGAGACCATGTCGAGCGATTTCGCCGTGCCGGGTGCGGCCGAAAAGCTGATCGCCGGCCGTCCGGACGTGATCTTTCATCTCGCCGCGATCGTCTCGGGCGAAGCCGAGCTCGATTTCGACAAGGGCTACCGCATCAATCTCGACGGCACGCGGATGCTGCTCGATGCCGTCAGGCTCGCCGGCGGCGGCTACAAGCCGCGCGTGGTCTTCACGTCCTCGATCGCGGTGTTCGGCGCGCCGTTCCCCGATGCGATCGGCGACGAGTTCTTCCACACGCCGCTTCTGAGCTACGGCACGCAGAAGGCGATCGGCGAATTGCTGCTGGCCGACTATTCCCGCCGCGGTTTCCTCGACGGCATCGGCATCCGCCTGCCGACCATCTGCATCAGGCCCGGCCTGCCCAACAAGGCGGCATCGGGCTTCTTTTCCAACATCCTGCGCGAGCCGCTGGCCGGCAAGGAAGCGGTCCTTCCCGTGTCCGAGGACGTCCGCCATTGGCATGCCACGCCGCGCTCCGCCGTCGGCTTCCTGCTGCATGCAGGCACCATGGACCTGGCCGCAGTGGGGCCGCGCCGTAATTTGACCATGCCGGGCCTGTCGGCGACGGTTGGCGAGCAGATCGCTGCGCTGAAGCGCGTCGCCGGCGACAAGGTCGCTGCTCGCATCAAGCGGGAGCCCGATCCCTTCATCGTCGGCATCGTCGGCGGCTGGCCGCGCAACTTCAATGCAAAGCGGTCGCTCGAGCTCGGCTTCACCACCGCCGAGAAGACTTTCGACGACATCATCCGCATTCACATCGAAGACGAGCTCGGCGGCAATTTCGTCGCCTGATCTCTGACTGAGCGGGTAAAGTGATGGCGAGCGTTGCTTGCATCGGCGAATGCATGGTCGAGCTCCGGCAGGCCCAGGGTGGACAATCCGCCGGACATTCCAGCGGGCAGGGTGGTGGCCTCTACTCGCGTGGATTCGGCGGCGACACTCTCAACACGGCCGTGTACCTCGCGCGGCTCCAGGTCAAAGTCGATTATTTTACCGCGCTTGGCGACGATGCCCTGAGCGATGAGATGATCGCGGCCTGGACTGCGGAGGGCGTCGGCACGAGGCGCGTCGCGCGCCTGCCCGGCAAGCTGCCCGGCCTCTACATGATCCAGCTGGATGCGAAGGGCGAGCGCCAGTTCTTCCACTGGCGCGACAGTGCGGCGGCGCGACAGCTGATGAATCTGCCGGAGACGGACGATCTCCTCAACTCCTTGATGAGCTACGACATCGTCTATCTCTCTGCGATCACGCTCTCGATCTACGACGCGGCCGGGCGCGAGCGGCTGTTCGCGGCGATCAAGCGCGCGCGCCTGCTCGGCACCCGCTTCGTGTTCGACACCAATTTTCGTGCGCGCGGATGGCCGGATCGCGACGTCGCGCGCGAGGTGTTTTCAGCGGCCTTCGCGACCGCCGACATCGTGCTGACCTCGACCGAGGATCTGCTCGCCCTCTATCCCGGCGAGAGCCACGAGCAGTTGATGGCGCGCATCCCGAGCCCCGAGCTCGTATTCCGGCTCGCCGAGCCGGTCAGTCTGCTGCGTTTTCCCGGGGGGCCCTACGAGGTCCGCGCCGAGCCCATGACCAAGCCCGTGGTCGACACCACCGCGGCCGGCGACAGCTTTGCGGCGGCCTATATCGCTGCACGGCTCGCCGGTTCCGACCCGGTCGAGGCCGCCCAGGCCGGGCACCGCCTCGCCAGCCTCGTGATCTGCTATTCCGGCGCCATCATTCCGGGCTATGCCATGCCGCCGAAGAAACGGCACCGGCCGGCGACGACGCGTCAAGTGACCAAGTGAAACGAAAGCCAAGATGACCACGACTGCCCAGCAGAACCACCTCGCCGCGCTGTTCAAGGCCGCGACCGTCATTCCCGTCCTCACCATCGAGCGGATTCAGGATGCGGTGCCGCTGGCGCGTGCGCTGGTGGCCGGCGGCGTCCGCACCCTGGAGGTGACCATGCGGACCCCGGTTGCGATTGAGGCGGCGAGGGCGATGATGGCCGAGGTGCCCGAGGCGGTGGTTGGCATCGGCACGATTCTCAATCCGGCCGACTTTACGCGTGTCGAGAAGCTCGGCGTTGCGTTCGGCATCAGCCCGGGCTTGACCCCGGACCTGTTGAAGGCCGCCACCCATAGCTCCTTGCCGTTTGCGCCGGGTATCGCCACGGCGTCGGAGCTGATGATGGCGCTGTCCTACGGCTTCGACGTCGCAAAATTTTTCCCGGCCGAGCAGGCCGGCGGCATCAAGGGGCTGCGCTCGCTGGGTGGACCGTTCCCGAACGTGCGGTTCTGCCCGACCGGTGGGGTCGGCGAGGCCAATGCGGCAACCTGGCTCGCGGAGCCCAATGTGGTCGCGGTCGGCGGTTCCTGGCTGTGCCCGGCGGCGGAGATCAGGGCCGGGAACTGGGCCGGCATAACTGCCATCTGCCAGCGCACCCTCCAGGCCCTTAAACCCGCGTGAAGTCTTGCCATCGCTGGGCTAAGACTTAGGTCAGCAAGAGACCGCCAGGGAGAAAGACCATGACCGCCAGCATCGTCGGATGGGCGCATACGCCGTTCGGCAAGTTCGACACCGAGACCGTGGAAAGCCTTGTGGTGAAGGTCGCCAATGAGGCGCTGGCGGATGCCGGCATTTCGGCCGGCGATGTCGACGAGATCGTGCTCGGCCATTTCAACGCCGGCTTCTCGCCCCAGGATTTTACCGCCTCGCTGGTGCTCCAGGCCGACCCGCAGCTGCGCTTCAAGCCGGCGACCCGGGTGGAGAACGCCTGCGCCACCGGCTCCGCCGCCGTCCATCAGGGCGTGCGCGCGATCGCGGCCGGCGCGGCCAGGATTGTCCTCGTTGTCGGCGTCGAACAGATGACGCGCACGCCGGGGCCGGAGATCGGCAAGAACCTGCTCAAGGCGTCCTATCTGCCCGAGGACGGCGACACCGTCGGCGGCTTCGCCGGCGTGTTCGGCAAGATCGCCAGCTCCTATTTCCAGAAATACGGCGACCAGTCCGATGCACTGGCGCTGATCGCGGCCAAGAACCACAAGAACGGTGTCGCCAATCCATTCGCCCAGATGCGCAAGGACTTCGGCTTCGACTTCTGTCGCGCCGAGAGTGAGAAGAACCCCTACGTTGCCGGCCCCCTGAAGCGCACCGACTGCTCGCTGGTCTCGGACGGTGCCGCTGCCCTGGTGCTGGCCGACGCGGAAACCGCCAAGGGCATGAGCAAGTCGATCGGCTTCCGCGCCACTGCGCACGCCCAGGATTTCCTGCCGATGTCCAAGCGCGACATCCTCCAGTTCGAGGGCTGCACGGTCGCCTGGCAGCGCGCGCTGGAGAAGGCGGGTGTTGCGCTCAGCGATCTCTCTTTCGTGGAGACCCATGACTGCTTCACTGTCGCCGAGCTGATCGAGTACGAAGCGATGGGGCTGACGCCGAGGGGGCAGGGCGGCCGCGCCATCAAGGAAGGCTGGACGCTCAAGGAGGGCAAGCTGCCGGTCAATCCGTCCGGTGGCCTGAAGGCCAAGGGCCATCCGATCGGCGCCACCGGCGTCTCCATGCACGTGATGACCGCGATGCAGCTCGCCGGCCAAGCGCCCGAGGGCATGCAGCTCAAGAACGCCAAACTCGGTGGCATCTTCAACATGGGCGGTGCGGCGGTTGCCAACTACGTCTCCGTGCTGGAGCCGCTGAAGTAAGGCTGCACGGTGAGCAAGGCGCGAAGCGCTGTGCCCACCTTCTTAATCTTGCGCTAGATCATGGTGGGCCCGCCGGGGGCCCTTAAAGCTCTTGATCGATTTGCAGGGGATGCATCATGAGCAATGACTACGAAGATTCGCTGTCGATGGACGCTCTCAACGATCGCATCGCGATTCTCGAGGACAATATCCGTCAGCTCATCGAGCAGGCCGCGGCCGCCTCGGGTGAGCAGAACGAGTCGCGGATCGCGGACCGCATCAACCAGCAGAACGAGGAGCTCGACCGTCTCCTCAAGGTGCGCGAATCCCGTCAGAAGAAATAGCGGCCTTTCGCGGCCGGCGCATGCGGCCATACGCCGGCCGCCCTTGCGCAGGCGCCGCCGCTGCCGTTAGCTGGACCGAAATCGCAGGGCTCATCTGAGCCCGCGCAATCGGGAGCGAACGATGGGGCCGCTGAAGGGCATCAAGGTCGTCGACATGACCACCGTGCTGATGGGTCCCTATGCGACCCAGATGCTCGGCGACTACGGCGCAGACGTCATCAAGGTGGAGTCGCTGGACGGCGACGTCACGCGCCTGATTGGCCCGATGCGGCACGCGGGCATGGGCCCGGTGTTCCTCAACACCAACCGCAGCAAGCGCTCGATCTGCCTCGACCTGAAAAAGCCCGCCGGCCGCGAGGCCGTGCTGCGCTTGCTGAAAGATGCCGACGTTCTCGTCTACAACGTCCGCCCGCAGGCGATGGCGCGGCTTCAACTCGGCTATGACGTTGTTTCCGAGATCAATCCGCGGCTGGTCTATGCCGGCGTGTTCGGCTTCGGCCAGGACGGGCCGTATGCCGCAAAGCCCGCCTATGACGATCTGATCCAGGGCGCCACCGCGCTGCCGGCCTTGATGGCGCAGACCGGTGACGGTGTGCCGCGCTATGTGCCGAACGCGCTGGTCGACCGCATCGTCGGCCTGACCGCCGTCGGCGCGATCTGCGCCAGCCTCGTGCACCGCGACCGCACCGGACGCGGCCAGCGCGTGGACATCCCGATGTTCGAGACCATGGCCGGCTTCGTCATGGGCGACCACATGGGCGGGCTCACCTACGAGCCCCCGCTCGACAAGGGCGGTTACGCCCGCCACCTCTCGCGCGACCGTCGGCCCTACAAGACGTCGGACGGCTATCTCAGCGTCATCGTCTACAACGACAAGCAGTGGGAGAATTTTTTCAAAGCGACGGGACGCGAGGATCTGCGCGCCGATCCGAGATTCGCGACATTCGCCGGCCGCGCCGCCAATATCGACATCGTCTATGCCGAACTCGCGCGCATCTTCGAGACGCGCAGCACCGAGGAATGGATCGACCTGCTGACCAAGGCGGACGTGCCTGTGATGCCGATGCACGACCTCGCGTCGATGCTGCACGATGAGCATCTGGAGGCGACCAACTTTTTCCCGGTGGTGAACCATCCAACCGAAGGGCCGATCCGAAGCATGAGGGTGACAGCGACCTGGTCCGAGACCGAGGCCGAACCGGTGCGGCTTGCCCCGCAGCTCAACGAGCACGGCGCGGAAATCCTGCGTGAGGTCGGCTATTCCGCCGACGAGATCGACGCCATGGTCCGCGATGGCGTCACCCGTTCGCCGCCCCGGAATGACGATGCACTGGTGCGCCCATGAGCTTCATCACCGGCGTCGGCCTCACATCTTTCGGCAAGCACGAAGGCTTATCGTCGCTCGACTTGATGAGCAAGGCCGCGCAGTCCGCGCTCGACGATGCCGGGCTCAAGCGCGCCGAGATCGACGGCATCCTCTGCGGTTATTCCACCGTATCGCCGCACATCATGCTGGCGACCGTCTTTGCCGAACATTTTGGCATCCGGCCCGCTTACGCCCATGCCGTCCAGGTCGGCGGCGCGACCGGGCTCGCGATGACCATGCTCGCCCATCATCTCGTGGAAGCAGCCGTCGCCCGCAATGTGCTCGTCGTCGCCGGCGAGAACCGCCTCACCGGGCAGAGCCGCGATGCCTCGATCCAGGCGCTGGCACAGGTCGGCCATCCCGATTACGAGGTGCCGCTCGGACCGACCATTCCCGCCTACTACGGCCTGGTCGCGAACAGGTACATGCACGAATACGGCGTGACGGAAGAAGACCTCGCCGAATTCGCGGTACTGATGCGCGCTCATGCCTGCACCCATCCCGGCGCGCAATTCCGCGATTCCATCACTGTTTCCGACGTCATGGCTTCCAAACCGGTGGCGATGCCGCTGAAGCTGCTCGATTGCTGCCCGGTCTCCGACGGCGGCGCGGCTTTCGTGATCAGCCGCGAGCGGACGGGAGAGGCCGGCGTGCGCATTCGCGGCTGTGCCCAGGCCCACACCCATCAGCACGTCACTGCAGCGCCCGCCCTGAGCGAACTCGGCGCCGAGATCTCCGTCGGCCGCGCCAAGGACGCGACCGGCCTTGCGATCTCCGACGTGCGCTACGCCGCGATCTATGACAGCTTTACGATCACGCTCGCGACGCTGCTGGAAGACCTCAGTCTCGCTGGCCGCGGCGAGGCAGCCGCGCGCGTGCGCGCCGGCCATTTCAGCCGAGACGGCGCGATGCCGCTGAACACCCATGGCGGCCTGCTCAGCTACGGTCATTGCGGCGTCGGCGGCGCCATGGCGCATCTGGTGGAAACGCATCTGCAGATGACGGGGCGGGCGGCGGATCGTCAGGTGCGCGACGCTTCGATCGCGCTGCTGCACGGGGATGGCGGCGTGCTGTCGTCCCACGTGACCATGTTCCTGGAGCGGGTGCGATGAGCGAGCGAATCGCGGATTGGACCCAAGGTGAGCAGGTCATCACCTTTCAGACCTGCACCTCATGCAAGCATGTGCAGTATTTCAACCGCGCCTTCTGCGCGGCCTGCGGCGCGTCCGATCCGCGCGAGCAGCACGCCAGCGGCAAGGGCAGGGTCTACGCGGCATCGCTGGTCTGCCGCGCCGCGACGCCTGAGACGCGGTCCCACGTGCCCTACAACATCCTGCTGGTCGATTGCGCCGAGGGTTTTCGCATGATGGCGCATGGTGAGAATGATCTCGCCATCGGCGATGAGGTCAGTGCGAGCTTCAAACTGTTCGCTGGGAAGATTGTGCCGTTTTTCACGAAGAGATCATAGTGGGATTCGTCATTCGGGGGCGGTCCTGAGAGACCGAGCCTGGAACGGGAATTCTGGGCCTGGCTTGTGCGAGGGCCACCCCGGAATGACGAAAACTCCTACGCGACTCTTAACTAACGCCCGTAGAACAAGATGCTGGCGATGACGAGCATCGCCATCACCGCCAGCATATGCGCGAACGCTTCCGAGGCCGCCCCCTTGGTGGCTTCCTTCATGCCATTTTCTCCCTAGACTTGGGCGTGACTCATCGATGCGCGGTTAGCGCCCAATGGCCAATTGTTTTTACTCGGAACACCCCTTGCGAGTATCCGCCGCGATCAAGTCCCCACGCGGCGAATATCGACTGTGCCAAGGTCGTTCAGCAATGCGGCGGCATTTTGACTCGATGTTGTTGCTCCTGCGGACGCGCAAGAATACAGTTTCGTGGAACTTTCGCCGCTAGCGACAAAAAGCATCAAAGGCCTAGGGAAAAACTTCAGGAAAATCATGGCCCGTATCAACTACAGCGACCCGTCCAAGGCATCCGACCGCACCCGCGAGATCCTCGACAAGAACCGCAATGCCAACATCTTCCGGATGATGTCGCATTCGCCGAGCTATTTCGAGCAGTACTGCCGGCTCGGCGGCGCCATCCGCCACAAGGGGGAGCTCGATCCGATCGTGCGCGAACTCGCGATCACCCGCACCGGCATTTTGTGCGAGGCGCCGTACGAGATCGTCGCGCACAAGCGCATCGGCAAGAATGTCGGCGTCACCGACGAGCAGAACGAAGCGATCGAGAACTGGCAGGATGCCAAGTGCTTCGACGAGGTGCAGCGTGCCGCGCTCGCCTTCACCGACGAGATCGTGAAATTGAACAAGCCGACTGATGCGACGTTCAAGGCGATCTCATCGAAGCTGACGCCGGCCGCGCTGGTTGAACTGCAGCTCTCGGTCGGATTCTACATCATGACGTCAAAGTTTCTGGAGACCTTTGAGATCGACCTTCAGCCGGTCACCGAAGTGGTAGGCTGATCGAGCAATTGCTGTGAGGGATGCTCATGACAATCGATGAATATGCGGCCTGGGCCGCCACCGTTGCAAGAGTCGATGAGCATCCGTCCAACGAACGGCTGTCCTATCTGGGCCTCGGTCTCGCCGGCGAATCCGGCGAGGTCGCTGAGCACATCAAGAAGCTGCTGCGCGATGACTGGCTTGACCAGGCAGGCCTCGTCGAAGAGCTCGGCGATGTCATCTATTACTGGGCCTGCCTGTGCGCCGCGACCGGCCAGCAGCCATCCGAATTGCTCAAGGCGAGTGCGGCCAAGATCAATCGGCGGATCAGCGAGGCGGCGGGCCGCTAGGCCGCTCAGGTCGACGTCAGGATATCCACCCTGGCGTTGGCGACGATCAGGCGGTCGGCGAGAAGCTGCGCAAGATTGCGCATGATGCGTTCGCTGGCGTGCGGGTGTTGCTTGCGGAAGCGTTCGAACGCTTTCAGGGGCGCTTCGAACGCGGTCGCCGCCATGTCCGCGAACACGTCGGCGGAGCGAGTGGTCTCGATCAGGGCCATTTCGCCGAAGGCCATGCCGGCGGTGAGCGTCGCCAGCCGCACGCCGTCGGGCAGCGTGACATGCACGGCGCCGCTGCGCAGGAAGAACAGAGCATCGGCGGGATCGCCCGTGGTGAGGATCTTTGTCCCGGATTGATAGGTCCGGATCGTGCAGATCGAGGCGAGGTCGGTCAGCTCTTCCTCGCTCATGCCGTCCAGCAGCGGCTGTTCGGCAAGCTCGGTGGTCTCGTGGAAATCGATCGAACCTCCGTACCGATAGATGATCTGGTCTTCGGCCCATTCGATCGCGGTGTCGAGCAGATAGAAGTCGCGGACGTTCTTGAGCTCGGCGGTCCATTCCCGCAGGCTGTCCCATTCCTTGGAGGCGCGCCTGACGCCTGACAGGACGACAGTCACATTCAGCGCTGCCAGCTCCTCGAACGCTTCGGCCACCAGCCGCGCTCCGGCGCGCGTGGTGGAGGTGACGCGGTGGAGATCGAAGATCACGAATTGCGGCCGCGGCCGGCCCGCAAGCCGGCGCGAGACATAGTCGACAGCCGACAGCGACAGCGTGCCGACCAGCTCGATGATCCGCACTTCCTGTTCGTGGGCCGCGAGAATATCGCGCTCCTGCTGGCGGCGCACGCGCCGCGACGGACTTTTGCCGATGTCGTAATCGGCGATGACGGCGTTGCGCGCATCGTCGCTGCGGTTGAGCATATGCAGATCGTAATGCGAGGACAGCGCCTCGCAGACCTTGATGCCGCGCACGCTGTTGCCGTGCTTGTCGAGCCTTGGCGAATAGCTGCCGAGCCCGAGGCGGGCGGGGAGGGCTGCGAGAATTCCGCCGCCGACGCCGCTCTTGGCGGGGATGCCGATCCGGTAGATCCATTCGCCGGCATAGTCGTACATGCCCGACGACGTCATCACCGACAGCGTGCGCGAGATTGCGTAAGGCGTCAGCACCTGCTCGCCTGTGACCGGGTTGACGCCGCGGTTCGCGAGCGTTGCCGCCATCACCGCGATGTCGCGCGCGGTGACCAGCACCGCGCATTGCCGGAAATAGACGTCGAGTACGGCGGCGACATTGTCCGAGATCACCGCATTGGTCTTGAGAAGATAGCCGATGGCGCGGTTGCGGTCGCCGGTCTGGCTTTCGGAGGCGTAGACGGCCTCGTCGACGGCGAGGTCGCGGCCGGCAAAACGACTGAGCGCGAGGCGAATTTGCTCGAAGGCATCTGGACCCTTGCTGTCGTGGATCAGCCCGGTGCAGGCGATCGCGCCGGCATTGACCATGGGGTTGAAGGGATGGTTCTCCGAGTTGAGCCGGATCGAGTTGAAGGGATCGCCTGAAGGCTCGACGCCGATCGCGCTCTCGACCCTGTTTGCGCCGAGCAGGTCCAGGGCCAGTGCGAACACGAACGGCTTTGACATCGACTGGATGGTGAAGGGCACCCTGGAGTCGCCGACCTCGTAGACATGACCGTCCAGGGTCGCGAGGCTGACGCCAAAACAGGCAGGATCGGCCTTGCTCAGCTCGGGAATGTAATCGGCGACTGTGCCGGAGGTCTCCGCCGAGAATTCGTTGAGGCAATTGTCCAGAAACCGCAGCAAAGGCGGCTTCGAACGGGTCCAGGCGGTGGCGAGAGGCGAAAGCGGTTTCATCGCCTCTCTTTGTGCAACGCAATCAGGGCACGCGCAACCCGTCCGGCTCCACGGTCTGCCGCCGGACCAGCAGCAGGGCGAGCAAAACCGTAGGGACGAGGATGGCGAGGCCGAGCAGCGTCACCTGAATCTGCGACAGCGGCATGATGCCGCCGCCGGGGGTGGCCACCACGAACCCGCCGATCACCAGCAGCACGCGGATCGGCCATTCCAGCGCACCGGCGCCGCGGAGATCGCCGACGAAGGGCTGGTAGCCCTGGATGCCGCCGCAGATGAACAGCGTGCCGAACGCCGCGAGTGCCATCAGCCCGAGACCGGCGAGATAGGGGCTCGGCCCCTGCAGCACCAGCGCGGGATTGAGCACGAAGAAGAACGGGATGAAATAGATGATGCTGCCGACCCACATCGATTCCCAGCCCGTCTTCATCGCTGGCGAGCCGGCAATGCCTGCGGCCGCGAACGAGGCGATCGCGACTGGCGGGGTGATCGAGGACAGCATGCCCCAGTAGAAGATGAACATGTGCACGGCCATCCTGTTCAACCCGAGCTTCTCCAGCGCCGGCGCGACCAGGATGGCGAGAAAGATGTAGCAGGCCGTCGTGGTCAGGCCGAGCCCGAGGATCAGGCTGGTCAGTGCGCACATGCCGAGCAGCAGGAACGGATTGTCGCCGGCGATGCGCAGCAAATCGTTGGCGAGGCTCGACACCACGCCGGTCATCGAGAAGGCGCCGATCAGCAGGCCGCAGCCGGCGAGGATGCCGACGAGCTCGACGAAGGTGCGCCCGTTGACCTCGAGGAATTTGCCGATGGTCGCGACAGTCCAGCGCGTGTCCTTCGCGAACAGCTGGTTGAGGACCAGAAGCAGGGCGGTGGCGTAGAACGGCGCATGGCTCTCGCGCTTGAAGTAGAGCAGCATCACGATCAGCAGCGCGATCACGAAGACGTAGTACCAGCCATCCTTGATCGTATCCATGACCCGCGGCAGCTCCGCGCGCGGAATGCCCTTCAGCCCGTGTCGTGCGGCGTAGGAATCGACCTGCATGAACAGGCCGACGTAATACAGCGCGGCGGGAATGATGGCCGCGATCGCGACATCGGCGTAGCTGACATTGAGGAATTGCGCGATCACGAAGGCGGTCGCGCCCATTACCGGCGGAGCCAGCACCGCGCCGGTCGAGGCACAAGCCTCGATCGCGCCGGCGTAGGACGCGCGAAAGCCGCTCTTCTTCATCACCGGAATGGTCATCGTGCCGGCGGTGAGCACGTTGGAGATGATCGAGCCCGACATCATGCCGAGCAGGCCGCTGGCGAAGATGCAGACCTTGGCCGCGCCGCCACGGAACGTGCCGCACAGGGCGAAGGCGAGATTGATGAAGAACTTTCCGGCGCCCGTCATCATCAGCGCGGTGCCGAATACCAGGAAGCCGATTACGGTGTCGGCGAACGCCTGGATGGGAATGCCGAGCAGGCTCTCGCCCGACAGCACGTGATAGGCGGTCGCCTGCTCCAGAGTCGACTGCGTGCCGCGGAGCGGACCTAACCAGCTGGATTCTGCGAACAGCGGATAGACGGTGAAGGGAAGTACGCTCAGTAACAGGCTCCAGCCGCCGGTCCGGCGCAGCGCCTCCATCAGCATCACCCACATCACGAGACCCGCGGCGGTCACGCTGTTCGGCGCCCCCCCGAATTCCCAGCCCGCTTCCGCGGCCTTGCGGACGTTCGACATCAACACGAGCGCCGCGGCAAAAGTCACGACAAAGCAGAGAAGGTCATACCAGGGAATGCGGTCGAGCGGCGCGCGCGGGGTCCCCGGGAAGATCAGGAACGTGAACGGCAGCATCAGCGCGATCAGGAGATAAAAGTACTCCGTGTTGAGCTGGGTGTAGCCGACGAAGAAGCGCAGCGAGAATTGCTGGTTGATGCAGAGCAGGATGGTCGCTGCGGTCGCGACGACGAGCATCCAGCGCCAGGCACCGCGCAAGCTTCGCACGCGCGTGACCTCCGCCTCCTGCATGTTGCCGGCGGCGCCATGAGGATCGTCGAACACGATCCGCTTGGCCCCGTCCTGCGGGGCGGTGGAGACTGAAGCAGACGACATGATCGACCCCGCGCGTGGGCAATTAACGCTGAGAACTAATCCTCGAACCCGTTCGGCATGTCGGCCTTCGCAAGCGCTGCGGCACGCGCCTTCATCCAGCCGTCGAGGAACGCCTTGTCATCCGCAGGCGGATTGGACTTGCCGTAGTCGGTCCACGCTGCGCCAAGCACCTCCTGGCGCTTGATCAGCTTGTTGTTGTGCGCGTCCTGCGCGTCACTCCATTGCCCGGCTTCCTTCAGTGCCTTCACCGCGCCTGGATGCACCGGCACCACCCAGTTCTTGGTCTGGCGATCGGCCGCAAGCCCGCCGGCGCCGGGCGCGGAGTCCTTGTAGGAATCGTAGTTCACGATCATCGCCTTGGTGATCGCATAGACCTGGTCGGGGGCTTGCGAGGCGTAGGCGACGAAGATCGGGTAGGGGTAGTTGCCGAGCTCGATCGGCTTGTCCGGCGAGATGCCGGCGCCGCAGGTCGCGGTCTGCGGGAAGAAGAACGAGCCGACCTTCTGCATCCGCGCCCAGCCTTCCTTGTCCTTGGCGGGCAGCGGCGGCCAGACCAGGCCGCGCGGCGAGGTCTCGGCTTCCTTGGCGGGGCCGGTGATGGTGGTGCCGAAGGCTGCGTCGGTGTCGTTGTTGATCAAGCCCTTCCACATCGCGCCGTAGCTCGCGAACTCGACCACCTTGACGTCCTTCTGCGTCAGGCCGGCGAAGGCGAGCACCGCGAGCGAGTTCTGGTTCAGCGCTGGCGAGCCGACGACGAATCCGACACGCTTTCCCTTGAGGTCCTTCAGTTCCTTCACGCCTGTATCCGCGGCCACGCCGAGCGTGCCGCAATTGCAGTCGACGGATGAGAGCATGATCTGCAGCGGTTGCGGGCCCCATTCCCTGGAGCCGAACTCGAACACGCCTTCCTGTGCGAAATAGGTGCCCGATCCCATCGCCGCGGAAACCGCACGCTTGGCGCGCAGCGGCGCCAGACGCGCGACGTCGTTGCCTGCGGGGAGCACGCGCACGTCGCTCGCGTATTTGTCCTTCATCATCTTGCCGACGCCGACCGCGATGTTGAAGCCGGCGGTGCCGGTGTCATAGGCGGTGAACGTCAATGTCGCCGGCAGCTTGATGTCTTCGGCGGCTGCATAGCGTGTAGACGCAAAAGAAATGCCCGCCACCAAGGCAGGCGCGAGCATGATCAGCCCACGAAGCATGTTTCCCTCCAATGATCCTCGCGTTTGCCGCGACGATTTTCTTTCTTTGTTTGAAACAGGTTTTGTTTGAAACGGATCATGTCATTGCGATCAGGCGATGGCAACGACGTACCGCGAACGTAGCAATGAGGCTGACAGAATGTCGCGGAAAACGACGGATATGCGGTCAGTTCGCGACGATCGCGATCGTCTGTCCCTCGGCAACGACGTCGTCGAGCTTCACCAGAAGCGATGTGATCTCGCCGCTCACAGGAGAAAGCACGGGTATCTCCATCTTCATCGCTTCGACCACCACAATCTCCTCACCGTCCGCAACGGTTCCTCCAACTTGCACGGGAGTTGCGCAGACGCGTCCGGCGATCTCCGTGACGATCTTAATTTCTGGCATGCCATCGCCTTTTTGTTGTGGTCGCAAAATGCCTGAGGTAGTTTCTTCTGCAAGCGGAATTTAATTCCGCACAGCGGAACAAGCGGTAGGGATCATGGGACGACGTTCGGAGCGGTTGAGTAGGCAAGGTGCGCTCGCTGGCGAAGCCGGCGAGGGTGATGTCATCCAGGTGGTGTCGCGCGCGTTCGACGTGTTGCGATGCTTCGAGGGCCACGATAGCAGGCTCGGCAATCTCGAGATTTCAAATCGCTGCGGCCTGCCGCGCTCGACGGTGTCGCGGCTCACGCACACGCTGACGCGGATGGGGCAGCTGGTCTATCTGCCGCGCGATCAGAAATATCGCATCGGGCCGAGCGCGGTGGCGATGAGCGCCTCGATGATGAAGGGCGCGCAGCTGCGCAGCATGATCCGTCAGCGGCTCCAGGAAGTCGCCGAGCAATTGCCCGGCACGGTAGGCTTCGTGGTCCCCGATCGCTTCCATCTGGTCTATCTCCAGTTCGCGCGCTCGGCTTCGGCACTCGGCCTGCACGAGGGCACCGGCAGCCGCATCTCGATGGCCTCGACCGCTGCGGGCGCAGCCTACACCGCGGCATTGGCGCCCGAGGTCGGCGATGCCTTCATCGCGGACATGGAGCGGGAAGCTCCCGAGGCCGCGAAGATCCTGCGGCCGCGCATCGAGGCCAACCGGCAGTCGCTGCATGAGCGCGGCTATGTCGTCGCGTGCGGCCTGTGGAGCCCGCATATCAACGGGCTCGCGGTGCCGATCTGGTCGCCGCAGTACCAGACCTTTGTGGTGATCACGATCGGTCTTCTATCGTCGATGTACGACGAAGAGCGTCTGCATGCCGAGGTCGCCCCGTTGATGGTCGCGCTCGGCCGCTCGCTCGGCAGCCTGATGGACGGCGCGGAAGGCGACGTCTTCAACGCCCGCATCCCGCGCAAACCGGTCGCCATGGCCGTGCACAACAATAACAAGCCGATCAATTCGGAGGGAGTGAATGAACTGGAAGTCGGAACTCGACGAGCTCGCCCGGCGCGAAGCCTTCGCGCGGGAGATGGGCGGCGTTGACAAGGTCAAGCGTCAGCATGACCAGGGCCGACTGACTGTTCGGGAGCGTATCGACAGACTGACCGACAAGGGCAGCTTTCACGAGATCGGTGCCGTCTCCGGCGTCGGCGAGTACGATTCCAGCGGCGAGTTGCAGAAATTGACGCCGGCGAACTGCGTGTTCGGCCGCGCGCGCGTCGAAGGCCGCACCGTCGTCGTGGTCGGCGACGATTTCACCGTGCGCGGCGGCTCGGCGGACGCGTCCATCTCCGCAAAGCCGCTGATGGCGGAGGAGATGGCTCATGATCTCCGCCTGCCCATCGTCCGCATCATCGAAGGCTCCGGCGGCGGCGGCTCGGTCAAGACCATCGAGACCAAGGGCGCGGCGAACTTGCCGGGCGGCATCGGCGGTACACGCTGGTATCGCTTCACCACCGAGAATTTGTCGCGCGTGCCCGTGGTCGCGCTCGGCCTCGGCTCGGTCGCAGGGCTCGGTGCTGCGCGACTTGCCGCCAGCCACTATTCCATCATGACCCGGAAGTCTGCGATGTTCGTCGCAGGCCCGCCGGTGGTGAAGGCGCTGGGGCAGGACCTCTCGAAGGAAGAGCTCGGCGGCGCCGACATCCAGACCCGCGCCGGCGCGGTCGATCATGCCGTCGACACCGAGGAGGAGGCCTTCGCCTGCGCGCGGCGATTCCTGTCCTATCTGCCGTCGTCGGTTGACGGGCTGCCGCCGACCTTGCCCTGCACCGACGATCCGGAGCGCACCGATGAGGCGCTAGTGAACGCAGTGCCGCGTAACCGCAAGCAGGTCTACAAGATACGGCCGATCGTCGAACAGGTCGTGGACAAGGGCTCGTTCTTCGAGGTCGCCAAGAATTTCGGCAAGCCGATCATTGTCGGCCTCGCGCGGCTCGAGGGCAGGGCGGTGATGGTGCTCGCCAGCGACAGCTTTCACTATGGCGGCTCCTGGACCGCGGATGCCTGCCAGAAGGTGGTGCGCTGGGTGGACTTCGCCGAGACCTTCCATTTGCCGATCGTCTATCTCATGGACTGCCCCGGCTTCATGATCGGCCTCGATGCGGAGAAGGCGGGCACCATCCGCCATGGCGTTCGCGCCATGGCCGCGGTCAACCAGACCACGGTGCCCTGGTGCACGGTGATCCTGCGCAATGCCTTCGGGGTCGCCGGCGTGGTGCATCAGCCCGCCGACCGCTTCTCGATCCGCTATGCCTGGCCGTCGGCCTATTGGGGCTCGCTCCCGCTCGAAGGCGGCATCGAAGCCGCCTATCGCGCGGACATCGACGCGGCCGAGGACAAGGCGGAGAAGCTGAAGGAGATCGAGGGTCGCCTCAACAAGCTGCGCTCGCCGTTCCGCTCCGCCGAAAAGTTCTGGGTGGAGGAGATCATCGATCCCAGGAAGACGCGGTCGCTGCTGTGCGAGTTCGCGCGGCTGGCGGAGCCGTTGCGAAAGCCAGGGCCGCCGGAGAATTTTTCGATCAGGCCGTAGCTCCCTACCACTGCGGACTGCTGATGTCGGATTTTGCCCCAATCGCGCATGGGCAAAATTGATCCATCGCAACGCCTCGTGTCCAATTGTCTGCAAGCCTCTCGTCTGGAACAAGGGAGGGAAGTCATGACAAACGCTGGTAACGCGCTGCTTTGGACAGCCATATTTTTCGGTCTGTCGTTCGCTGCAATTTTTGTAGTTTGGTTTGCCGAGCGGTTGCGCGTGGGCTTCGTGAGGAAGCCGTAAAGCCTTCTGGCTCGCTACCTCGTCACCTGCTGACCGGACGGCAGATGGCTGCCGCCGGGCGGTGCCTTCGGCGTCGGCGGCGTTGTGCTCGCGCTTTGCCGCGGCAGTGATGACGTGACCTCAAAACAATAACGCGCTACGCTTCCCGGATAAGAACAAGAGGAAGCGCCAATCGTGTACGACTTCATTATCGTGGGCGGCGGCTCGGCGGGGTCCGTGCTGGCCCACCGGCTCTCCGCCAGGAGCGCCAACAAGGTCCTGCTCTGCGAGGCTGGACAGGACACACCGCCCGGAGATGAGCCGGCCGAGATCAGGGACAGCTATCCGGGGACGGCCTATTTCGATCCGCGCTTCCACTGGACCGAACTCAAGGTCACGACGCAGATCGTCAGCCACAACAATCCGAACGAAGGGCGTCCGCCCTTACGCAAATACGAGCAGGCTCGCGTGCTTGGCGGCGGCTCTTCGATCAACGGCCAGATGGCCAACCGCGGCGCGCCGACCGACTACGACGAATGGGAAGCGCGCGGCGCTGCGGGGTGGAGCTGGAACGATGTGCTGCCCTTCTTCAAGAAGGTCGAGCGCGACCTCGATTTCGATGGGCCCTACCACGGCAAGGACGGTCGCATCCCGGTCCGCCGAATCCCCAGGGAGCACTGGACGCGGCATTCGGAGGCGTTCGCGCAAGCCTTCCAGCAGGCCGGACATCAGTTCCTGCCCGACCAGAACGGCGAGTTCGTCGACGGGTTTTTCCCCGTGACGCACTCGAACCAGGCCGAGCAACGCGTCTCGGCTGCCATGGGCTATCTCGATCGCGACACGCGCAAGCGCGCCAACCTCACGATCTCCACCAACACGCAAGTCAGGGAATTGCTGTTCGAAGGCACGCGGTGCGTCGGCGTGAAGGCGATGGTCGACGGGCGGGAGCAGGAATTCCGCGCCCGCGAGATCATTCTCTCCAGCGGCGCCATCCATTCGCCGGCGCATCTGTTGCGCGCCGGCATCGGCCCGGTCGGTCACCTCAAGGATATGGGCATTCCCGTGCTGATGGGGCTGCAAGGCGTCGGCCAGCGCCTGATGGATCATCCCTCGATCTCGCTGTCGTCCTTTGTTCGCCGCGGCGCGCGGATGAATGAGCACACCCGGCGACACATGCAGCTCGGCCTGCGTTACTCGTCCGGGCTCGAAGGCGTACCGAAAGGCGACATGTTCGTCGTCCTGCTCAGCAAATCGGCCTGGCACGCGGTGGGTGAGCAGATCGGATCGCTGCTGACATTCGTCAACAAGACCTATTCCGAGACGGGACAGGTCAAGCTTGCCTCGCGCGATCCGGTCGTCGAGCCGATCGTCGAGTTCAACCTGTTGTCCGACCGGCGCGACCTCGATCGGCTGATGAGCGGTTTCCGCAAGATGGCGGCCGTGCAGATGAGCGACGTTGTCAGGGCCGTGACGGACAAGCCGTTCCCGGCCTCCTATACCGACCGCGTGCGCAAGATCGGCGTGGTCAACACCAAGAATCGGTTTCTGACCAAGATCGCCGCGGCCCTGATGGACGGGCCGGCAGCGCTGCGCCACTACATGATCGACAATTTCGTGGTCGAGGGCTTCACCTTCGACGACGTCATCAACGATGACGAGGCGCTGGAAGCCTTCGTGCGCAAGGCGACCATCGGCGTGTGGCACGCCTCCTGCTCGTGCCGCATGGGCCGGGCCGACGATCCGATGGCGGTGGTCGATCCAGAGGGGCGCGTCAAGGGCGTGCAGGGCCTGCGCGTCGTCGATGCCTCGATCTTCCCGGTGGTGCCGTGCGCCAACACCAATTTTCCGGTCCTGATGTCGGCGGAGAAGATCGCGGCCGCGATGATGCAGTGAGGCGGCGCGGCTTTTCGGGCCGGCGGTAGAACGCAAAATTGGGGTCGAGAACGGTTCCGCGGCAGGCGGTCTGGCGGACATGCGTCCGCAGGCGGAACTTGGAACCCAGCTTAGGCGTTCTTTGCCAGATTTCGCCTTCCGGCTGGGACCGGGCCGCTGACCGCGCGTCCCATCTCGGGGCCGGAGCGCACGTCGGCGATGGAGCTTCATGGGGGTTCAATGATCAATTCATCAAGCCGGGCGCAAACCAGCGACCCCGAAGAGTTGCCCAGGATTTCGACCGGCAGTGACGGCCTCGACGATATCCTCTACGGCGGGCTCGATCCCAATCGCATGTACCTTTACGAGGGTCGGCCCGGCTCGGGCAAGACCACGATGGCGCTGCAATTCCTTCTCGAGGGCGCCCGTTGCGGTGAACGCGTGCTCTATATTTCCTTGTCGGAAACCAAGCGTGAGCTGACGCTGGTGGCACAGCGGCACGGCTGGTCGCTGCAAGGCGTCGACATCTTCGAACTGGTGCCGCCGGAGACGACGCTCGATCCGGAGCGCGAGCTCACCGTCTTCCATCCCGCCGAAATGGAGCTGAGCGAAACCACCGGCCTGATATTCAAGGAGGTCGAACGGATCAATCCCGCGCGCGTCGTGCTGGACAGCCTGTCCGAGCTCCGCCTCCTTGCGCAGAACCCGCTGCGGTACCGGCGCCAGGTTCTGGCGCTGAAGCACTTTTTCACCAACCGCAATTGCACGGTCATTCTCCTCGACGATCTCTCGTCCTCCCAGGACGATCTGCAGCTCCATTCGATCGCGCATGGCGTCGTGATGCTCGAACAGCTCGCCATTGATTATGGAGCAGAGCGCCGGCGACTTCGCGTGATCAAGATGCGCGGCATTCGTTTTCGCGGCGGCTTCCACGATTTCACGATCGAAGCAGGAGGGGTGCGGATATTTCCCCGTCTGGTGGCGGCCGAACATCACACCTCGTTCATCGGTGAGTTAACGCCCAGCGGCAATGCGCAACTCGACCAACTCCTGGGAGGAGGGCTCGAGCGCGGCACCAGTGCGCTGCTCTTGGGCGCCGCCGGTGTCGGCAAGTCTTCTCTCGCGCTGACCTATGCGATCGCGGCGGCAGATCGCGGTGAGCATGCGGTGTTCTTTGCCTTCGACGAAGGTCGCGGCACAGTGGAGGCCCGGGCTCGAACGCTGGGCCTGCCCCTTGAAAGCCATCTGCAATCGGGGCTCATCCGATTTAAACAGATCGATCCCGCCGAGATGTCCCCCGGCGAATTCGCCGCCAATGTGCGCAACAGCGTCGAAAACGATAACGCCCGAATTGTTATCATCGACAGTCTGAACGGCTACCTCAACGCAATGCCGGATGAGCGATTTCTGATCCTCCAGATGCACGAGCTCCTGAGCTATCTCGGACAGAAAGGCGTGCTGACCGTCCTGATCCTCGCTCAGCATGGGCTGGTCGGTCCGATGGAAACGGCTCTCGATATCAGCTATTTGAGCGATGCCGTGCTCATGCTGCGCTATTTCGAAGTCGGCGGAACGGTGCGGCGTGCGCTCTCGGTCGTGAAGAAGCGCAGCGGCAATCATGAAAATTCCATCCGCGAGTTTCGTCTTGGCAGTGCCGGCATTACGGTAGGTCCTCCGCTGACCGGGTTCAGCGGCATCTTTTCCGGGAATCCGCGTTACTCGGGCACGGAAATGCCGGAAGGGCTGTCGGAATGAGCGCCGACCGCGATCATTGCGTCCTGGTGTTTGCTCCGATCGGCCGCGATGGACCGGCATCGGTCGAGCTCTTCCGCAATTCGAATCTCGTAGCAATCAATTGTCGTGGTCTGCCTGAACTCGTCAGCGAGATGTCGGCGGGCGTGGGCGCGGTGCTTCTCGCCGAGGAGGGCCTGTTCGGGAAGGATACCCAGCCGCTGGCACATTGGATCGAGCGGCAGCCGCCCTGGTCCGACTTGCCCTTTGTCATTCTCACCAGCCATCGGGAGCAGCCGGCGGTGGTTGCCTGGCGCCGCAGCATCGTCGAGACACTCCGCAACGTTTCGCTGCTCGAGCGCCCGGTTCAGCCGATCACGCTGACGAGCGCAATTCAATCCGCGATGCGGGCCCGCCGGCGGCAATATGAAATTCGGACCTTGCTGCAGGCGCGCGAGCGGACGGCCCAGGAGCTCGAGAAGCTCGTGGTCGAGCGTACCCGCGCCCTCGAGGAGGCCAACAAGCATCTGCGGGCCGAAATGGAAGAGCGCGCCCGCGTCGAGGAGACCCTTCGTCAGGCCCAGAAGATCGAAGCCATCGGACAATTGACCGGCGGAGTAGCTCACGACTTCAACAATCTGCTGATGGTGATCTCCGGTGGATTGGACATGCTCGATCGGCAGACTGATCCTGATCGGCGGCGTCGTCTGTTGGAGGGAATGGTTCAGGCGGCGCAGCGGGGTGCCGGCCTGACCAGGCAGCTTCTGGCTTTTTCACGGCGGCAGAAGCTCCGGCCCGAGGCCGTCGACATCCCAGCGCAGATCGGCGGCATGCGCGAATTGCTCGATCGGAGCCTGAGAGGCGACGTTCACGTCGAGTTTGATTTTCCCGAGGGCCTTTGGCCGGTTGAGGTCGATCCGGGAGAGCTCGAGCTGGTCATTCTCAACCTGGCGGTCAACGCCCGCGATGCGATGCCGAACGGTGGCACCATCGTTGTCCGGGGGGAGAACCTGGCCGGCCTGACCGAGGACGAGATCGCGGGCGATTACGTTCGTCTGTCCGTGGTCGACAGAGGTGTTGGAATGAGCCCCGAGATCCTGGCGCGGGTCTTCGAACCGTTCTTCACGACCAAGGATGTCGGGAAAGGCTCGGGCCTGGGGCTTGCCCAGGTCCACGGATTTGCGACGCAGTCACGCGGAATGGTTCGCATAAAATCGATCGTCGACGAGGGCACCAGCATCGAGCTCTATTTGCCGCGATCCAGGAATATTCCTTCGGGTGAACGGCATCTCATCGACCTGAACAGGGCTCGGCCCAAGAAGGCCAATCATGGCCGGGTTCTCCTCGTCGAGGACGACGACGAGGTCGCCGCGCTGGTCAGCGAGATGCTTGCGCAACTCGGTTACCAGGTCACGCGCGCGGCCAGTGCTGCGGCGGCTCTCGGTGCCCTGGCGGACGGCCGCTCGGTCGATCTGGTGTTTTCCGATATCATGATGCCGGGCGGCATGAACGGTGTCGAACTGGCGCGCGAAATTCAGCGACGGCGAAGCGACATCCCGGTCCTGCTGACGAGCGGATACGCCGAAGCCGCGGTTCACGACGCCGAAATGGCCGGGATCCGGATCCTGTCGAAACCCTACCACATCGACGAGCTCGCCGCAGCGCTCGGTGCGGCAAAGTCGGACTTTGCGACAACCGCAGGACCGGGCTTGGCGAAGACTCGGGGCTGACGATTCGCGCGACAATCACCGGCCGGGCTATGGCTTCCGGGCGCGCCTGCGCAATTGCGCGCTCTGCCGATCGTGCCGCGGCGCGCAACGATGCGACGAACAAATGCAAAGCGGTCGCGTCTCGATTGCGCAGACACGCATTCGTTTTCTGCGAGTTAAAGATTTCCGCCACTACGTGTGGCTATATTGATTGCCAAAATCGGCCCGCAAATGCAGCCACTTTCAGCCGTCATTTGAGACCATTTCAGCCAAACTGTTGTTGATTTCTTTGCAGGGGCAGGGACCCTCAGTTGGAGCCCTGCAATGTTCAAGTCGGTTCTTTCCGCGTGTTTCTTCGTTGCCTTTAGTTTCGTCGCTTCCGAAGCACGGCCTTATCGCATTCATCAAGCACCCGAATGCAACGTCACGATGCCCTGCGACTTCTCGTATTCGCAAATGCGTCGTGAGCGGACGTCCAGGTCCTTCCTAACGCCCGGGTCCTCACTCCAATCCTATCGCGCGACGCAACTGACAGTGACCGACGCAGGCGGCGCCGCGACGGCGAGCCTCTCCGGCGCTCGCATCGTCGGTGGTCGTCCGGCAGGTTGCCCTTCCTCCTTCTGCGGCTGCGGCGCTGCTCTGCGCGTGTTCGGCCGTATCGTGCCGGAATTGAATCTCGCGTCGAACTGGCTGCGCTTCCCGCGGACATCACCCGCACCGGGAATGGTCGCAGCCCGACACGGACATGTGTTCGTCCTCGAGCAACACCTAAGCGGGGATATCTGGCTGGCGTACGACGCCAACTCGGGCGGACACGCGACGCGAATGCATGCGCGTTCATTGCGTGGCTACACGATCGTCAACCCGCGCGGCGGTTCGGTCGCTTGAGACGCGGGCCGGCAGGTGCGTTACGAGACCTGGTGCGCCATCGCGCGGAACACCTTGTCAACCCCGCACTGAAATAATATTCGTATTTACAGAAGTTCGGATAAGGCGTAGTTTGCGCGCATCCCGGCCTGCTACAAGGGCGTTTCGCGATCGTCACGAGACGCGGGCCGGGAGGCGGTGGCCGCGACTGCGTCGGCGCGCTGGGCAGGCTGCAGGGCGGGTTTTCCCGTGAGCAGCTGCACACGCGGTACGACACGGCGCTGACAGCCTCCTCGTTCGGTCTCGATGGCGAGCGCACGCCAGGCATCGAGGACAGGGGCGGGGAGGTGCGCGGACGGCAAAATCGTGTGGTCCTGACGCCCGGGGTCTGTGCGTCAAGTCTTGTGGTGATGCTCTGCCCAACCGGGTCAGCACATCAGCCATCCGCAAGGCGACGGGGGCAATAGTGCATCGCTCCCCGGGGAGAGCGCGTCATAAGCCGTAAAACCATTCGCGCAGGGAAGGCCGGTTGCCGGCGTCACCTGTCGTCCACCCCGTGCGCGTCTTGCTCGCACACGGGACTACGGGTGCCAGCCGGCGCCCGGCCTTCCCTGCGCCCTTTCCTTCGAGAGGGTGCGAAGACAAGAGCAAAGCTCGGGCAAAATGAGCCGCGAGAATGCGAAAGTGTGCCTGCAAGCCGGGAACGGGAATTGGGTGATCGCGACGGGACGATAGAGCTACGCGCTCTCCGTCTCCCGGTGCACGTCGTGCACCACGAGGCCCATGCCTTCGTCGGGCATCTTGATCCAGTCGCGGCGCTTGAGGGTGCGCTTGGTGTCTTCGTAGCCGGAGGTCCAGTGCTCGCGCATCGAGGTGCCCGAGAATTCGTGGTCCTTGGCGTCGCCCTCGTAGGCCTTCTGCTGGTAGATCAGATGCAGGATCGCGATCTCCGGCATGTGGCGCAGGCTTGACTTGAGTTTGCGCTCCTCCTCGGAGAGCTGCTCGTCGGGCAGCTTGGCCAAGGCCTTGTAGAGCAGGACCTTGAGGTTGTGGGTTCGGCGGTAGACGTCGGTGTTGTGGCGGGTGCGCGAGGAATACATGATGTCCTTGTGGCGGGCCATCACGTCCTGGATCGAGCGCGGCAGCACGCCGCGTGCGCTGAACAGGTCGACCTGGAACACCAGCGAATTGAGCGCGTCTTCCTGGTCGAGCAGGTGCTGAAGCGGCGTGTTGGAGACGATGCCGCCGTCCCAGAAATGATCGGTGCCGATCCGTACCATCGGCAGTGCCGGGGGCAGGGCGCCGGAAGCCATGATGTGCTCCGGCTCGATCTCGTCATGGGAATTGTCGAAATAGATGAAATTGCCGGAGAGCACGTTGACGGCGCCGACCGCGAAGCGAACCTTCTTCTCGTTGATGAGGTCGAAGTCGACGAGCTCGAGCAGGCTCTCCTTCAGCGGCATCGTGTCGTAATAGCTGGTGGCGGTCCGGGCGCCGACCGGGCTCAGCCAGGGATTGACCTGATGCGGGCTGAAGAAGCCCGGTTGGCCCATCGCCGACGTCATCCACGCGCTGGTGAGATTGCGCCACTGGCGGAAGATGTCTCCGTCAGGCGTGTAGTGCCAGATCTTGCGGTTGGTGATGCGCTCCCAGAAGATGCGCAGCGCCTCGAGCCGCTTCTCCGGCTTGTTGCCTGCGATGATGGCGGAGTTGATCGCGCCGATCGAGACGCCACAGACCCAGTCGGGCTCGATGCCGGCCTCGTGCAGCGCCTGGTAGACGCCGGCCTGGTAGGCGCCGAGCGCGCCGCCACCTTGCAACACCAGCGCAACGCGGTCGCAGCGCTCGGGCCGCCAGCCTCGCGAGGGAGGCTGATGGGTCTGATGAGCCGGTTGCGACGTTCGGGCGTCCATGGTGTGCCTCCTGGCAAGCATGGAGATCATGCTTCAATGACAGAGGCCAAACGATTGCGTCGGGCGGTGACGGCGTGATGACATTCTGGCGCCGATGCATCGCTTGCATGCACCATGAGCGCCCTAAGAATGGCTGCGGTCGTGCGGATGACGGAAATCCTTCACATCGCAGTCAATGACGGCGGCTAGCAATCTGCATCGCCGCCTGACGCTGCCGGGCGGGCATCACATGAGCACCACGAGAGGAGACCGGCGATGCGCAGGGAAGATTTACTGAGGCTTCCATCCATGCCGGCGGCTGGGCCGAGCTATCCGGCGGGGCCCTATCGCTTCGTCAACCGCGAATTCCTCGTCATCACCTACGCGACCGATCCGGAGCTGATCCGCGCCGGCCTGCCTGAGCCGCTGGAGCCGATCGACCAGCCGATCGTGCATTACGAATGGATCAGGATGCCGGACTCGTCCGGCTTCGGCAGCTACACCGAGTCTGGCCTCGTCATCCCCGCGCGCCTGCACGGCGAGGAGGTCAACTTCGTCTCGCAGATGTATCTGGACGATGATCCGCCGATCGCCGCCGGCCGCGAGATATGGGGCTTTCCCAAGAAATACGCTCATCCCAAGCTCGAGATCGTCAAGGACACGCTCACGGGCACGCTGGAATATGCCGGCCAGCTCGTCGCCATGGGCACGATGGGCTACAAGCACGAGAGCATGGCCGGCAACGGAGACCTGACCCGGGCGACGCTGTCGAAGACGCAGGTCAATCTGAAGATGATCCCCGGCGTCGACGGCCGCCTCGAGATCTGCCAGCTCGTCGCGATCAACCTCATCGACATCGTGCCGAAGGGCTCCTGGATGGGGCCCGGCCGGCTGCATCTGGTGCCGCATGTCAATGCCCCCGTAGCCGATTTCCCGGTCCGCCGCTGCCTCGGCGCGCATCATTACATCGCCGACCTGACGCTGCCGTTCGGCCGCGTCGTGCACGACTACATCAGGGAAGCCGAGTTGGCCACCACCGGGCTGGCCGCGGAGTAGGGCGTCATCATCAAACTGTAACAATGCCGTAATTGAGTACCCGCGAGGGTCCGGAAGATGCCGTCAGCCATCTTGCGGAGCGGGGCGTTCGTTGACGTTGGGGTTGGTCATGGCTGAGCCGGCTAAGCTTGTCAGCGCGATATCGGATTCCGTGCCTTGCATTCCCGGCCTGGTATGGGCATTCCGCCTCCACGGCGACGGCGGCGCCGAGGCGCTGCCGATCGACCAGCCGATCGGGTTCAGTCACGACGGCCGGCTCTGGCTGCATTTCAACCTCACGGACACGCGCGCACGGCCGTGGATCGCCGCGTCACAGCTGCCGCCGCTCGCGCGCGAGCTCTTGCTGTCCAACGACACCTTCCAGCAGCTTCACGTCATCGACCACTGCGTCTACGGCGTATTCTCCGACCTCGTGCGCGAGATCGACAGCGCGACGGAGGAGACCGCGTTCCTGCGCTTCGCCATGACCGAGCGGCTCCTGATCAGCGGCCGCCATCAGGCGCTGTGCTCGGCGGATGCGACACGCCGGGTGCTCGAAGGCGGCTACCGCGTCGACAACGTCGCCCATCTCCTTGAAAAGATCGTCGACGAGGTCGCCGACACGCTTGATAGGATGGCCGACAAGCTCGGCCAGGAGATCGACGACATCGAGGAGCGGATTTTGGCCGACGACGCCAAGCCGGAGATGCGCCGCAATCTTGGCCGGCTGCGCCGGACCTGCGTCAGGCTGCATCGCCAGCTCACCGGCCTGCGTACGCTGTTCCATCGCCTCGACCAGAAGAACACCGACCACCTGTCGCCGGACCTGCGAATCCAGGCCGGCAAGCTGGCGCAGCGGCTGGACGGCCTCGACCACGATATCGTCGAGCTGCGCGAACGCAGCCGCCTGCTCGAGGAGGAGCTGCGTTTCAAGAACGAGGAGGAAAGCAACAACCACCTCCACACGCTCTCGATCGTAACCTCGCTGCTGCTGCCGCCGACGCTGATCACCGGTATCTTCGGCATGAACACCAAGGGCCTGCCGCTGACCGATGTCGAGAGCGGATTTTTCTGGGCGGCGCTCCTGATGGCCTCGTCGGTCGGTGCGGCCTATCTCTTCATGCGGCGTACCGGTATTTTCAAATAGCGTACGCCAGCCGGTATCAGCCGTGATCGCGAGTGCACATCAATTTTCGCTGCGAAATGCGGCCGCGATTGTGCTGGCCTCGACAGTGGCGAGCACCGGCGCGCTCGCCGGCGCCAAGGACGAGAGCGCGGCGGAGTGGCTGGCTCCAAGATGGTTCAACGCGTGGCATGACGGCCTCGCCAACAAGGGCCTGAATTTCGGCGCCACCTACATCGGCGACAATATCGGCAATGTGTCGGGCGGTGTTAAGCGCGGCGCCATCCATTTCGGCCGGCTCGATCTGTCGGTCGATGCCGATCTCGACAAGCTGGTCGGCTGGACCGGTGGCCGTTTCTACGCCAATGCCTTCGTGATCTACGGGCGGGGCCTGAGCCGCAACTACGTCATGAATCTCGCCACCATCAGTGAGATCGAGGCGCTGCCGGACCAGCGGCTCTACAATGCCTATTTCGAGCAGAGCTTCTTCAACGACCGCTTGAACATCAGGGCCGGCCAGGAGGCCGCCGATGTCGAGTTCTTCGACAGCCAGACCGACGACCTCTTCATCAACGGCACGTTCGGCTGGCCGGCGATCAAGGCGTCGAACCTTCCGGCCGGCGGCCCGGCTCCGCCAATCGCGGTGCCTGGCATTCGCATCAAGGCCGCGCTGACGGATCAGATCACGGCATTCGGTGCTGTCTTCAACGGCGATCCGTCAGGACCTGGCGATGCAGATCCGCAGCTTCGCGACCATCATGGTCTCGCCTTTCGCTTCAACGACCCGCCGTGGGTGATCGGGCAGGTCCGCTTCAATTACGATATGGATATCGGCGGCCGATCGCTTGCCGGAAATGTCACGCCGGGCGCCTGGAAGCACTATGGCTCGTTCGACAGCCAGCGCTTTGCCGCGGATGGGCGGTCGATCGCCGATCGCGACGGCAGCGGCATTCCGGCAAGGCTTCGCGGCAACTACGGAGTCTTTGCCGTCATCGAGCAGGTGCTCTATCGCCCGCCGGAGGTCAAGGACAACAGCACGTCGGCCTCGATCCCGGGCGTCACCGCGTTCGGCCGCATCGCCTACAGCCCGCCGGACCGGAACCTGATCGATCTCTATCTCGACGGCGGCATCGGCTTTGTCGGCTTCGTCCCGGGCCGTTCGCTCGACCGCTTTGGCGTGGCCGCGGCCTACATGCGCATCTCGAACACCGCGCGCAATCTCGACGTCGACACCCAGCTCTACTCCGGCATCCAGAGCCCGGTGCGCAGCAACGAGACCCTGATCGAGATGATCTACGAGGCGCACATCAAGCCGGGCTGGCTGATCGCGCCGTACTTCCAATATGTGTTCCGTCCCTCGGGCGGCGTCCAGAATCCGGACGACCAGAGCGGTGTTGCGCGGATCGGTGACGCCGCGGTCTTCGGCGTCACCACCACGATCAGATACTAAGCCATCGCGGCCTGCGGCTTTGGCTTCGGTTGTCGCGACAGCGTCAGCACGATCAGCGATGCGAACACGCAGAGCGCGCCGGCGATGAAGAAGGCGGGCAGGTAGCTCTGATAGACCGTCCGCGAGAAACCGGCGCCGAAGGCGGCGGTGCCGGCGCCGAGCTGGTGGCCGGCAAAGATCCAGCCGAACACCAGATTGGCGCGCTCGGGTCCGAATTTCTGCGCGGTGAGGCGCACCGTGGGCGGCACGGTTGCGATCCAGTCGAGCCCATAGAACATCGCGAAGATCGAGAGCCCATAGAACGAGAAATCGCTGAAGGGGAGGAAGATCAGCGAGAGCCCGCGCAGGCCGTAATACCAGAACAGCAAATAGCGGTTGTCGTAGCGGTCCGACAGCCAGCCCGAAATGATGGTGCCGAAGAAGTCGAAGATGCCCATCGCAGCCAGCAAGCCTGCGGCCTGCACCTGCGGGATGCCGAAATCGAGGCACATCGGAATCAGATGCACCTGCACGAGGCCATTGGTCGATGCACCGCAGACGAAGAACGTCGCAAACAGGACCCAGAACGCGCTGCTCTTCGAGGCGTCGCGCAGCGTGCCGAGTGCGACGCCGGTGATCGAGCCATGGCTGACGGGCGGCGCGGGCAGGGGGGTGGTGCCTTCGTCGCCGAACGGGCGCAGGCCCAAATCGCTCGGACGGTCGCGCATCGCGAGCAGGACCGCGAGGGCGGAAACACCAAGCGCGATGCAGACAAAGCCGAGTGCAAGCCGCCAGCCGAAACGTTCGGTGAGGCTTGCCAGCAGCGGCAGGAATACGAGCTGGCCGGTGGCGACGCTCGCGGTCATGATGCCGACGACGAGGCCGCGCCGCGCCGCGAACCAGCGCGTCGCGATGGTGGCGCCCAGCACCAGCGCAGTCATGCCGGTGCCGATCCCGATCACCACACCCCACAGCGCGACGAGCTGCCAGACCTCTGTCATGCCGAGCGAGAGCACCAGCGCCGAGACGACGATGAGCTGCGCGGTCAGCGTGACGTTGCGCAGCCCGTAGCGGTTGAGAAGCGCGGCCGCGAACGGCGCCATCAGCCCGAACAGGATGAAGCGGATCGACAGTGCGGAGGAGATCTCCGCCGTGCTCCAGCCGAACTCCTTCTGAAGCGGAACGATGAACACGCCGGGCGCGCCGACCGTGCCGGCGCTGATCAGCGCGGTGAGGAAGGTCACGCCGACCATCGCCCAGCCGTAATGGATATTGCGGCGGCCGAGTGCTGCCGCGAGCCAGTTCGAGATCATTGGGCCTCAATCTTGATGGGCAGGATTTGAAACACCTGCGCGAGTTTGCAGAATGGCACGGGACGCGTCTGTCTGAAATGACAGAGTTCCCTCATTTCCGGACTTTTACGTCAGTGCGTCAGGCGCTCCACCGCGATCGCAGTGGCTTCGCCGCCGCCGATGCAGAGCGCCGCTACGCCGCGTTTGAGGTTTCGCGCCTCGAGCGCATGCAGCAGCGTCACGATCAGCCGTGCGCCGGTGGCGCCGATCGGATGGCCGAGCGCGCAGGCGCCGCCGTTGATGTTGAGCTTGTCGCGGGAAATGCTGAGATCGCGCTGCGCCGCCATCGCCACCACGGCGAAGGCTTCGTTGATCTCGAACAGATCGACATCGCCGGCACTCCAGCCGACTTTGTCCAAGAGCTTGCGGATCGCCGGGATCGGCGCCGTGGTGAACCATTGCGGTTCCTGGCTGTGGGTGGCGTGGCCCTTGATCACGGCGAGAGCCGGCAGGCCGCTGCGATCGGCGAGCGAGCGCTTGGTCAGCACCAACGCAGCGGCGCCATCGGCGTTGGCGGAGGAGGCCGCCGGCGTGATGGTGCCGTTGGCGCGGAACGCCGGCTTCAGCCCGGGGATTTTTGCGGGATCGACCTTCAGCGGATGCTCGTCATTGGCGACGGTGCGGGGACCTGCCTTCTCGCTCAGCGTGATCGGCGCGATCTCGGCCTTGAACGCACCGCCCTCGACCGCCTTGCGCGCACGGCTCAACGTTTCCATCGCATAGGCGTCCTGGTCCTTGCGGGTGAATTGATAGGCCTCTGCCGTCGCCTCGCCGAAATCGCCCATGGAGCGGCCGGTCTCGTAGGCATCTTCCAGCCCGTCCATCATCATGTGGTCGATGATGCGGTCATGGCCGGCGCGGTAGCCGCCGCGCGCCTTCGCCAGCAGATACGGCGCATTGCTCATGCTCTCCATGCCGCCGGAGACGACGATCTCGGCCGAGCCGGCGCGAATGATGTCGTGCGCCAGCATGGTCGCTTTCATGCCGGAGCCGCAGACCTTGTTCACGGTGGTCGCCCCAGTGGCGTCGGGCAGGCCGGCGGCACGCGCAGCCTGGCGCGCCGGGGCCTGGCCCTGGCCGGCGGGAAGGACGCAGCCCATGAAGACCTCGCCGACCTTCTCCGGCGCAACCTTGGCACGCTCGAGTGCCGCGCCGATCACGTGCGAACCGAGCTTGTGTGCGGGAAGCGGCGACAGCTCGCCCATGAAGCGGCCGAGCGGGCTACGGACGGCGGAGACGATGACGACGGGATCGGCGGCTTCTGCCATGGGGGAGACTCCCTACGATGTCGGACATGTAAGATTATGATCATCATATGATGCGGCGCAAAAAATGCAACTGCGTCCGGCATGAGAAAATCTTGTGGTTCGCATGAGATTTGGTCGTGCGAGCCGAAGAGTTGTCCCACAACTTGCTGTCATCGCCCGCGCAAGCGGGCGATCCAGTACGCCCAGGCGGTTGTGATTGAACCGATGGCGCGCGGAGTACTGGATGCCCGGCCTGCGCCGGGCATGACACCGTTGCTGGTGGCCCTATCGCTTCCGATTCACAAACGCGCCCATCAGCCGCGTCGGCTCGTCGGTCAGGAACGACTCGCCAAAGACCTTGACGCTCAGATTCACCGACTCCGTGAGCGGCAGTTCCTCCCACTGCCGCAGCAATGCCTTCTGCGACCGCAGCGCCTCGGGGCCGCATTCGAGCAGTGCCGTCACGAGATGCTCGACCTCGGCATCGAGCCCGCCCTCCGGCGCGACCTTGTCGACCAATCCCCAGGCCAGTGCCGTCGGCGCGTCGATGTTCTCCGCGGTCATCACCAGCCAGCGCGCGCGGGCCCAGCCGATCAGACGCGGCAGCAGCGCGGCATGGATCACCGAGGGAATGCCGACGCGCACCTCCGGCATGCCGAAATGCGCATCATGGGCGGCGATCCGGAAATCGCAGGCGGCAGCGACTTCGAGCCCGCCGCCGAGGCACCAGCCGGGCATGCGCGCAATCACCGGGACCGGGAATTGGCGCACGGCCTCGCAGAGGTCGCGCAGGCGGCTGATGAAGGCCTCGGCGGACTTCTGGTCGAGCCCGGCCATCTCCTTGATGTCGGCGCCGCCGATCATGCTCTTCTCGCTCTGGCCGCGCAGCACCACAACCCGGATGCTGCGGTCCGACGAGAGCTGCTGCAAGCCTTTGCGCACCGCTTCGGTGACGGGCGAGCCCAAAATGTTCAGCGAGCCGGCGTTGCAGATCGCGACATGAACGACGCCGCGCGCATCGCGCGTTACGCCGCAGTGGTTGTTGAGCATTTCCATGGTGGCATCTCGAAGGTTTCGTGGACTTGCGCGAGGGCGCGCCTGTCGGGATCACTTCCGGGCCGAAACGCCCGGCTTGTCAAGCGGGCGAGGAGGCAGTTGCCAGCGCGAAGTCCGCAGAATAGTATGATGAAAATCATACAAAGAGGCCGCGATGACCAACGTCGATCAACTCGACCTGTTTTCGCCCGCGCAGCGGCGCGAGCGGCTGGTGGAGTGGCAGGTGCCTGCGCCGGTTGCGAAAGTGGCGATGGGCCTGTCAGGCATGGATGCGATGCTGGGCATCCGCGACGGACGGTTGCCGCCGCCACCGTTTGCCAAGCTGATCGGCTTCGTCATGGCCGTGGTCGAGCCGGGCCGGATCGTCATGGAACTCGAGCCGCGTGAGGATCTCGAGAACACCATCGGGATCCTGCACGGAGCCGCAGCCGCCGCGCTGATCGACACCGCGATGGGATGTGCGATCTCGACCAGGCTGGAGTCCGGGCAGGGCTCCGTCACCCTCGATCTGAAAATGGCCTTCCTGCGTCCGCTCTCGGTCCGGTCCGGGCTGATCGCCGCCGAAGGCAAGGTGATCAAGCTGGGACGCCAGACCAGCTACACCGAGGGCTTCGTCCGCGATGGTAAGGGGGCACTTGCGGTGCACGCAACGGCGACCTTTTCCATGATCGGCAACAATTTTACCAGGAATTAATGCGCCGTCAGGCCGATATCCGTGTTATTAGATGACCTCCGACATCCAATGAGATCCGCATGCGCTATTCCCGGGAACACAAGCAGGAAACCCACGACCGTATCGTGAAGAAGGCCTCCGTGCGGCTGCGCGAAAAGGGCGCCCACGGCATTGGCGTCGCCGACCTGATGAAGGAAGCGGGCCTGACCCATGGCGGCTTCTACGCCCATTTCGACTCGCGCGAGGCGCTGGTGATCGAGGCGTTCGACTACGCCATGAATCGTTCGATGGAGCACTGGCGCAAGCAGTCCGACCAGGTCGCGCCGGAGAAGCAGCTCAGTCAGATCGTCGAGACCTATCTCTCCACGGTGCATCGCGACAACCCCGGTCACGGTTGCTCGATCCCCGCGCTCGGCGCCGAGATCGCCCGGGAGAGCCCGAAGACGCGAAAGGCCTTTGCCGGCAAGCTCGACGAGATGATCGAGATGATCACGGACTTTATCCCGAATCTGCCGCGCAAGGCCGCGCGCAAGCAGGCAATCGCGACCCTGGCGACCATGGCCGGCACCATGTTGCTGGCGCGCATCGCCGGCTCCAGCGAACTGTCGGACGAGGTGCTGAAGACGGGCAAGGACAGCGCGCTGGACGGCGCGCGGCGTGAGCCGAAGGCAACGGTGGCGAAGAAGCCGAAGCAGAGCTAGGCCGAGGTGCCGTTGAACGCGTATGGTGGGTTAGCCAAAGGCGTAACCCACCATGCTTCGGTGAGTGCTGGACGAAGTTGGTGGGTTACGCCGAGCAGATGCGCTTTGCGCATCTGTATGGCTAACCCACCCTACGAAGTCCGCCCCGCAAACAGCGCCCGCTCGCGCTCCACGATCTCGGAAATATAATCCGCCACGGCGCGAATCCGCGCCAGATCTTTGCTGTCGGCGTGCATCAGCATCCAGAAGGTGCGGGTGATCGAGACCTCTTCCGCCAGCACCGCAATCAGCTGCGGATAGTCGGCCGCCATGAAGTGCGGCAGCACGGCGATACCGAAGCCTGCGAGCGTGGCATTGAGTTGCGCGATCAGATTGGCGCTGCGCAAGCGCGCGGAGATCTTCGGCGACACCTGCGGCAGATAGTCGAGCTCGGGCGTGAACAAGAGCTCCTCGATATAGCCGACGAAACGATGTTGCGGCAGGACCTCACGCGAGGTGATTTTCGGGAAGCGGTCGAGATAGTTGGGTGCGGCATAGAGTCCGAGTCGGTAGTCGAGCAGCTTGCGGCCGACGATGCGCCCTTCCTTCGGCATGGTGAGGCTGATGGCGATATCGGCCTCGCGTTTGGAGAGGCTGAACAGCCGCGCGGTGGCCACCAGTTGCAAATCGAGATCGGGATACCGGTCGGCGAACGGAGCGAGCCGGGGCGCCAGGAAGGCGGTGCCAAATCCATCTGGCGCGCCGATCCGTACCGTGCCGGTCAGCCGCGCCACGGAGCCACCGACCTGCTCCTGGTTGGCGACGATGGTCGATTCGATGGCTTCGGCGCTGTCGGCGACGCGCTGGCCGGCCTCTGTCAGCAGGTAACCGGTCTTGCGCCGGTCAAACAGCTTGGCCGAGAGGTGCTTCTCCAGCCGGTCGACACGGCGGATGACGGTGGCATGGTCGACGCCGAGCTGCTTTGCCGCAGCCGAGACCGAGCCGCCCCGCACGATGGCCAGCACGAAGCGGAAGTCGTCCCAGTCGATAGCGCCTTGATCCAGCATTTTCGCACATCTATGGTGCATTATCTCAGACTTGAATCCTATAAAATGCAGGTCGATAGGATTTGTCAAAGCGTTCAAGCTCGCCTCAAGGAGACCATTCCATGCGTTCAGTCGGACATTTCATTGGTGGCAAGGAGGTCAAGGGCACCTCGGGCCGCACCGCCGACGTTTTCGAGCCGATGACCGGTGACGTCCAGGCCAAGGTGGCGCTCGCGTCCAAGACCGAGGTCCGCGCTGCCGTGGAGAACGCCCGCGCCGCGCAGCCGGAATGGGCTGCGACCAACCCGCAGCGCCGCGCCCGCGTCATGATGAAGTTTGTCGAGCTGGTGCAGCGCGACTACGACAAGCTCGCCGAACTGCTCGCCCGCGAGCATGGCAAGACCGTTCCTGACGCCAAGGGCGACATCCAGCGCGGCCTCGAAGTCGCGGAATTCGCCTGCGGTGTCCCGCATCTGATGAAGGGCGAATACACCGAAGGCGCCGGCCCCGGCATCGACATCTACTCGATGCGCCAGGCGCTCGGCGTCGTTGCCGGCATCACGCCGTTCAATTTCCCGGCGATGATCCCGATGTGGAAGTTCGCGCCCGCGATTGCCTGCGGCAACGCCTTCATCCTGAAGCCGTCGGAGCGCGATCCCGGCGTGCCGATGATGCTTGCCGAGCTGATGATCGAGGCGGGCCTGCCGGCCGGCATCCTCAATGTCGTCAACGGCGACAAGGAAGCGGTCGACGCCATCCTCGACGATCCCGATATCAAGGCCGTCGGTTTCGTCGGCTCCACGCCGATCGCGCAATACATCTACGAGCGCGCCGCGCAGACCGGCAAGCGCTGCCAGTGTTTTGGCGGCGCCAAGAACCACGCCATCATCATGCCCGACGCCGACATGGACCAGGCCGTCGACGCACTGATCGGCGCCGGCTATGGCTCGGCCGGCGAACGCTGCATGGCCGTGTCCGTCGCGGTCCCCGTCGGCAAGTCCACAGCCGACCGCTTGATGGAAAAGCTGGTCCCGCGCGTCGAGTCGCTCAAGATCGGCACTTCGATCGATCCCTCCGCCGATTACGGTCCGTTGGTGACGCGCGAGGCGGTCGAGAAGGTGAAGGGCTATATCGACATCGGCATCAAGGAAGGCGCGACGCTCGCCGTCGACGGTCGGGGCTTCAAGATGCAGGGCTACGAGAATGGCTTCTATCTCGGCGGCTCGCTGTTCGACAACGTCACCAAGGACATGCGGATCTATAAGGAAGAGATTTTTGGGCCTGTGCTCTCGGTCGTGCGTGCGCACGATTACAAGGAAGCGCTGGCGCTGCCGTCGGAGCATGATTACGGCAACGGCGTTGCGATCTTCACCCGCGACGGCGACGCCGCGCGCGACTTCGCGGCCAAGGTCAACGTCGGCATGGTCGGCATCAACGTGCCGATCCCGGTGCCGATCGCCTATTATACCTTCGGCGGCTGGAAGAAGTCGGGCTTCGGCGATCTCAACCAGCACGGCCCGGATTCGGTCCGCTTTTACACCAAGACCAAGACGGTGACCTCGCGCTGGCCGTCCGGCGTCAAGGAAGGCGCGGAGTTCTCGATCCCGCTGATGAAGTGATCCCGTCCGCCGTCATTGCGAGGAGCGCAGCGACGAAGCAATCCAGCATCTTTCCGCGGAGGCGGTCTGGATTGCTTCGCTTCGCTCGCAATGACGAGTAAAACATGAGCAGCCCATCATGCAGTTCGCTCTGAACGAGGATCAGATCGCGGTTCGCGAGATGGCGTTGGCGTTTGCGGCGGGAAAGATCGCGCCGCATGCGCTGCGTTGGGACGAGGAGAAGCATTTTCCCGTCGAGGTGATGCGCGAGGCAGCAGCGCTCGGCATGGGCGGCATCTACATCCGCGACGATGTCGGCGGCTCCGCCATGACGCGGTTCGACGCTGCGCTGATCTTCGAGGCGCTGGCGACCGGCTGTCCGACCACGTCGGCCTTCATCTCCATCCACAACATGGCGTCCTGGATGATCGATGCCTATGGCAGCGACACCCAGCGCCACACATGGTTGCCCAAGCTCTGCACCATGGAGCTGATTGCGAGCTACTGCCTGACGGAGCCCGGCGCCGGCTCGGACGCGGCAGCGCTCCGCACCCGTGCCGTGCGCGAGGGCGATCATTACGTCCTCAACGGCCAGAAGCAGTTCATCTCCGGCGCCGGCGGCACCGACCTGCTGGTCGCGATGGTGCGCACCGGTGGCGACGGTCCCGGCGGCATCTCGACGCTCGTGATTGACGGCAAGACGCCGGGCGTCTCGTTCGGCGCCAACGAGCGCAAGATGGGCTGGAACGCGCAGCCGACCCGCGCCGTGATCTTCGAGAACGCACGCGTGCCGGTCGCCAATCGCTTGAGCGAGGAGGGCATTGGCTTCAAGATCGCGATGGCGGGCCTTGACGGCGGGCGTCTCAACATCACGGCCTGCTCGCTCGGCGGCGCGCAGACCGCACTCGACAAGGCGCGCGCCTACATGAAGGAGCGCAAGGCGTTTGGAAAGCGGCTCGACGAATTCCAGGCGCTGCAGTTTAAGCTAGCTGACATGGCGATCGAGTTAGAAGCTGCGCGCACCTTCTTGTGGCGGGCAGCGGCTGCACTCGACCGGAAAGATACGGACGCCACAATGCTCTGCGCGATGGCAAAACGCTTCGGCACCGACGTCGGCTTCGAGGTCGCCAACCAGTCGCTCCAGCTTCATGGCGGCTACGGCTATCTCAGCGAATACGGCATCGAGAAGATCGTGCGCGATTTGCGCGTGCACCAGATTCTCGAAGGCACCAATGAAATCATGCGGCTGATCGTGGCGCGCAAATTGATCGAGGGCGCCCGATGAGTGGTGTGGAGGAGGGCGATCTCGTCGCACGGGTCGAGGGCGCCGCCGGCATTATCAGGCTCAATCGTCCGAAGGCGATCAATGCCGTGACGCTGGAGATGTTTCGCGACATCGATAAGGCGCTCGACCGTTTTGAGGCCGATCCAGCCGTTGCCGTGATCGTGCTGGAAGGTGCCGGCGAGCGCGGCCTGTGCGCCGGCGGCGACATCCGCGCGCTCTGGGAGAGCTCCAAGGTCGACGGCGACCTCGGCAAGATCCTGTGGCGGGAAGAGTACATCCTCAACGCGCGGATCAAGAAATTCCCCAAACCCTATGTCGCCTTCATGGACGGCATCGTGATGGGCGGCGGCGTCGGGCTTTCGGCACATGCGAGCCATCGAATCGTGACTGACCGCACCAGGCTTGCGATGCCCGAGGTCGGGCTCGGTTTCTTCCCGGATGTGGGCGGCACCTTTCTATTGTCGCGCTCGCCCGGTGAGATCGGCACTTATTTCGGCCTGACCGGCCAGACCATGAACGGCCCCGACGCGATTCACGCGAAATTCGCCGACGCTGTGGTGCCGGCGGCCAAATGGCCGGGGCTGCGCGAGGCGCTGACCAAGGTTCGCCAGGGCGTGACCGCGGCCGATGTGAGCAAGCTCATCAACGGTTTTGCGACTGGAGAAGCCGCGGGACCGGTGGCTGCAAAAGAGCCGATCATCGATGCACTGTTCGGCTTCGACCGCATGGAAGACATCTTTGCCGCGCTCAAGCGCGACGGTTCCGAGTTCGCGCTGGCGACGTTGAAGACGCTCAACGAAAAATCGCCGCGTGGCATGGTGGTGACGCTCAAGCTGCTACGGCTCGCGCGTACCGCGTCGAGCCTGGAAGAGTGCCTGGTGCGCGAATATCGTGCCGCGCTGGAAGTCTTCCGCAGCGACGACTTTCGCGAAGGCGTGCGGGCCGCCGTGATCGACAAGGACCGCAATCCGACGTGGTCGCCGTCGCGGATCGAGGACGTCGCGCCGGAGATGCTTGCGCGGTATCTCGCCGAGATCGGCGCCGACGAATTGAAGTTCAACTAATCAACGAAGCGTTCAGCGGAGGAAATGAAGATGGCCACGATCGCATTCATCGGTCTCGGCAACATGGGCGGCCCCATGGCCGCCAATCTGGTCAAGGCCGGCCACAAGGTCGTTGCTTTCGACCTCGCCGAGGCCTCCCGCAACCAGGCCAAGGCCGATGGCGCGGGCATCGCCGAGAGCGCGGCAGGCGCCGTGAAGGGCGCCGATGTCGTTGTCACCATGCTGCCGGCCGGCAAGCATGTGCTCGGCGTGTGGGGCGAGGTCGTTCCTGTCATGACCAAGGGCGCGCTGATCATCGATAGTTCCACCATCGACGTCGAGAGCGCGCGCCAGGCGCATGTGCTGGCGGCCAAGCACAGCGTGCTTTCGGTCGACGCGCCGGTCTCCGGCGGCACCGGCGGCGCCAAGGGCGCGACGCTCACCTTCATGTGCGGCGGCGAGGACAACGCGTTCGCAGCGGCAAAGCCCGTGCTGGAGAACATGGGCAAGAAGATCGTGCATTGCGGCGGTGCCGGCGCGGGCCAGGCGGCAAAAATCTGCAACAACATGATCCTCGGCATTTCCATGATCGCGGTGAGCGAGGCGTTTGCGTTGGCCGAGAAGCTCGGGCTCTCGCACCAGGCGCTGTTCGACGTCGCTTCGACCTCGTCGGGCCAGTGCTGGTCGCTGACGACCTATTGCCCGGTGCCCGGGCCAGTGCCGACCTCGCCTGCCAACAACGATTACAAGCCGGGTTTTGCCTCGGCGCTGATGGTGAAGGATCTGACGCTGGCGCAGGACGCCGCCAAGGCCGCGGGCGCGGCAACGCCGCTCGGCAAACATGCGCAGGAGATCTATCAGTCATTCGACGCAGCCGGCCAGGGCGGGGTGGATTTTTCCGGAATTATCAAGCACGTTAGGGGGCTGGCCGGGAAAGCTTGATGACGACATTTCAGGAAGCGCGCGCGTTTCTGCTTCATAACCGCACGGACTACGAGACAGCGGTCAAGGACTTCCGCTGGCCCGATCCGGTTCCGTTCAACTGGGCGCTCGACTGGTTCGACGCCGAGCTGGCGGCGAATGCGGACAGCAAGGATCGTCCTGCGCTCTGGATCGTCGATGCCGCGCAGGACCGGCAGACCAAGCTCTCGTTCGGGGCGTTGTCGCGCCGCTCCAACCAGGTCGCGAACTTCCTCCGCGCGCAGGGCCTCAAGCGCGGCGACCATCTCCTGCTGCTGCTCGGCAATGTCGTTCCGCTCTGGGAGACGATGCTGGCCGCGATCAAGCTCGGCGTCGTCGTGATTCCCGCGACAACGCTGCTCACCGCCGACGAGCTGCGCGACCGGCTCGATCGCGGCAAGGCGAAGGCGGTGGTGGCAGCGCAGGACCAGGTTGCGAAGTTCGCAAGCCTTGGCGCCGACAATATCGTCCGCATCGTCGTGGGCGAGGCCTCCGATGGCTGGCTTTCCTATGATGAGGCGGCAATGGCGTCGGAGAGCTTTGCAGCCGACGGTCCGACCAACGCCGGCGATCCGATGCTGCTCTATTTCACCTCGGGCACTACGGCAAAGCCAAAGTTGGTGCGGCACAGCCAGCGCAGTTATCCCGTCGGCCATCTCTCGACCATGTACTGGATCGGGCTAAAGCCGGGTGACGTCCATCTCAATATCTCTTCGCCCGGCTGGGCCAAGCACGCCTGGAGCTGCTTCTTCGCGCCGTGGAATGCGGGCGCGACCGTGTTCGTGGTCAACCAGCCGCGCTTCGATGCCAAGGGCCTGCTTGCCACCATCGGCCGCTGCGGCGTCACCACGCTGTGCGCGCCGCCGACGGTGTGGCGGCTGTTCATCCAGGAGAATTTGGCGTCGTTCAAGGTGGCGTTGCGCGAGGTCTGCGGCGCCGGCGAGCCGCTCAATCCTGAGGTGATCGACCAGGTGCAGGCCGCCTGGGGCCTCACCATCCGCGATGGTTACGGGCAGACGGAAACGACGGCGCTCGCCGGCAACTCGCCGGGGCAAAAGATCAAGATCGGCTCGATGGGCCGGCCGCTGCCGGGCTATCGCGTGCAAGTCAGCGACGCCGATGGTCATCCGGCCAAGGAGGGCGAGGTGGCTCTGGTGCTCGGCGAAAACCGCCCCGCCGGCCTAATGCAGGGCTATCAGGGCGACGACGGCGGACTATCCGGCGCCGAAGGCGAACTCTATCGCAGCGGCGACGTCGTGTTCGAAGACGACGATGGCTATCTCACCTTCGTCGGCCGGTCCGACGACGTGTTCAAATCCTCCGACTATCGCATCAGCCCGTTCGAGCTCGAGAGCGTGTTGCTCGAGCACGAGCTCGTCGCGGAAGCCGCCGTCGTGCCAAGCCCGGATCCGATCCGGCTCGCGATTCCCAAGGCGTTTGTGCTGCTGACATCCGGCGCGGAGCGCTCGCCGGAAACCGCGCTCTCCATCTTCAAGCACCTCCACACGCGTCTTGCGCCGTTCAAGCGCATCCGCCGCCTCGAAATCGTCACGGAGCTGCCGAAGACGATCTCGGGAAAGATCCGCCGCGTTCAGCTCAGACGTCTCGAGCGCGACGACGATCGCAACGATCCCCTGCGCGGCCGGGAATTCCGCGAAGAGGATTTTCCGGAGCTGTCGAAAACACGGAGCGAGACCTAAGTGAACGAAATCTGGAAGAAGCCGCCGATTGCGCTGGAGGCCTATCAGGCCATGGTCGGCAAGGAGATCGGGGTGTCGTCGTGGCACCTGGTCGATCAGCCCCGCATCGACACCTATGCCGACGTGATCGAGGATCACCAGTTCATTCACGTCGACCCGGAGCGTGCGAAGAAGGAGACGGCGTTCGGCACCACGATCGCACACGGATTCCTGACGATGTCGCTGCTGTCGATCATGTCCTACGAGGTGATGCCCGTCATCGCGGGCACCACGATGGGGGTCAATTACGGTTTCGACAAGCTGCGCTTCATCTCGCCGGTGCGCTCGGGCAAGCGCGTTCGCGGCCGTTTCGTGCTGGCGGAAGCCAAGCTGCGCAAGCCTAATGAATTGCAGTCCCGCACCAACGTCACTGTGGAGATCGAAGGCGAGGACAAGCCCGCGCTGGTCGCAGACTGGCTCGGGTTGATCTATTTCGCCTGACGCTAACAGTTTTTGCCGGGCTTGACCCGGCTCCCCAACGCTGCTCAAAAGTTGTCCAAATCGGTGCGCTCGACCCCTCTCCCCTTGTGGGAGAGGGTGCCTCGCGGAACGCGAGGCGGGTGAGGGGTCTCTCTCCGCGAGCACATCCGTTGTGAGAGACCCCTCATCCGGCGCCGTAGCCAACGCTACGCGTTGGCGTTTTAACCAGGAACGGCGGCCGTTGGCCGCCTATGCCACCTTCCCCCACAAGGGGAGAAGGAAGAAGAAGCAGGAACTGCACTCATGGCAATCAGGTTCGACGGACGCGTCGCCATCGTCACCGGCGCGGGCAATGGTCTCGGTAAGGCGCATGCGCTGGGATTGGCGAGCCGCGGCGCCAAGGTCGTGGTCAACGATTTCGGCGGCGCGCGCGACGGCAGCGGCGGCTCGCTGTCGCCGGCGGAAGCCGTGGTCGAGGAGATCCGTAAAGCGGGCGGCACCGCCATGGCAGATGGCGCCGACGTCTCCAATTTCGAGCAGGTCACGGCGATGGTCGAGCGCGCCACCAAGGAGTGGGGCAGCGTGGACCTCTTGTGTGCCAATGCCGGCATTTTGCGCGACAAGTCGTTTGGCAAGATGGAAGCGGCCGATTTCCAGAAGGTGCTCGACGTGCACCTCGTCGGCACCTTTTATTGCTGCAAGGCGGCCTGGGCCGGCATGCGCGATCGCAACTATGGCCGCATCGTGCTGACGACGTCGTCCTCCGGCCTCTACGGCAATTTCGGCCAGGCCAATTACGGTGCGGCCAAATCCGGCATGGTTGGCCTGATGAACGTGCTGGCGGAGGAGGGCCGCAAGACCGACATTCGCGTCAACATCATCTCGCCGACGGCGGCAACCCGCATGACGGAAGAGCTGCTGCCGCCGCAGGCGCTGCAGTTGATGAAGCCGAACGCGATCACGCCCGCGGTCGAGTACATGCTGAGCGAGGACGCGCCGACCCGTACCATCATGGGCGCCGGCGCCGGTTCCTTCGCGGTGATCAAGATTGTCGAGAGCGAAGGCATCAACCTGCCGGAGTCCGAGTGGACGCCGGACGCGGTCGCGGAGCATTTCGCCGAGATCAGCGACATGTCGAAGGCGAAGGCGCTGCAGGGGGCTTTCGAGCAGACGCAGAAATACGTGGCGCAGGCCGCTGCGCGTGCCGGGGTAAAACTCTGACAGCCGTCGCCGTCATTGGCGCCGGCCCTGCCGGGCTGATGGCGGCAGAGGTGCTCGCGCGAGCCGGTGCTCGCGTCACCGTCTACGACGCGATGCCGTCCGCGGGCCGCAAATTCCTGATGGCCGGCCGCGGCGGGCTCAATCTCACCCACAGCGAACCGCTGCCGCAGTTCATCACACGCTACCGTGAGGCGGCGCAGAGGTTGCAAGCGGCGATCGAAGCGTTCCCGCCTGACGCGCTGCGCGCGTGGAGCGAGGCGCTGGGCGAGCCGACCTTTGTCGGCTCCAGCGGGCGTGTGTTTCCGAAGGCGTTCAAGGCCTCACCCCTGCTGCGGGCCTGGCTACGACGGCTCGATGCCGCGGGCGTGCGCTTTGCGTTTCGCCAGCGCTGGATGGGCTGGGACGGGGACGGACGACTGGTCTTTGACACACTGGGCGGCGGCGCCACCATCGCCGCGGATGCGACAGTGCTGGCACTCGGCGGCGCCAGCTGGCCGCGACTAGGCTCCGATGGCGGCTGGACGACGATCCTGGCCGACAAAGGCGTTGCGATCTCGCCGCTGCGGCCGGCGAACTCCGGCTTCACCGTGGCATGGTCCGAAATCTTCCGCGCGCGCTTCGAAGGCCAACCGCTCAAGGGCATCACGCTGTCCTTCGGCCCGCACCGCGCGCGCGGCGAGGCGATGATCACAAGCGGCGGGATCGAGGGCGGGGCGATCTATGCGTTGTCGGCCGAACTGCGCGAGGCGATCGCGGCGAACGGCGAAGCGGTCCTGCAGGTCGGTTTGCGGCCGGATATCGATCATGGCGAACTCGTCAAGCGCCTGTCCGCTTCGCGCGGCAAGCAATCGTTCTCCAACTTCCTGCGCAAGGCTGCGCAGCTGCCGCCCGTTGCGGTCGGGCTGTTGCAGGAAGCCGCCATCGGTGCTCGCCAATCGTTGTCGGCAATGTCGGCTGAACGATTGGCCGAGCTCATCAACGCGGTGCCAATCAAGCTCACGGGCGTCGCGCCAATCGCGCGCGCGATCTCCAGCGCCGGCGGGATTTCCTTCGATGAACTCGACTCGGACTTCATGATCCGCAAGCTGCCGGGCGTGTTTGCAGCCGGTGAGATGCTGGACTGGGAGGCACCGACGGGTGGCTATTTGCTCCAGGCCTCGTTCGCGACGGGGGCTGCGGCGGCCAGGGGCGTGTTGCGACGGCTCGCCCTGAAGGACGGGTAGAGCGCACGCTCCACCCATCCCACGGAGCCCTACCGCAGCTTTCCCCGTGCCGCCACCGGCAGTGTGCCGATGATCTCCTCGCCGCGCACCATCACGACTTCGTCCATCATGTTGACGACGACGCAGACGTGATTGGGCACGATGCGGACCACGTCGCCGACATTGGGCCGGGTGTTGCTGCGGGAGAGGTCGAGGAAGCCGTGCTCTTCGGCGAAGCGTGCGATCTTCGCTTCGGGGTGCTCCAGGATGAGGCCGTGGCCGTCGAGGCCGCCGGTGTCGGTCGTCAGCGTCTTCGAGCCGGCGTCCAGAATGCCGCGCTCAGGTGCAGCGCGGCTCACCACGGTCGAATAGATGTGCAGCGCGCAGTCGTCCCAGGTGGCGGAGCCGGCGGCGACCTGCATGCGGTCGTTGTAGATGTAGGTGCCGAAGCGGTGCTCGGTGCCGCCCTTGAGCTTGCCGATATTCTTCAGGTTCGGCGTTCCGCCGGTCGAGACGATTTTTGCATCCAGCCCGTGCGCGCGCACGCCAGCCAGAGCTTCGTCATAGAATTTTTGCGCGTCCGCCCAGCCAGTCTCGGTCGGATACATCATGAAGCCGGCGAACTCGAGCCCTTGGGACGCGGCGATTTCGCGCGCTAACGCGATTGCCTCGACGGGCGTCTCGACGCCGGCGCGCTTGCGGCCGGTATCGCATTCGACCACGACCGACAGCGGTCGGCCCGAGGCCGCGGCGGCCTTGGGCAGGCCGGCAACGACGGTCGAATTGTCGGCGGCGACCGTCATGTTGGCCTTCGCCTGCAGCGCCCCTAAGCGCGCCATCTTCTCTTCGCCGAGCAGATTGTAGCTGATCAGGATGTCGTCGATCCCGGCATTGACCATGATCTCGGCTTCACCGAGCTTCTGGCAGGTGATGCCCTTCGCGCCGGCCGCGATCTGCATCTTGCCGATCGTCGGGTTCTTGTGCGTCTTGATGTGGGGACGGTTGGCGATCCCGGAGTCATCGCAGGCCTTCTGAATCCGGGCGATGTTGCGCTCGACCTTGTCCATGTCGATGACGGCACAGGGGGTGCCGTACTCACGGGCGATCTTGGCGGCAAGGGTCGTTGTCATGGAAGTCTCTGAGTTGGCGCGCATTCCGTTTGCAAAAGCGGTGCCCACTTTTGCGAAATGCACGCTAGGCCTGTTCAATCTCTTCGCGCCGCACTTCTAGCTCCAGCCATTTGTCTTCGGCCTCGGCCAGCTCCTTTTGCGCCTTCGTCAGAGCGTCGGAGGCCTGGTCGAAGCGCTTGCGATCCTTGCGGAAGAGATCGGGGTCGTCAAGGAAGCGCTGCTGCTTGGCGATCTCGGCCTGCAGCTTGGCGATGGTCTTGGGCAGCGTCTCCAGCGCGTGTTGCTCGTTGAAGGTCAGCCGTCGTCTCGCGACGCCGGAAGGCGCGGCTGATCGCTGTTCTCTCGTCTCTTCGACGGCCTTCGCTGTCGCGCGCTTCACGTCGGCGCCGCGCTGGGCCAGCATGTCGGTATAACCGCCGGCATATTCGAGCCAGCGTCCGTTGCCCTCGGGCACGATCACGGACGTCACCACGCGGTCGAGAAAATCGCGATCGTGGCTGATCAGGATCACGGTGCCCTCGTAGTCGCTGAGCATTTCCTCGAGGACGTCGAGGGTCTCGAGGTCGAGGTCGTTGGTCGGCTCGTCCAGCACCAGGAGGTTGGAGGGCTTCGCCAGCGCGCGCGCCAGCATCAGCCGGCCGCGTTCACCGCCCGACAGCACCTCCAGCGGCGTGCGCATCTGTTCCTGGGCGAACAGGAAGTCTTTCATGTAGCTGACGACATGCTTCGGCTTGCCGCCGACCATGACATGGTCGCCGCGGCCGCCGGTGAGCGCCTCGGCCAGCGTCGTCTTGGGATCGAGACTTTCCCGATGCTGGTCGAGCGTCGCCATCTCGATGTTGGCGCCGAGCCGTATGCTGCCGCTGTCCGGTGCGCTGCCGCCGGTCAGCATCTCGATCAACGTGGTCTTGCCGGCGCCGTTCGGGCCGACGATGCCGATGCGGTCGCCGCGCTGGACGCGGATCGAGAAGCCGTCGACGATCTTTCGCTCGCCATAGGACCGGCTGATATTCTTGGCCTCAATGACGAGCTTGCCGGATTTGTCGGCTTCGGCAGCCGCGAGGTTGGCGTTGCCCGTCGCGCCGCGATGCGTGCGGCGCTGGTCGCGCAGCGCGTGGAGATTGCCGAGCCGCTTGACGTTGCGCTTGCGGCGGCCCGAGACGCCGTAACGCAACCAGTGCTCCTCGTTGACGATCTTGCGGTCAAGCTTGTGCTGGTCGCGCTCTTCCTCCGCGAGCACCTCGTCGCGCCAGGCCTCGAAGGCACTGAAGCCGCGGTCGATCTGCCGGATCTGGCCGCGGTCGAGCCAGGCGGTGCTGCGCGAGAGATTGCCGAGGAAGCGCCGATCGTGGCTGATGATCACCAGCGCGCAGCGGCGGCTCTCCAGTTCGCTCTCCAACCATTCGATGGTCGGAAGATCCAGATGGTTGGTCGGCTCGTCCAGCAACAGGATGTCGGGCGAGGGCGCCAGCACGCGCGCCAGCGCGGCGCGGCGCGCTTCGCCGCCGGAGACATGTGCCGGATCTTCTTCGCCGCTGAGACCGAGCTGCTCGACCAGATAGCGCGCCTGATAATGGTCGTCGCCGGCATTGAGGCCGGCCTCGACATAGGCCAGCGTGGTGGAGAAACCGGAAAAATCCGGCTCCTGCGGCAGGTAGCGAATGGTGGCGCCGGGCTGCACGAAACGGCTGCCGCCATCCGGTTCGACCAGGCCGGCGGCGATCTTGAGCAGCGTCGATTTGCCGGAACCGTTGCGGCCGATCAGGCAGACGCGCTCGCCGGTCGAAACCGACAGTTCGACGCCCGCCAGGAGCGGTGTGCCGCCAAAGGTCAGCTTGATATCGCGCAGTTGAATCAGCGGTGGCGCCATGCGGTGTCTCAGTCCTGTCTTGTTGCGGCCTGATCGGCGCGGCGGCGCTGGATGCGGCGGATGGTCTGGTCGAGCGTCGACAGAAACGTCGAGCGGTCGCGCGGTGAATACGATTTCGGACCGCCGGTGACTTCGCCGGCCGAGCGCAAATCGGTCATCAGGTTGCGGACCGCCAGCGTCATCCCGATCGATTCCTCGGTGAACGCCTTGCCGTTGGATGCAATCACATCGGCGCCGGCCTTCACGCAGCGGCTCGCGAGTGGAATATCCGAGGTAATGACGATATCGCCGGGCCCGGCGCGTTCCGCGATCCAGTCATCGGCCGCGTCCATGCCGGCACCCGCGGCGACCCGCTCGATCAGCGGATCCTGGGGCACGCGGATGAAGTTGCCCGCGACCACGCTCACGGGCAGGCCGTGCCTTCCGGCGACGCGATAGATCTCGTCCTTCACCGGACAGGCGTCGGCGTCGACATAGATGCGGGTGGTGTTTTGAGGGTTCGTCATTGTCCGTAGATGGGGCTTGCGAAGCGGTTTCGCAGCAGCCGCGTGGTACCCCATTCGGGCCGCAAAGGCGAGGGGATTGACCCCGGTTCCTCAGGGCCTACGATCGGCCCGAAACAACAAGAATTTGGGGAAAGCCAAGCCATGCCGAACCGGCTCGAAACCTATCGCGTCGAGGCCTACAACACGGCCAAGCAGTCCGAAAATAAGATGCATGACGACAATGTGGCGCGCCGCTTCGGCTTTTCCGGCGGGCTGGTCCCCGGCGTCGACGTCTTCGCCTACATGATGCATGTGCCGGTGGCGCGCTGGGGCCGCGATTTCCTGTCGCGCGGGTTGATCGAGGCGCGTTTCATCAAGCCGGTCTATGACGGCGAGACCGCCGATGTCGATGCGACCGAACACAACGGCCTGCTCACGATCGAGGTGTTCAGCCGCACCGAGCTCTGCGCGACGGGGACGGCGTCGCTGCCGGCGATTGCGACTGCGGTGTCGTTGAGCGACTATGTCGAGGTCCCCGCGATTGCCGAGCGCAAGCCGGTCAGCTCGGCAACCTTCGAAACCGGCAAATGGCTCGGCACGACGCCGCGCCGCTGGGCGGGGCAGGATGCAGCCGACTACCTCGCCGACATCCGTGAGGCCGATCCGATCTTCGCGCGCGAGGGGCTCGGCCACCCTGGCCTGATCCAGCGGGTGATGAACCGTGTGCTCGTGGACAACACGATCCTCGGCCCATGGATCCATGTCGGCAGCCGCATGCAATTGCTGTCAGCCGCATGCGCTGGCGACGAGATCAGCGCGCGGGCAAAAGTCACCGCGAATTACGAGAAGAAAGGCCACCGCTTCGTCGAGCTCGACGCGCTGGTGGTCGCCAACGGCACGACGCCGCTGGCGCACTGCCAGCACACCGCGATCTACCAGCCGCGCGAGCAGGCGGCGGCGTAGGCGCGAAAAAGGCACATCGTCACAACACCGTCATGCCCGGGCTTGTCCCGGGCATCCACGTTCTTGATGCCTCACGGCGTGGATGGCCGGGACAAGCCCGGTCATGACGAAGGAGAGAGCGTGACTTACGCCGCTTTCCCCTTCGCATCCTGGATCGCGCGCCACACACGCTCCGGGGTCAGCGGCATGTCGATGTGCTTGATGCCGTAGTCGGAGAGCGCGTCGATCACCGCGTTCACGACGGTCGACAGGCTGCCGGCGCAGCCGGCTTCGCCGCAGCCCTTGCTGCCGAGCGGATTGGTCGTGGCCGGCACCGGGTGGTCGCCGATCGTCATGTTCGGAACGTCCTCGGCGCGCGGCAGAGCGTAGTCCATCAGCGAGCCCGTGATCGGCTGGCCGCTTTCGTCGTAGCGGACGTGCTCCATCAGCGCCTGGCCGATGCCCTGGACGACGCCGCCATGGAGCTGGCCCGCGACCAGCAGCGGATTGATCACCGTGCCGAAATCGTTGACCGCGCTGTAGCGCACGATCTGCACGACGCCGGTCTCAGGATCGATCTCGACCTCGGCGACATGGCAGCCGTTCGGGAAGGCCGAGGGCACCGGTTCGCTGGTGTGATCGACGTCGAGGCTGTCGGGCACGCCTTCCGGCGTCTTGCCGTCGTGCAGGCGCTTGGCGAGCTCCATGATGTCGATGCTGCGGTCGGTGCCGGCGATCGTAAAGCTGCCGCCCTCGAATTCAATGTCGGCTTCGGATGCCTCCAGCATGTGCGCGGCGGCGCGCTTGCCCTTTTCGATCACGAGCTTGGCGGCGCCCACGATCGCCATGCCGGTCGCGGTGATCGAGCGCGAGCCGCCGGTGCCATTGCCGGTGTGCACGATGTCGCTGTCACCCTGCACCAGCTTGACGCTGTCGAAGGGGACGCCGAGCTGCTGGCAGAGCACCTGCGCGAATGCGGACGCGTGGCCCTGACCGTAGTCGAGCGTACCGGTGATGAGCTGCACGGAGCCATCGGGATCGAACACGATCTTGCCGAGCTCGACGCCGGGAGGTGCGGTCACCTCCAGATAGGAGCCGACGGCGATGCCGCGCAACTTGCCGGACTTCTTGCCCTCCTTCTTGCGCTTGGCAAAGTTCTCGTGGTCGGAGATTTCGAGCGCCTTGTTGAAGACAGCCTGGAAGTCGCCGCTGTCGTAGGTGACGCCGGAGGACGCGGCGAACGGCATCTGGTTCTGCTTGATGAAGTTGCGCTTGCGCATCGTCAGGCGGTTGATGCCCATCTCGTCGGCGGCGCGGTCGATCAGCCGCTCCATGTAGTAGTTGGCCTCGGGCCGGCCGGCGCCTCGATAGGCGCCCATCAGCGTGGTGTTGGTCAGCACCGTCTTGATGTCGACGGCCATCAGCGGTGTGCGATAGACGCTGGAAAAGTTCTTGCTGGTATTGAGCGAGAGCGGACTGGGCGCGACCCCGGTGATGTAGGCACCGAGATTGCCGTAGCCCCCTAGCTTGGCGGCGAGGAAATGCCCCTCGGCGTCCAGCGCGAGCTCCGCGTGAATCTTCTGCGCACGGCCGTGGCTGTCGGACAAGAAGCTGGTCGAGCGTTCGTCGAGCCATTTCACCGGCCGTCCCAATTCCTTGGCCGCGTACAGGATGCACATGTACTCGGGATAGTTGACGTTCTTCATGCCGAAGGAGCCGCCCACATTGGCGGTGAGGATGCGCACCTTCTCGTTCGGCACCTTCAGGTTCTTGGCGAGGTTGGCGCGGTTGCCGGCGACGCCCTGCGTCGGCATCTGGATGGTGTAGCGCTCGGTCTTCTTGTCGTAGGAGGCAAGGCCGACGCGCGGCTCCATCGAGACCACGGCGACGCGGGTGTTCTCGATGTCGACCTTGGTCACGTGAGCGGCGCTGGCGAAGGCCGCATTGACCTTCTCGATGTCGCCATAGTGGTAGTCGAGCGCGACATTGTTCGGGATGTGGTCGTAGAGCTGCGGCGCGCCGGGTTTTGCGGCCTCCTCGGGATCGGTCACCGCCGGCAGTGGCTCGATATCGAGCTCGACCGCCTCGGCCGCGTCGCGCGCCTGGGCCAGCGTCTCCGCCACCACGAAGGCGACGGGATCGCCGACGAAGCGGACCTTGTCGGTTGCGAGCGGCTGGCGGTTGGTCTGGAGCAGGGGTGAGCCGTCACGGCTCTTCAGCGGCAGGCCGCAGGTGAAGGGGCCGTAGCCGGCCGCATCGAGGTCTTTGCCGGTCCACACCCCCAGCACGCCCGGCATCGCCCTGGCGGCGTCGATGTTGATGCCGCGAATGACGCCGTGGGCATGGGTCGAGCGGACGATCACGGCATGGGCCTGGCCCGGCAGGTTGAAATCGTCGGTGTAGCGGCCCTTGCCGCGCACCAGGGTATCGTCCTCCTTGCGGCGGACCGGCTGCCCGACACCATATTTTTGCAGTGCAATAGCGTTTTCGAGCGTGGAGGATTTGGTGTGTTCTTGCATGGAATTGACCTGAAAAGCCGGCAAATGCGCGGTTTGGGGGGCGCCTGGGGGACCGGACCCCTCAAAAATAACCCACCGGCCCGTTCACGACAACGCACGAATGGGCATGGTCCCATGTGATGCGTTGTTGCGCAGGATTGGCGCGCTGCTAATGTTTCAGGCGAAAAAGCAATTCCAGATCGGCCCAATCGGCCGCGGAAAGACAGTTTGTATGAATGACCACACGCGGCTCCGCGACGGCCTTGCGCCGCACGGTGAGCTGGGGTCGATGGCGGCGGCGTTCGCCACTGAACCGGCCGTCGGCGCGCAAGCGCCGGGAACCGGCGTCTACGCGGCGCTCGACCTCGGCACCAACAATTGCAGGCTCCTGATCGCCTGTCCGACCCACGACGGCTTTCGCGTGGTCGATTCCTTCTCGCGCATCATCCGGCTCGGGGAAGGCGTCTCGGCGACGGGGTGCATCAGCGAGGCCGCGATCGAGCGCGCCATCGTGGCGCTCGGCATCTGCCGCGACAAGATCAATCTGCGCAAGGCGCGGCGGTTGCGGCTGATCGCCACCGAAGCCTGCCGCGCCGCCTCGAACGCCGAAGGCTTTCGCAGCCGCGTCGCTGCCGAGACCGGGATCGAGCTCGAGGTGATCGACCGAGAGACCGAGGCGGCGCTCGCCGTGCTCGGCTGCTCGCCGCTGGTCGATCCCAGGGGACGCGGCGCGATCCTGTTCGACATCGGTGGCGGCTCGACCGAGCTGGTGCGAATCGAACGCGACGCCGCAAATCCGGAGCCGCGCATCAAAGCCTGGATGTCGATTCCGTTCGGTGTGGTCACGCTGGCCGAGCAGTTCGGGGGCCGCGACGTGACGCCCGAGATCTACGCCGCGATGGAGCGCGAGGTCGCCCATCACATCGCGCCGTTCGCCGAACAGCATGGCGGCGATCTCACTGATATGCATCTGCTCGGCACGTCAGGCACCGTGACGACGCTCGCCGGCATCCATCTCAACCTCGTGCGCTACGACCGCCGCCGCATCGACAGCGTCTGGATGAACGATACCGACGTCACCGCGACCATCAACAAGCTGCTCGGCATGAGCTACGAGGAGCGCGCCGCGAACAGCTGCATCAGCGTCGAGCGTGCTGATCTCGTGCTGGCCGGCTGCGCCATCCTCGACGCGATCCGCCGCGCCTTTCCGCTGCCACGCCTGCGCGTCGCCGACCGGGGCTTGCGCGAAGGCATGCTGGTCGAGATGATGCGCGAAGACGGCGCGCTCAGGAGCTGGTGAGATGGCCAAGGACACCACCGGCCGCTTGCACGTCCAGGTCAAGACCCACGGCAAGCGCAAATTGTCGTCGAAGCTGTGGCTGGAGCGGCAGCTCAACGACCCCTACGTGGTGAAGGCGAAGGCGCTGGGCTATCGCTCGCGCGCCGCCTTCAAGCTGCTGGAGATCGACGACAAATACCGGCTGCTCAAGCACGGCATGGCGGTGGTCGATCTCGGCGCTGCGCCGGGTGGCTGGAGCCAGATCGCCGCCAAGCGCGTTGGCTCGGTCGACGGCAAGGGCAAGGTCATTGCGATCGACCTGCTGGAAATCCCCGAGATTGCCGGCGTCGAGTTCGCGCAGCTCGACTTCATGGACAATGACGCGCCGGACAAGCTCAAGGCCATGCTCGACGGCGGCGCCGACATCGTAATGTCCGACATGGCTGCCAACACCACCGGTCATCGCAAGACCGACCAGCTTCGCATCGTCGGCCTGATCGAGACCGCCGCCGCGTTTGCCTGCGATGTGCTGAAGCCGGGCGGGACCTTCCTGGCCAAGGCGTTCCAGAGCGGCGCCGATGCCGAGCTGCTCGCCCAGCTCAAGCGCGATTTCGCCACGGTGCGTCACGTCAAGCCGGCCGCGAGCCGTGCGGATTCCTCGGAGCGCTATGTGCTGGCGACGGGATTTCGGGGCGGAGCGACGGAATAGCAACAACGACGAGAAGAGAGGCTACCCCAGCCGCTGATCCCGCACGTCCTGCGTATCCTCGGTTGCGGCCTTGACGGCCGCCTTGGCCGCGCCCTTGCCGGCACCCTTGCGGCTTGCGATCTCCACGGCCTTGCGGCCGGAGACTTCGTGGCCGGCATCGGCGGGCATCTGCCAGAAGAACCAGCTCGACGCCGCCGAGGTCAAGGCGACCACGAGGAAGGCCGGCGCGAACACGCTGGCGTTGAGCTCGCTGGCGTGGCTGAGCCACATCGTCGTCTCCACGGAGGCGGCGCCGACGGCGACGCCGGCCGAGACGGCGAGCTGCTGGTTGACGCTGACGAGCGTGGTGGCGCGGCTCATCTGCGCCTGCTCGACCTCGGCATAGGCCACCGTGTTGATCGCGGTGAACTCGAGTGAGCGGAAGAAGCCGCCAACCACCAGAATGATCATGATGATCAGCAGCGGCGTCGTCACGGTGAAGAGCGCACAGGCGGCGAGGAAAACTGCACTGATGATCGCGTTCATCGTCATCAGGTTGCGGAAGCCGAAGGCGCGGATGATGCGCGCGGCGAGCGCCTTCATGCCCATGGCGCCGAGCGAGGAGCCAAACGTGACGAGGCCGGACTTGAACGGCGAGAGGCCGAAGCCGATCTGCATCAAGAGCGGCAACAGGAACGGCAGCGCGCCGATGCCGAGGCGGAACATGAATCCGCCGAGAACGGCCGCGCGCAGCGTCGGCAGCCTCAACAGCGTGAAGTCCAGCACCGGCGACCCCGTTCGCCGCGCGTGAAGGACATACAGCGTCATCGAGATCGATCCGCCGACGACCAGGGCGGCAACCGTGCTCCATGGCAGCAGATTGAGTCCGGCAACCGACAGCCCGAAGGCGATGCCGGCGAGCCCGAGGCCCGCGAGCACCATGCCGTAGAGGTCGAACGGCTCTCGTTCCTCGCTCTTGATGGGATCGATGAAGCGCAAGGCCATGAAGATGCCGAGCAGCCCGATCGGGATGTTGATCAAGAAGATCCAGTGCCACGACGCGTAAGTCGTGATGAAGCCGCCGAGCGGCGGCCCGATCACGGGGCCGATCAGGGCAGGAACCGTCACCCACGCCATGGCATTGACCAGCGCGCTCTTATCGACCGACCGCAACAGCACGAGGCGCCCGACCGGCGTCATCATCGCCCCGCCCATGCCTTGCAGGATGCGCGCGAATACGAAATCGGTGACCGATGACGAGAGCGCGCAGCCGACCGAGCCGACCATGAAAACGCCGACGGCAATCGCAAACACCATGCGCGCGCCGAACCGGTCGGCGGTCCAGCCGCTCGCCGGGATGAACACCGCAAGCGACAGCAGATAGGACGTGATCGCGAGCTTGAGCGTCAATGGGCTGGTGCCGATGTCGGCCGCGATCGCGGGCAGCGACGTGGCGATCACCGTCGAGTCCATGTTCTCCATGAAGAGAGCAGTGGCCACGATCAGCGGAATGATGCGTTGCTTGTCGACCATGACGGATTGGTAATGGACATCGGAAGGAAGGGCGCGGATTGCGGCTTATCACCGCCACCGGGCCGCGACCATTGCGGATCGACGCATGGCACCTAAATCCTGGGTGACCCCGGGTGGGTGCGCCCTTCACCGGAGATCACGATGATCGGCCGGCACGGGGGGACGCCGTTCACCAGTAGGAGGCACCGCGAGGCTATCCCCCGCTGAATTTGCCCAAAAAGCCTGTGCATGGCTGGCCGGCGGTCCGAATTGCTTTGATTCGTCGCCCGCCCGTGCTATCGACCCGCGTCAACCCCACCGATGGGCTCCGATTCTCCGGCGTTGCCGCAAGGTACGCCGAGGGCGGCGCTCATCCATAGCTATTTGCGGCAGGGCCGCGGAAGGAGTTGGCACATGGCCACGGTGCAACAAGGCATTCGCGAAGCCCTCACATTCGACGACGTGCTGCTGAAGCCGGGCCTGTCGGACGTCATGCCGGGCGAGGTCGACATCCGCTCTCGCGTCACCCGCGCCATTCCGCTCAACATCCCGATCATGGCCTCCGCCATGGACACGGTCACCGAAGCCCGCATGGCGATCGCCATGGCGCAGGCCGGCGGCATCGGCGTCATCCATCGCAATTTCGATCCCGAAGGGCAGGCCGCCCAGGTTCGGCAGGTCAAGCGCTACGAGTCGGGCATGGTGGTGAACCCGCTCACCATCAGCCCCGACGCCACGCTGGACGACGCGCTCAAGCTGATGAGCGATCACGGCATCTCCGGCATTCCCGTCGTCACCGGTGCGGGCAAGTCCACGCCGGGCAAGCTGGTCGGCATCCTCACCAACCGCGACGTCCGCTTCGCCACCGACCGCCAGCAAAAAATCTCCGAACTGATGACGCATGAAGGTCTCGTTACGGTGCGCGAGAATGTCAGCCAGGACGAGGCGCGGCGGATGCTGCATCAGCACCGCATCGAGAAACTGCTCGTGGTCGACGAGCAGTATCGCTGCGTCGGTCTGGTCACCGTGAAGGACATGGAGAAGGCGGTCGCCCATCCGCTGGCCTGCAAGGACGCGCAGGGCCGCCTCCGCGTCGCCGCCGCCACCACGGTAGGTGACAGCGGCTTCGAGCGTACCGAGCGGCTGATCGACGCCGGCGTCGATCTCGTCGTGGTCGACACCGCGCACGGCCATTCCCGTCACGTGCTCCATGCGGTCAACCGCATCAAGCGCCTGTCCAATTCCGTGCAGGTCGTTGCCGGCAACGTCGCGACCTCCGAGGGTGCGCAGGCGCTGATCGATGCAGGCGCGGACTGCATCAAGGTCGGCATCGGCCCGGGCTCGATCTGCACCACGCGCATCGTCGCCGGCGTCGGCGTTCCCCAGCTCACCGCGATCATGGATGCGGTCGAGGCGGCGAAGAAGTCCGACATCCCCGTCATCGCCGACGGCGGTATCAAGTTCTCCGGCGACCTCGCCAAGGCGCTCGCTGCAGGTGCCGACATCGCGATGGTCGGCTCGCTGCTCGCCGGCACCGACGAGACGCCAGGCGAAGTGTTCTTGTGGCAGGGCCGCTCCTACAAGGCCTATCGCGGCATGGGTTCGGTCGGCGCGATGGCCCGCGGCTCGGCCGACCGCTACTTCCAGCAGGACATCAAGGACACGCTCAAGCTCGTGCCCGAAGGCATCGAGGGCCAGGTGCCTTACAAGGGCCCGGTCGGCAACGTCATGCACCAGCTCGCCGGCGGCCTGCGCGCCGCGATGGGCTATGTCGGTGCAAAGGACATGAAGGACCTGCACGACAAGGCCCAGTTCGTCCGCATCACGGGCGCGGGCCTGCGCGAAAGCCACGTCCACGACGTCACCATCACGCGCGAGGCGCCGAACTATCCGGGCGGGGGTTAGGCGCTCCACATTCCGCTGTCATGCCCCGGCTCGACCGGGGCATCCAGTACGCTGCGGCTTCTCGGCTCTATTAAGACCGTCTCGGAGTACTGGATGCCCCGCCATCGCTGGGCATGACAGCGCCTGTTGGGTTTGCTTCATTCCCATCCACCTCCTAAATGATTGCGACAAAGCAATCTGGAGGAAGCCATCATGTCCCAAGGCAAACGCATCGTTCTCGCCGCGCGTCCCGTTGGCGAGCCAAAGCCGTCCGATTTCCGCATCGAGGAATTCGCGGTTCCTACGCCTGCCGCAGGCGAAGTCCTGCTGCGCACGATCTGGCTCTCGCTCGATCCCTATATGCGCGGGCGCATGAGCGACGGTCCGTCCTACGCAACCCCGGTGCCCGTCGGCGGCGTGATGGAAGCCGGTACGGTCTGCGAGGTCGCAGCCTCCAACAATCCGAACTTCGCCAAGGGCGACATCGTGCTCTCGCGCGCGGGCTGGCAGACGCACGCGATCTCCGACGGCAAGGGGCTGAACAAGATCGACCCGAAGCTCGCGCCGATCTCGACGGCCGTCGGCGTGCTGGGCATGCCCGGCATGACCGCCTACACGGGCCTGCTCGATATCGGCAAGCCGCAAGCAGGCGAGACCGTCGTCGTCGCCGGTGCCTCCGGTGCGGTCGGTTCGGCCGTGGGACAGATCGCGAAAATCAAGGGCGCACGCGCGGTTGGAATCGCCGGCGGCAAGGACAAATGCGATTACGTCGTGAAGGAGCTCGGCTTCGATGCCTGCATCGATCACCGCGATCCCGATCTGGCGGCGAAGCTGAAGGACGCCTGCCCGAAGGGCATCGACGTCTATTTCGAGAATGTCGGCGGCGCCGTGTTCGAGGCTGTGTTCCCGCTGCTCAATGCGTTTGCGCGCGTACCCGTCTGCGGCCTCATCGCCCATTACAACGACACTGAAGCGAAGCCGCCGAAATGGGCCGCCAGCATGATGCGCGCGACCCTGACCAAGCGCTTGACCTTCCGCGGCTTCATCGTCTCCGACTTCGCCTCCCGCCATGGCGACTTCCTGCGCGACATGTCCGGCTGGGTCCGCGAGGGCAAGGTCAAGTACAAGGAGTTCGTCACCGAGGGCCTGGAGAGCGCGCCCGACGCCTTCATGGGGCTTCTGAAGGGGGCCAATTTCGGCAAGCAGCTGGTGCGGGTCGGGCCGGATAGGGCTTGATCCGCCGTTCTCGGCCCCTCGGGAGCCGGTATGGTTAACAAAGAGTGACCGATCGGCCACACCCGCCCGTAAAAGCCGCAGGTGTGACCGTCGGTTCATTGACGGGCAGGCGAAGGCATTGAATCATTGCGCATATTTCAGGTGCGATGATGTTAGAGCTTGTTGTTTTCTGCGTAATCCTGCTGGCCGCCGGTTATTGGGCGACGATGTTTGTCATGGGCCGTCGCGACGACGTTATCCATGGCAAGTTCGTTCACACCGAGGACGCTGGCGCGTTCCCGCAATCCGCGATGCCCGCGCCGCCATTCCCCAAGCGTCCGGTCAAAGCCGCGCGGCCTGCCAATGTTCAGCCCGCCAACACCGGGGCCAAGCCGGTGAACAGCGACGCGCTGCAGTCCTTGCTTGCAGCGATCCAGCAGGATCTCAAAAGCGTCGCTTGAGCAGCCATGGGAAGCGCTAATGCTCGCCGTCCATCTGGGCGAGCAGCTCCTCGATATCGATGTCGACCTGGCCGGCGGCCCTGACGTGGCGAACCTCGAAGCCGTCGGGCTGGAAGCGGTACTCCACGAGCCCGACCTCCTTGATCGCGATCCGGTCCTGGCGCGCATCGTTGATCTTGAAGCCGGCCGACGGTGCCCAGACGTGGCGGGTGTGGCGCCAGGTGAAGTCGCGCCGCTGGTGCACGTGACCGCTGGCGATGAGGCGCAGGTCGACATGTGCAAACATCTTAATCAGCCCCGCGCGGGCCGGCTGCGGCACGTAGCGGATCGACGTCTCCGGCGCCTCGGGGTCGTCGGGCCCGTTGAGAAATATCGGCTTGTGTACGAACAGCGCCACCGGCTTGCCGTTCGTGCGCGAAACTTCCGAGGCAAGCCAGTCGAACTGCTCGGCCTCGAAGGCGAGCCCTGAATTCATCACCAGCGAGTTCAGGCCGATGAAGCACCAGCCCGCGGCCTCGAACGACCAATGGTCCTCTCCGATGATCTCGCGGAATTGCTGACGATGCGCTTCCGCGACCGGCGGCTTCGGCGCAGGGCCGATCGCGGTCGGATTGTCGCCAATGTCGTGATTGCCGGGGATGTAGCGGCAGGCGACGGGCAGGGCATCGTGCAGGCCCTTGGCGAATTCGACATCGTCGCGGCTGGTCGGCCCGTCGAACGAGACGTCGCCGGTGTTGACGACGAGATCGGGCCTATCGGTGTCGATATGCTCGCTGAGCGCCTGGAGTTGGCGATCAGGCCAGGAAAGCGCCGGCCAAGATGGGTGTCGGAGATCTGCGTCAGGCGAAATTCGGGCATGGATCGATCATAGGCCACGCCCGACGTCGGAACGATGACGGCGCGTCCGCGGTCAGCGATCGAACAAAGTTTAAAGCACGCGATAGCGGATTGTGTAGGCGTCCTGCGGCGCGACCGCGCTTGTCAACGGCGAGGCGATGCGGTCGGCGAGGTGCCAAGGACCGAATTGAGGACCGAATTGAGGACCGAACTGCTCCGAGCGATGCGGCTCGGCGGGCAGGCGGAGGCGAAATTCGAAGGTGCCCTTGCCTGGCAGGTTCACGACCAGCACGCGGTCCGCAGTGCGGTGGTTGAGCACCACCGCGCCGCGCAGCACGGAGCGGCCATCACCGAGCTCCCGCACGCCCTCGACCAGTGCCAGCGTCTGGTTTCGGTCGGTATGCAGCTCAATCTGGGTGTCGGACGCCGCCGCCAAGGTCTCCTTGGGCATGCGGATCTCGAACTCGACCGCGGGTTTTGACGGATTGAGGCCGAGATAGGCCAGCGCGGCATGGCGCATGTCGTAGGCGGCAAAAGCGAACAGAGCGAGGGCGGCGAGCGCAGCGAGGCCATGCCTGAGGACATCGCGCCAGGTCCGATAGCTCATGCGGAAGTAGACCGTCATCGCCAGCGCCACCGCGAGCGCCGTCGCGATGCCTGCCAGCGCCGACATCAGGATGCCGAACTGGCCGTCGGCCGACTCGGTCAACGCGCCGCTCAGGCTGGCGAACTGGCTGAAGAGGGTGTTCATGGCGGTCTCTCGCCTTGCGCCCCCGAGGGGCCAAAATCGCTTTAACTGTCGGCAGTTGGTCGCCTCATCGGGAACGCCGGTTCAACTCGTTGATTGTCAGGACCAGCGGTGACCGCTAAGGGACGCTAGCTGTGCCTTCCGCCGGATAGGAAAATCCCGGGAAATTCCGATGTCCATTCAAATGGTTTTGCTGCCGGTCTTCGTGCAGGTCGGTCTCACCTTCGCGCTCCTGATCGCCATGGCGATGGGACGCCGGCGCGCGCTCGTCTCCGGCGAGACCAAGAGCCGCGACGTTGCGCTCGGCGAGCCCAACTGGCCCAAGGGCGCCACACAAATCGCCAATTGCTACCGCAACCAGTTCGAGCTGCCGGTGCTGTTCTACGCCCTGATCGCGCTGGCGCTCCCGTTGCGCCATGCCGATCTGTTCATCGTGCTGATGTCCTGGGTGTTCGTGGTGACGCGCTTCGTCCATGCCGGAATCTTCGTCTCCTCAAACAATCTTGGCCGCCGCTCCACGATCTGGCTCGCCGGCGTGCTCGTCCTGCTCGCGATGTGGATCTACTTCGCGCTGAAAATGCTGTTGCTGATCTAAGCGCTACTCGCCGATCCTGATCTGAAAGATTCAAATGACTCCCGCTGCCCGGCTGTCCGCAGCCATCGAACTGATCGACACCATCGAGAAAGACCGCGTGCCCGCGGCCAAGGCGCTGAAGGAGTGGGGCACCGCGCACCGCTTCGCCGGCTCCGGCGACCGCGCCGCCATTGCCGGCCTCGTCTGGGACGTGCTGCGCCGCTATGCCTCGAGCGCCTACCTGATGGATTCCGACACCGCGCGTGCTCGGCTGATCGGCATGCTTCGCCTCGAGCGCAACATGGATATCGCGACCATGGCCGCGCTGTTCGACGGCAGCCGCTTTGTTCCGGCGCCCTTGACCGAGGCCGAGCAGGCCGCGCTCGCCTCGCGGTCGCTTCAAAGTGCCCCGGCCGCGATCGCCGGCGACTATCCGGAATGGCTGGATCCGTATCTGGCAAAGGCGTTCGGCGACGAGCGCGTCGCGGAGGCGGCCGCGATGGCGAGCCGGGCGCCGCTCGATCTGCGCGTCAACACGCTAAAATCCAATCGCGACAAGGTGCTGGGGGCGCTTGCTCATCTTCATGCGAAACCGACGCAGTGGTCCACAACCGGGCTGCGCATCGAGCTTTCGGCCGATGCGCGCAACCCCGGCATCCAGGCCGAAGAGGATTTCATCAAGGGTGCCATTGAAGTGCAGGATGAGGGGTCGCAGCTTGCAGCTGCCCTGACCGCGGCAAAACCCGGCGAGCAGGTGATCGATCTCTGTGCGGGAGCCGGCGGCAAGACGCTGGCGCTCGCCGCGATGATGCAGGGCAAGGGCCGGCTGATCGCGACCGACAGCGACAAGCGGCAACTTGCGCCCATTCACGAACGACTGTCGCGCGCCGGCGTCCACAATGCCGACGTGCGCACGCCCAAGGGTGAGGCCGATCCGCTGGCCGAGATCAGCGCCACCGCCGACCTCGTCGTGATCGATGCGCCCTGCACGGGAACCGGAACCTGGCGCCGCAACCCCGATGCCAAATGGCGCATGCGCCCCGGCGCGCTGGAGATTCGCTTGCGGGACCAGACCGAGGTGCTCGAGCGCGCGGTTCCGCTGGTCAAGGCCGGCGGCCGCATCGCCTACATCACCTGCTCGGTGCTCTCAGAGGAGAACGGCGAGCAGGTGAGGGCGTTCATCGGCCGCCATCCCGAGTTCGCGGTGGTGCCGCCCGAGCAGACCGCGAGCGTGCTCTGGGACAAGGCGGAGGAGTTTGCGCAAGCCGCGCTGCAATCGCCGGAAGGCTGGCTGATGACGCCGCGGCGGACGGGGACGGACGGGTTCTTCGTCTCGGTCTTGAAGAAGGCGGGTTGATCTCACGGTCATTCCGGGGCGCCCGCAGGGCGAGCCCGGAATCCATCGCTCGGCAGTCTCCGCGGCCGAATGGATTCCGGGCTCTCGCTTCGCGAGCCCCGGAATGACGGGATCCCAAACAAAAACCCCGCGAACCGGAACCCGGTCGCGGGGTTTTCTAAGTCTGCGTTCTGCCGGTACGTCCGTGGTCAGAACGGGGCGCGGGCTTTAGCCGACGCGGAGATTGTCGGCCGAGGACTTGCCGCTGCGACGATCGGCGACGATGTCGAACGAGACCTTCTGACCTTCGTTGAGGGTCGAGAGGCCGGCGCGCTCGACGGCGCTGATGTGCACGAACACGTCCTTGTCGCCGTCATCCGGCTGAATGAAACCAAAACCCTTTTGATTGTTGAACCACTTCACGGTGCCCATAGCCATGGGAATTTCCTTTGCTTAAGAAGTTAACACGCGGACCGGTACGCACTATTGCGCCCATAATCCTGATCAGTCGATGTTGGAGAAATCATCTGAAGCGTGCGCGCCCGTCAGCAACGAAGCGAAGCGGCCCAGTCGTTCGGCCAAGTATCGATGATCACAATATAGCGAGATTTTGGGGCCACTTCAAGGCACCACCCGCCGCTCGGGATGTCGCCGGATTTTGCTATTTTGCGGTGCAAATTAACCCTTCCGGGGCGCTCAATCGACGATAAACAGCGTCGCCCCCGTCGCCGTCGAGGACCGGTGCGCGGCATCGCCGAAATCCGAGACCTGGTAGCTCATCCCCGCCGTGAGCTTGAACTTGCGGCCGTCGCGCAGCTCGCTGTCAAGCTCGCCCTGCAGCACGTAGAGCACGTGGCCGCGGTCGCACCAATGATCGGCGAGATACCCCGGCGTATACTCGACCATCCGCACCCGGAGATCGCCGATATTGAGCGTGCGCCACTGCGCTTGCCCGGTCTCGCCGGGATGGATGGTCGGCTCGACCTTGCTCCAGTCGGTGACGGTGAAGGGGGAGGTGGGAAGCTTCATGCTGATGTCCTGTTGGTGCCGGCGGCGGTGTTGTTAGCGTATGCGCCCGCCACAGTCTCCGTCATTGCTGCGCCCGCACTGAAGCGCTTGGGGCATGCTCGCGCCTAACTCTCGCTGTCATCGCCCGCGAAGGCGGGCGATCCAGTATTCCAGAGGCCGCGCTGTGATACGGAGAAGCCGCGGCGTACTGGATTCCCCGCCTTCGCGGGGAATGACAGTGGTGGGTAGTTGGCACCGCTCAATGCGCCGGATGATTCGCCGACCCCTGCACGATCTTTCCGGCCGTATTCACCCGCAGATATTCGCAGATGCGCTTGCCGCGCTCGTTCTCGTAGAGCACCACCATGCTATCAGGGCTGACGAACAATTCGATCAGCGAGAAATGCAGGTTCGGCAACAGGGCGAGCGCCTTGCCCCAATAGGCGCGCAACGAATCCTTGCCGCGCACGGTGCCGCTTTCATCGAAGCCCAACACGGGGATGCGGTCCGAGGTCATCACGACGTCGTCGGCATAGAGCGTGAGCACGCGTTCGAGATCGCGGGCGTTCCAAGCCTCGATCCAGGTGCGGCCGAGCTCGGCAAGCGTTGATGGCTGATGGTGCTGTGGCATGACGTTCTCCCTGATCGGCTCTTAATGATTGATGGGCCATATTAGGTCAATAATACTGACCTATATCGATTTGTCCATGCCCAAAGAAGAATGTGGGCGCGCGGCCCGCGCGGTTGCGGGCAGGGGCGCGGTCGCGTATTTGCTTGCCATGACAGCAGCACAGACCGACCGCTCCGCGTCGACGCCCTCGGTGGCCTCGGCGCACGACAAGATTCTCATCGTCGACTTCGGCAGCCAGGTGACGCAGCTCATCGCGCGTCGCGTGCGCGAGGACGGCGTCTATTGCGAGATCGTCCCGTTCAACAAGGCCGAGCAAGCCTTCAACGAGATGAAGCCGAAGGCGGTGATTCTCTCCGGCGGGCCTGAGTCGGTGCATGAGGCGGGCTCGCCCCGCGCGCCGCAGGCGATCTTCGATTCCGGCGTGCCGGTGATGGGCATCTGCTACGGCCAGATGACCATGGCTGAGCAGCTCGGCGGCACGGTCGAGGGCGGCCATCACCGCGAATTCGGCCGTGCCGACGTCGAGGTGAAGGCGCCGAGCAAGCTGTTCGAGGACGTCTGGTCACCCGGCGGCAAGAACCAGGTCTGGATGAGCCATGGCGACCGCATCACGAAAATGCCGCCGGGCTTCTCGGTGGCCGGCACCTCGCCGAACGCGCCCTTCGCGATCATCCAGGACGAGACACGCAAATATTATGGCCTGATGTTCCACCCGGAAGTGGTGCACACGCCGGACGGCGCCAAACTGATCCGCAATTTCGTCCGCAAGATCGCCGGCCTTTCCGGCGATTGGACCATGCGCGCCTTCCGCGAGGAGGAGATCGCCAAGATCCGCGCCCAGGTCGGCAAGGGCAGGGTGCTCTGCGGCCTGTCCGGCGGAGTCGATTCCGCGGTCGCGGCCGTGCTGATCCACGAAGCGATCGGCGAGCAGCTCACCTGCGTGTTCGTCGATCACGGCATGCTGCGTCTCGACGAAGCCAAGACGGTGGTCGACCTGTTCCGCCACCACTACAACATCCCGCTCGTGCACGTGGATGCCTCAAAACAGTTTCTCGGCGAGCTCGAAGGCGTCACCGATCCCGAGACCAAGCGCAAGACTATCGGCCGCCTCTTCATCGAGGTGTTCGAGGCGGAGGCCAAGAAGATCGGCGGCGCCGACTTCCTTGCCCAAGGCACGCTCTATCCCGATGTGATCGAGAGCGTCTCCTTCACCGGCGGCCCCTCGGTGACGATCAAGTCGCACCACAATGTCGGCGGCCTCCCCGAGCGCATGAACATGAAGCTCGTCGAGCCCCTGCGCGAGCTGTTCAAGGACGAGGTGCGCAAGCTCGGCCGCGAGCTGGGCCTGCCCGAAATCTTCGTCGGCCGCCACCCGTTCCCGGGCCCCGGCCTCGCCATCCGCTGCCCCGGCGACATCACGAAGGAGAAGCTCGACATCCTGCGCAAAGCCGACGCGGTCTACATCGACCAGATCAGGAAGCACGGCCTCTACGACGACATCTGGCAGGCCTTCGCCGTGCTGCTCCCGGTGAAGACGGTCGGCGTCATGGGCGACGGCCGCACGTATGATTTCGTGGTCGGCCTGCGCGCCGTCACCTCTACCGACGGCATGACCGCGGACTTCTACCAGTTCGACATGAAGTTTCTCGGCGAGACCGCCACGCGCATCATCAACGAGGTGAAGGGCGTGAACCGGGTGGTGTATGACGTGACCAGCAAGCCGCCGGGGACGATTGAGTGGGAGTAGGGGGGCGGAGCCGTTAACATTTGTCGGTTTGCGGAATTTGTGAAGTAATCTATGGTTGCGGCCCAAGGCCTTCTAGCTTCGAAGGCGTGCCGGGACCCAGTTCAGAGAAGGTGCTCTTGCAAACACCCCTTAACGCATCTGCCAGCACTGCTGGGGCATTGCTCTCGAGTTCTGTCTTCGAGGTGCCACAGTTTCAACGTGAATACTCGTGGCAAGAAGACGAGGTGTCAGAGTTTTGGAATGACCTGAGCAACGGAATCGAATCAGATTCGTATTTTCTTGGCCTTATCATTCTCACCGATGATGGCGTGAAGAAGCACGTTGTTGATGGTCAACAACGGCTGATTACTCTTAGTCTCCTTGCAAACGCAATCTATTTTGAAGCGCGGACCCGCGGGAGAGCCGCGCTCGCGGATCGGATCCGAGCCGACTTTTTACGATCAATAGACTATGACTCAGACGAGACAAATCCTCGCGTCGTGCTCTCTGACGAGGAAGACAACGCCACGTTTCAAGCGATTCTCGATGATGGCAAAGTGCCGTCGAACACCGGAGACGATGAGTCTGTATCGAAACGCCTCGCGGAGTCCTACAATTTCCTGAAGGACAAGCTGCAGCAGGATCTCAAGCAAGATCCGTTCAAGAGGCTTGGAAAATGGACCGAGTTTCTCACGCACCGAGTCTACTTTGCGGTCTTTGTTCATCCAGATCCGTCATCGGCTTACCAGGTTTATGAAGTCATCAACACGCGCGGCAAGGAGCTGACCACTGCGGATCTCTTGAAGAATTACGTCTTGAGTCAGACCACCGCCGCGCGGAAGCAGAGCCGGTATCGGCAGTGGCAAGATCTCTCAGGGCATTTTCTGCAGGACGGAACCAACAACTTTGTGCAGTACATACGTCACTCAGTGACGGTGCGAAGTGGGCATATCTTGCCAAAGGATCTGTTCGGGTTTCTTGCCCGCAGGGTCAATCACCCGGGTAAGAAGCCGCCAAACCCCGAAGAGCTGATAAGCTTATTGAAGGAGTATCTTCCGCTCTATCTCCAGATGATCGATCCAACATTGGGTGGTCCCGCTGGACATGTTTATGACGAGGCAACCGTCAGGAAGACTCTGTCTCTTTTTGAGGTCTTGGCTGAAAAGGCGTCCGTGACCTATGCGCCGAGGGCGATGTTCCACGAGATCGGAACGCTTCGGAAGAAGACCAAGACGCCACCTGGGTTCCGAGACGAGGGCGACGGTGATTTTTTTATCTGGGTTGATTTGCTAACGGGCTTGCTTGAGGCGCAGCTAGATGGCGAGATGTACGAGAGAGTTGTTCTAGTTTCGCTCGACAAGAAGGTTGATTGGAGCCGCGCTGGAATGGCACATCCAATTTTGGTCGCAGAGGTTCGCGCCCTATTGAATGTACCATTTGAGATTTGGACAATTGATAGATTGGCCGATGCAATTGCTGCCGTTCCTTGAAGCGGAGAATACCTTGTTGACCGATACGGGACTTCCGAAGCTCAAGCGTGGCAAGACGCGTTGCAAGCGCGGCGACCGCGACGGCATGTACGTTGCCGTCCCGCCCATCAATGGGCGTAAGCAGATCCGGGAAAGTGGTCACCACACCATCGAGGTGGTGCGTTGATGCGCGCCGCGTTGAAAGTGGTGATGGCCGCAACATTTGCCATGCCGGCTGCGGTGGCTCTGGCGAAGTCTCCGGACTGCGCGAGTTGGCCCACGAACATGGCCCTCGTGCACCTCAAGAACGCCGGCCTGATTGATATCCCGTCAGCGGTCGAGGCGCAGACCAAGGCCGTTCGTCTCGCGTCCGAAAAGATCGGCAAAGACCTCTACCAGCAGGTTTACGACATCACGTTTCACACCAAGGATGGCAAGACGATCGAGGTCATCACGAAAAACCAGGCATCGAGCGAGGAATGCTCGATGAGCGGCGTCGACGTCTACGTGGTCGCGAACAAAATCGGCGGGTCGGCAGAGCTGCCATCTGCCGGCACGCCTAAAAAGTGATCCGGCTGCACCCAAAGCTCAAGACCTGCAATTGACCCGCGGCGGATGCGTAGGGCGGATTAGCCGCAAGGCGTCATCCGCCGTCTCTCGCCGAGTCGCGCGCAAGATGGCGGGTTACGCTTCTATAGTCCGCCCTACGATCTCTCTCACGGCTTCACGAACCGATAGGCGAAGCGATCGGTCTTGCCCTTGATCGCGGGATCGAACACCTTGATCGTGTGCGGATCGTCCTTGTTCGCGAGCAGGGTGCTTTCCGCGTCCAGCACGAAGCCGGCCGCCTCCACCTCCTTGCGAACGTCGATGACGGTGGAGCCCGCATCTCATCTTGCGAACCGGATCAACTCGGACAGCTTGGATTGGTCGTACATCTGGATCTCCTTTAGGCTTGGGCATTCGACGCGCGCGCGGCTTGCGCCAGTGCTTGCGTGTCGACGTACTCCCGGATGTTCGTCAGTTTGCCGTTGCGAACGGTGATGGCGAAGATCCAGTCGTCCCTAAACGTCTTGCTCGTGGCTTTGATCTTTCCCGTCGCGAAGCCGACGACCAGGACCCGGTCTCCTTGCGCGACGAACTCCCGGGGTTCGGTGGACGTTTCGATCGACTTGGATGCCGTCTCCAGCAGATCCGTCACCCCGTCGTGCCCGCGATGCGTTCCGGCCAGCGGCCAGTCCTCGCCGGGGATGATCCACTCGATGTCCTCAGTGACCAGCTCCAGCAGAGCCTTCCTGTCGCCACGGCCGATCGCGGCGAAGAAGTCTTTCACCGTCTGGACGTTCTTTTCGGTGCCCATGGGATTTCTCCATTTCGCTCGGATCGGATCGCGCGCGATCCGATCCCGTGTGTCGTATCCCCAAGGTGGGGACCTCGTGTTCATCAGCCGAACTTGACCAAATCCTTGAAGATCAGGTGGCCCCAGCTGTTTCCGCGCGCCTGCACAAGCATTCCGCCTTCGGAAAGCCCGCCGAGCTTGATCGTCGCGAAGCCGAGCTTTTCCGCAAGCGTGCCGATCTCCGCAGAGGCGGCGTCATCGTCGCTCGCCAGGAACACGACTCTCCTGCCGCCATGGACGGCCGGATCCTGGGCAAGCGCGGCAGCACCCAAATGGTTGAAGCCCTTGACCAGTCGACCGCCGGTGAAGGCTTGCGCGACGGCCCTGGACGAAGGTTGTCCTCCCAGTTTCTCAGGCGGCACGCCGTAGGCATTGGTCACATCGATGATGGTCTTGCCCTGCCAGGTGGGTAGCGCCTTCGCGACATCCTGGTGCGACTCGAAACGGACCGCCAAAAAGATGATGTCCGCCTTGACCGCGTCCGCCAGCTTTTTGGGAATGATCGTGGGTCCGATCGCGGCCGCGGCGGATGCAAAGCTTTCCGGGTCGCGCGTGGTTGCAACGGATACTTCGATGCCGTTGCGGTCAAACGCCCTGGCCAGGGCCTGGCCGATATGGCCGAAGCCGATGATTGCGTAGCTCATGATGTTTCTCCGATCTGGTGTCGATGGCGCGGTCAGACCTGCGCCATGCCGCCATCGACGGCGAGATCCACGCCGGTGATGTAAGAACTTTCATTGGAGGCGAGGAACGTGACGGCAGCCGCGATTTCCTCCGGCTTGCCCCTGCGACCCATCGGGACCTGCGAAGCAAATCCGGCGGCGGCTTGCTCGGCTTGCTCGCGGGTCAAGCCCGTCGTTGTCGCTAGGGCCGGGGTCTCCGTTGGCCCGGGGCTCATCGTATTGACGCGGATTTTGCGGTCTTTCAGCTCCAGCGTCCAAGCGCGCGAGAAGCTGCGCACCGCCGCCTTGCTCGCGGCGTAGACGCTGAACCCCGGCAGCCCCTTCACGTTCGACACCGAAGAGTTCAGGATGATCGAACCGCCGTCCCTGAAGAGGGGGAGGGCCTTCTGCACCGTAAAGAACAGCCCCTTCACGTTGACGTCGAAGGTCTGGTCGAAATGGGCCTCGGTCGCTCCTGCGAGCGGTGCGATCGTTCCCGCGCCCGCGTTCGCAAAGAGAATGTCGATGTGACCATGTTTCTCTTTCACGACGGCATAGAGCTGGTCGAGATCGTCCAGGCGCGACACGTCGCTCACGACCGTCGTCACGTTTCTCTCGATGAAGGCTGCGGCCTCCTTCAGCTCTTTCTCGCGTCGCCCGGTGATCACCACGTGCGCGCCTTCGTCCACGAAGCGCTTGGCTGTGGCCAACCCGATCCCGCTGCTGCCGCCGGTGATGACTGCGATCTTGCTTTCGAGTTTTTTCATGATCTTTCTCTTTCGTGTGTGTATGTGTGGGTCAGGCGCGGGACCGCGCCGGGAATCAGAGTTGTGCCAGGCCGCCGTCGACGGCGACTTCGCTGGCGGTCATGAAGCTGCTGTCCGACGAGGCGAGAAAGGCAGCCACGGCCCCGATCTCCGCAGGATCGGCCATCCGCTGCAGCGGCGTCATCGCGGCGAAGACCTTCTGGCCTTCCTCGCCCAGCGCTTCCTTCGCGAGTTCGGTCGCGGTCGCTCCGGGCGACAGCACGTTGACCCGGATGCCGCTGCCTTTCAGGTCCTCCGCCCAGGTCCGCGCGAGGTTGCGCACGGCCGCCTTGCTGGCGCTGTAGGCGCTCATGGCCGGGGCGCCCGTGGTGCCGGCGCTCGATCCGGTCAGGATGATCGAACCGCCCCGGCGCATCAGCGGCAGCGCCTTCTGCACCGTGAAGATCGTACCCTTCACATTGGTGTCGAAGGTTTCGTCGATGTGCGCGGCAGTGATCTTGCCGAGCGCAAGCTGGCTTCCCGCTCCCGCATTGGCGAAGACGATGTCGAGGGTTCCGCGCTCGGCCTTCACCGCCCCGTAGAGCTGGTCGAGGTCGGCCTCATCCGAGACCGAGCCCTTCACCGCGCGGGCATTGGGCCCAAGCGCGGTGACAGCCGCGTCGAGCGCTTGCTGTCGGCGGCCGAAGATGAAGACGAAAGCGCCGTCCTCGATGAAGCGCTTTGCCGCGGCGCGGCCGATGCCGGTCGCGCCACCCGTGATGACCGCAACCTTGCCGTCGAGCTTTCCCATGATTTCTCCTGTCGTGGTGTCGGGACAGCATCTGCCCCCGACGACCCCGAGATAGGTCCGGCGGCGTCAGGCGTTGAGTGCGGAAGCGTGCACAACGGTGGTGCGAAATCGATCCGGCCGGACGACCGACGCCAGCCGCGAAGAGCGGTGTCCGTCGTTCGGAATGGGCACCTCTGGCCGGAACCGGCTATGATGATCGCCCGTACTGCGGTACGAGGCGTTGGATGGGACTTGAAAGGCGCACCGCGCGGTGCGGGATTGCACCATGATCGACTGGGATGACGTTCGCTACTTTCTAGCCGTTGCGCGCGGAGGCTCGGTGCGGGCCGCCGCCGAGGCGCTCGGCGTGAACCACGCCACCGTGCTGCGACGCGTCGCCCAGCTCGAGGAATGCCTCGCCGTCCAGATGTTCGAAAAGCTGCCTTCGGGCTACCGCCTGACCGCTGCGGGCGAGGAGGTCCTCGAATTCGCCGACCAGATGGAAGCCTCGTCACACCAGCTCGAGACGCGCGTGTTCGGGCGCGATCAGAGCGTGCGCGGGCGTCTGCGGGTGACGCTGGCGCCGCCGATGGCGACACATTTGCTCATGCCTGATTTCGCCGATTTCGCGCGTCTGCATCCCGACATCGAGATGGATATCCTGTCGTTCGGCGAGCTGGTCAATTTGACCAACCGGGAGGCCGACGTCGCGATCCGCGTCGTCTACGACCGCAAGACCCTGCCGCTCAATCTTCACGGCGTGAAGGGACCGGAGCTGTTCGGCGCCGTCTACACGTCCAGGGATCGGCTGGCCGCGTGGCGTGCCGGCGCGCCTGATCCCATCCGCTGGATCGTCATCAGCATTCACGGCATCCCGGATTGGGCCAACGCGGGTGAGGTCCGCACCACGGGCGTTCCATTCAGGGTCACGGACGCCGGGGCGCAGATCGTTGCGGTCCGGCAAGGGCTCGGCATCACGACACTGCCGTGCTTCGTCGGCGATGCCGACCCGCTGCTGGTGCGAGTGCCGGGCACCGACCTGCACATGTACGGCACGGTTTGGCTCCTCACACAGGGAGAGACGCGCAAGACCAAGCGCGTGCGGCTCTTCACCGAGTTCGTGTCCCGCAGGCTCGCCGCGTACGCGCCGCTGCTGGCGGGGCTGTCGGTGGCGCGCGACTGACGCGCGGCAAGTCACGGGCGTAAAGGTTGGCCTCGACAGATCAATGCGTTATCGTGCTTCAGAACAATCGAGTGGGAGTAGGGTTGTGACTGCTATTGAACCAGCGTTGCTGGGTGTTGTTTCCTGGAGAGGCAGCGCCGCTTAGATCATGGGATTTGGGGTATTCATCCATCGATTGGACTCGATCTACGATGACAGCCCCGCTGAGCAGTACCAATTTCCCAGTCAATATCTTCATCGCGTTGAAGCCTGCATCGGCGATTGGATAGTATATTACGAACCGAGCAAGGTTGCTGAAACGCGCGGTTACTTTGCAATTGCTCGGGTTCAGCAGGTTGTTCCCGATCCCGGTACTTCCGGGATGTTTCTCGCTTTGATTGAACCCGGAAGCTATCTCGATTTTGCCAATCCAGTCCCATTCAATGGACCGACAGGTCCAGTAGAGCGCGGCGTCCTTAACGAGCAGGGACGGATTTCAGGACGCGCTCAGTCCGCAGTCCGCCCAATCTCTTCCGACGATTTCAGCAGAATATGCGAGCTTGGTTTCGCGGAGAACGCGCCGCTGCTGCCACGGCGCGACGGCGACCTCCCATTGCTCGAGCTTAACGACCAGCCTCAGGTGCCATTCGCGATTGAGCAGCAGCGCGACCGTGTTAGCGTGACGATTTCGAGAATTCTGCGCGATCGAGTGTTTCGCCGGGTCGTCCTCCGCGCCTACGACGAGCGTTGCGCCGTCACCGGCCTCAAGCTCATCAATGGAATGGGGCGCGCGGAGGTCGCGGCGGCTCACATACGACCCGTCGAGGCAAACGGGCCGGACATCATCAGCAACGGGGTTGCTCTTTCGGGCACCGCACATTGGATGTTCGATCGTGGTCTCATCAGCTTCGCGGATGATTTGGAGATATTGATCTCGCGCCAGACAAATGATCTGGGGGGAGTGCAATCGATCATCAACAAGACGGGGCGTGCGCTTGCGCCGCGCCGGGCGTCGGATCGGCCACATCCGCATTTCTTGAAGTGGCACCGCGAGCATTGTTTCAAACAATAAGCAAAGCCGTGCGGCTCATTCGACCGAACCCGCCCGTCGCTGAGCCGCGATCAGCATCTCCACGAACGCCGTCACCTTGGGTGGGCGGAATCGAGCCGCCGGGTACACCGTGTGGATGCCGCCGGATGGCAGTTGCCATTGCGGCAGGATGTGAATGAGGCGCCCGGCCGCGAGATCGTCGGCGACCAGGAAATCCGGCAGCACCGAAAGGCCGCCGCCGGCGAGCACGGCCGCGAGCACCCCAGGCGTCGTGTCGATGGCGATGCTGGCCTGCAGGCGCACAGCGCGTCGGTCGAGATCGCCGCGCGAGAACTGCCACAGCAGCGGCTCGCGCAGCGCCATGTTGGCGACGAACGGGAGCGTCGCGAGATCGTCGGGATCGCGCGCGGCGGCGATCCGATCCGTGAATGCGGGAGCGCCGACCAGACATTGCCGGAACGCGCCGATCTTGCGCGCCTGCAGGCTGGAATCGACCAGCCAGCCGACACGGATCGCCATGTCGATCTGGCCTGAGGCGAGGTCGACCGTCTGATCTTCGAGCGTCAACTCCACGCGGCAGTTGGGATAGCGTGCCGCGTAGGCCGTGACGACGGCAACGACGACGGCTGTGCCGTAGTCGTTCGGCGCCGTGATCCGCAATGTGCCGGTCGGCGCGGCGGCCGCCTGCGCGAGCTCGTCGAAGGCATCCTCCGCTTCGCGCAAGATCATGACGCAGCGCGCATGAAACATGCGGCCCGCCTCGGTCGGATGGACCCGGCGCGTCGTGCGCACCAGAAGACTGGTGCCGAGATCGCGCTCCAGCTGCGCCACCTGCTGGCTCACCACGGCCTTGGTGATGCCGAGCCGCTCGGCGGCCCGCGTGAAGGATCCGGTGTCCACGACGGCTGCGAAATAGGCCAGTCGGTTCAGGTTCATTTGGTTCGTCCGGTCAGATCTATTGTCAGCCAATACCATACATTCTGTATATTTTGTTGATATTTATCTACCAATGCGCGCGTGCCACATTGCATTTCAAGGAGATCGCCATGTCCGCGCCCATTCATGTCACCTACCTGTTCGATCCGCTCTGCGGCTGGTGCTACGGCGCCGCCGCGCTGCTCGAACAGCTCGTGGCCCGACCAGATTTCGCGGTCCAACTTGCGCCGACAGGCCTGTTCGCCGGCGAGGGCGCCCGTCCGATGGACGACGGCTTTGCCGCTTATGCCTGGACCAACGACCAGCGGATTTCGCGCTTGAGCGGCCAGCCTTTCAGCGAAGCCTATCGCCGCGATGTGCTGGGCGACCGCACGCGCCTGTTCGATTCCGGCCCGGCAACACTGGCGCTCACGGCTGTTGCGCTCACGGCACCTGATCGGGAGTTCGCGGCGCTGAAGGCCTTCCAACTCGTCCGCTATGTCGGAGGCCGCGACAGCACGGACATGTCCGTGCTGTCGGACGTACTGCGCGCGATGAACTTGCCGCAGGTTGCCGCGCGTCTGGCAACGCCCGACGCCGCGTTGATCGCCGCGTATCGCGCGCGCCTCGAGGCTGCGCGTGCCGAGATGCGCCGGTTCGGCGCCAACGGCGTCCCGGCCCTCATCGTCGGGACGCGCCATGATCGCCGCCTCGTGCAAGCAAGCGCGCTGTTCGGCAGCCTCGACGTCCTTGTCGACGGACTGAAGGCGGCCTGAGCGCAGCGATCAACACAGACCGGACCATCCAGCTTTCATTTCGCGATCCCAGACCAGCACCAGGAGACCAGCATGCCGACAAGGAGAACCATCATGAAAACCACTCTCGCCGCAGGCGCTGCCGCCATCTTCGCACCCGCAGGCCTCGGCCATGCCGCCGGCGGGCTCGCCTGGAAGCATTTTCCCGCAGGACCGAACGGCTTCTTCCGGGCTCCCGTTCTGGTGTCCGGGCCGAGCGAAGCCGTGCTGATCGATGGCGGCTTCACGCTGTCAGATGGCAAGGCTGTCGCAGACGCCATCAAGGCAACCGGCAAGAAGCTCACCACCATCTATATCAGCCAGTCGGACCCGGATTACTATTTCAGCCTCGGCGCCATCAAGGCGGCGTTCCCGGAGGCCCGCGTGCTCGCGGCGCCCGCAACTGTGGCGGCCATTAACGCCAGCGTCGAAAAGAAGCTTGCCGTCTGGGGGCCGCAACTCAAGGCGAACGGCCCGCAGGTGCTCGCCGATGTGGTCATTCCCGAAGCGTTCGACGGCAAGTCGCTCAGCGTGGACGGCGAGACCATCGAGATCGTCAGCGCCGACGGCCTGGCCAACCGGCGCTATCTGTTCGTGCCCTCGCTCAACGCGGTGTTCGGCGGCGTGCTGATCTTCTCCGGCGTCCATGTCTGGACCGCCGACACGCCGACCAAGGAGCAGCGCGCCGCCTGGATCGCCAATCTCGAAAAGATCGCGGCGCGCAAGCCGGCGATCGTCGTCCCCGGCCATCTGTCGGTAGATGCAAAGACCGATCTGTCCGGTGTCGAGCACACCATCACCTACCTCAAGGCGTTCGACCAAGAGCTGGCCAAGGCCAAGGAGTCCGCGGCGCTCAAGGCGGCGATGGAGGCGCGCTTCCCCGGCCTCGGCATGAGCGTTGCGCTCGACATCGGCGCCAAGGTCGCCACCGGCGAGATGAAATGGGGTTGAGATGGGGGCGAACCTCGACCTGATCCGCGCCACCTATGAGGGATCGTCGTCGGAACAGAACGGCCGCAACTTGCTGGCCGCTCTCGCTCCGGATGCCGCATGGACCGAAGCGGAAGGGTTTCCTTATGCGGGCACTTATGTCGGACCCGACGCGATCATATCAGGCGTGTTCCGATGTCTCGCCACCGAATGGACCGGCTATCGTGCCGACGTTCACACCTATCTGGAAGACGGCGATCGCGTCGCCGCCTTCGGCGTCTACTCCGGGACCTACAAGGCGACGGGCAAATCCATGCGCGCCAATTTCGCGCATCTCTATCTGGTGAAGGACGGCAAGATCGCCGGGATGACGCAATATGTCGACACCGCGATGGTGCAGAAGGCGCTGGAGACTGCTGGCCACTGACAGCCGGCTACGTCGGAATGTACGAGAAGGGAGCCCGCGACATGCGGGCTCCCTTTTTCCGTTTTGACGGCGGCCAGATCTTGCTGAAGTTCGCCACGTCCGTTGCCGCCGTCTTGATCCTTGCGCAGGCGCCCATCACGCTCAAAATGGGATCGACGGGATGCCTGCCATACCGCAAGATCGGTCGAGCGTGTCATCGCCGTCAGCGACTAGATGGAGCCGCCACGGAGGAGGGACGATGAAGGCGGCGCTGCAGAACTATCAGGACCGGATGCGACGGGTGCTGGATCATATCGACCGGCATCTCGACGATGATCTGGATCTGGACACGGTGAGTGCTGTTGCGGCTTTCTCAAAATATCATTTCCACCGGCAGTTCTCGGCAACCTTCGGGTTATCAGTGCATGTCCAGCTGGCCCGCATGAAGCGCGCTTCGCATCAACTGGCCTACATGGACGCTCTTGATGTCACGGAGATTGCGATGGATGCCGGTTACGACGCACCGGATGCCTTCGCCCGCGCCTTTCGGCAACGGTTCGGGCAATCGCCGTCGTCGTTCCGGAAGTCTCCCGACTGGGAGCCGTGGCTTGCGGCCTTAGGGCCTCTCGACAGCGCCAGGAGCACGCTCATGCAGAAGACGTTTACCACCGACGACGTGACGATCCGCGATGTGCCCCCTACGCCGGTTGCGATCATGGAGCATCGCGGCGACCCGGCGACGCTTCCCGCCACGATCCAGCGCTTCATCGCGTGGCGCAAGGCGGCGAACCTGCACCCCAGGACAAGTCCGACCTTCACGGTCTGGCGCTCCGAGCGGCGTCCTGCCTCGCCGGCCGAGTACAGCACGGACCTCTGCGTCGGGACCGACCAGCCGACCGCGGCGAACGGCGAAGAGATCAAGGCCGGCGAGATCCCCGGCGGACGCTGCGCGGTGCTGCGCGTCGTCGGCTACACCGACAATCTCGAGCCGGCCGCGCTCTTCCTTTATCGCGACTGGCTTCCGGCCAGCGGCGAGGAGGCCCGCGACTTCCCGATCTACTGCCAGCGGCTGAGCTTCTTCCCCGAGGTGCCGGAGCACGAGACCGTCGCGGACGTTTTCTTGCCGCTGAAGTAGCGTCCGCTGACGGCGCCTGTCGCTTCCGATCACGGAAACCGGCAGGCCGCCATTGGCGGATCAATACCGCCACGATGTGATCCCGCGTTCACCTCGGGAAACGGGTGGCCGCTCGCCGGTGCCTGATGTCTTGTTCGGCTCCTTTTCGACATCAGGAGAGTCTCACGGTGGAACTTGCAAACAAGACGATCATCATAACCGGCGCCAGCAGCGGTATCGGTGCTGCCGCAGCGTCGTTGTTCGCGTCCGAAGGCGCCAATGTGGTGCTCGGGGCGCGTCGCCCCGCCGAGCTGCAGGCTGTCGTGGACGGCATCAGAGGCGCCGGTGGGCGCGCGACTTTTCTCGTGGGCGACGTTCGGGACGCAGGATACGCTGAAGGTCTGGTCGAACACGCCATCAAGACCTTCGGAAAGCTCGACGGCGCCTTCAACAATGCCGGCATTGTCGGCGACATGACGCCGGTCCCCGAGATGGCGTTCGAAAATTGGTCCGATGTGCTTGCGGTGAACCTCACCTCCGCCTTCCTCGGCGCAAGGGCGCAAATCCCGGCACTGCGCAAGCAGGGCGGTGGCTCCATCGTCTTGACCTCCTCCTTCGTTGGCTTCAGCAACGGCGGCATGCCGGGGATGGCCGCCTACGCAGCCTCGAAGGCGGGACTGATCGGCCTGGCCCAATCGCTTGGCGCCGAGCACGCCGCCGAAGGCATTCGCGTCAACGCGCTTCTGCCTGGAGGAACCATCACCCCGGCGGCAGGCGAGGGCAATCCAGACGCCCTGAATTTCATCGCCGGGCTTCACCCGATGAAGCGGATGGCCAGTCCCAAGGAGATCGCGCAGGCGGCCGTTTTTCTCCTGAGCGACCGGGCATCGTTCATGACGGGCAGCCCCATGACGGTTGACGGCGGCATGTCGGTCCGCCTGACGTGACGACGAACCCGCCAAGCGCGCGGCGACGGTCACCTCGGCGCAAACATTGGATGTTCGCCACGTATCTCCATGATACGAGACCCCGTCGTTCGCTTCCGGAGTTCAATATTGATGTCCGCCGCCACCGCCCCGAGTCAGTCGCCCGCGACCGCCGCCGAAACCGATCCCGAAACACTCGGCTGGATGAAGGGCTTCCCGCCTTCCCCCGACCGCACCATCAGCTTCCAGGATGGTTCGTTCCGCAGCTTCCCCGAGCTGCGCTGGGCCTGGAGCAACATCCGCCAGCTGGTGCCGACCGTGAATGTCTGGCGCGGGGCGGGGCCTGCGTCGGTGCTGCCGCGGCAAGACCATGACATCGGCGCGTCGGCCTCGACCACGATGGACGGCCGGCCCATGACCTTCGCGAAGATGCTCGAGGAGACCTACACCGACGGCATCGCCGTGCTGCATCGGGGCAAGCTGATCTATGAGCGCTATTTCGGCGCGTTGAAGCCGCACAAGCCGCATATCGCGATGTCGGTGACGAAGTCGTTCACGGGCGTGCTCGCCGGCATTCTGGTCGCCGAGGACAAGATCGACCCGCAGGCGCCCGTCACGGACTATGTGCCGGAGCTGAAGGCGAGCGCGTTCGGCGATGCGCGCATGCACGAGGTCATGGATATGACCACGGGGCTCGAATACACCGAAGTCTACACCGACAAGAACTCGCATGTGTGGGGACTGCGGCGCGCCAACGGCATGGCGCCGATTCCACCCGACTATGACGGTGCGACCACCATCTTCGAGTTTCTGATGGCGCAGAAGAAGCAGGGCGAGCACGGCAAGACCTTTGCCTACAAGACCGTCAACACAGACGTGCTGGCCTGGATCATCCGGCGCGTCAGCGGCATGAACTTGTCCGATCTGCTCTCCGAGCGCATCTGGCAGCCGATGGGCGCGGAGGAAGACGCGCATTACCACGTCGATCGCATCGGCACCGAAAGCGGCGGCGGCGGCCTCTCCACCACCTTGCGCGATCTCGCCCGCTTCGGCGAGATCATGCGCAATCACGGCCGCTTCAACGGCCGGCAGATCGTGCCTTCATCTGTTGTCGAGGACATCGCGCGTGGCGGCGATCCCGAAAAATTCAAGCCCGCCGGTTACACCACGCTCCCCGGTGCGTCCTATCGCAATCAATGGTGGGTCACGCACAACGCCCACGGCGCCTATATGGCGCGCGGCGTTCACGGCCAGGGCACCTATATCGATCCCAAGGCCGAGATGGTGATCGCGCGCTACGCCTCGCACCCCGCAGCGGGCAATGCCGCCAACGACCCCATGACGCTGCCGGCCTACATGGCGTTGGCGAAGGAGCTGATGGCGGGCGAGTGAGGGCGCGGGTGCCTGTCGATCATCTTGCGAAGCATTACATATGGGTGTATGTAAGCCCCTATGGCGCACATCAGCATCCGCGATTTGCAAAAGATTTCAGGCGAGGCCATCGGTGCGTTGCCCGGCCCGACGCCTGTCAAATCGGGTGAGCGGACCGTAGGGCTGCTCATCCCCCTCAAGGCAGTCGATTCAGGCAAGCTCGCGGCGGTTCTGGCGCGGGCCGAGCGGTTCGCGAAGGGACGCGACGTGGCCGCGGACAACGCAGCGCTGGCTGAATTCGGTGACGTCGATCCGGTCGATTGGTCGGTCTCGGCCGTGAAGAAGCTCACGGCCAAGTCGAAGGCATGAGACGACCGTCAACCACGATCGTCGTTGACGCAGCCATTCTGATTGCCGCCGTTCGAGGCCGAAGCTCCGGCGCGCTCCTGAAGGCTGCTGAAATGGCGATCCTGGTGACGACGGACCGCGTTGTCCAGGAAGCGCGTCGCCGTATCGCGCTTGGGCTGCGGCGCCCGGAGCTGACCGAGCTGCTGGACGCGTTGGCTGAGCTGCTCACGATCGTTCCGGTAGCCGCATTGGAGCCTATGCTCGCCCGATGCGAAGAGACGCTTCGCGACGCCGTGGCAAGCCGCAATGGGTCCGAGCGCGACGCGCATGTGCTGGCGCTGGCCTGGAGCGTCGAGGCTGACGTTTGGACGACAGACCGCGACTTCGCCGGAACCGGTGTCGCGACATGGTGGACGCCGAACCTCATGCGCGCCTATGCGGATAGTGACGCGAAACCGGCCTGAGCCTTACGGCAGCTCCCGCCAGCGCATCGGCAAAATGCCGTCCTGTCTGAAACTGGCGAGGAAGCGGAAGCGGGCGGCTTGCGGATTGGGGCGGGCTTCGATCGGTGTGCCCAGGATCTGCACGACGTCTGCTTCGTCATAGGCGGGCCAGGGTGGCAGGCCTGATCCGTTGGGATCGCCATGCGCTGCGAAATTCACCCAATAGGCCATCATGGTCCGCGCCAGCGCGCGGTCCTCTTCGGCCGGCGGTGCCGAGCTGCCGATCACCTGTTGCGGTGTCAGTGTGCCGAACACGAACGGGATTTCGGTGACATGCGAGGCGATCGGCGTGTAGTGCGAGGTATGGCTGAAGTGATAGCCGTAGACCGGCGCGCGTCCCCCGCGCCGATGCAGACGCAGCCACTGCCAGCATTGCTCGCCGACCACGATGCCGCCGGTGAGCGCGGACGCGGACGCCTTGGCCTCCGCGTCGGTCGCGGCGGGGTAGACCTTCACGAAATCGGCCATGTGCTCCCTGCCGAACATCGCCTCGGCCGCGGCGACAAAGGCTTGCGCCGATTGATCGGGAAGTGACTGCGAACGGAAAGGAAATTCCTCAGTGGCATTCCAGCCCGCCAGCAGCGGGATGTGCATCTGTTCGCCGCGCAGGAAGCGCCGCGCGGGCACGTCAGGCACGACACGACCATCGATGCTCGGCGAGAAGGCCGTCACGACCGGGCTGGTCCTGAAACTCCATGGCGCGGCTGCATTCAACCGATCGGCCGGCATGCTGCGCAAAGCTGCGACCGACCCGTTGCCCTGCTGCCGGGCAAAAGCCAGACCACGCGCGCGGGCTTCTTCAAAGCCCTGGAGTGGGCCGTGCTTGCCGTCCCAGAACGCGCCGCTCTGTCCAATGGCCTTGTGAAACAGTCCGTGCGCGAGCGGCGAGGCCATCAAGATGCCGATGGCCATGGCGCCGGCGGATTCGCCGAACAGGGTGACGTTGCCGGGGTCGCCGCCAAAGCCGGCGATGTTGGCCTTGACCCAGCGCAGCGCCGCCAGTTGATCCTGCAGGCCGTAATTGCCTGACGGCGCCTCCGCATCGAGCTCGGGATGAGCCAAGAAGCCGAGGATGCCGAGGCGGTAGTTGAAGCTGACGACGACGACACCTTTCACTGCTAGCGCGCCTCCATCGGTTGCAGGATTGGCCGAGGAGCCGAACTGAAAGCCGCCGCCGTGAATCCACACCATCACGGGCCGCTTCTCATCCGCGCGCTTCGCCGCGGTCCAGACGTTGAGATAGAGGCAATCCTCGTCGCGCGGTCCCGGCCGCTGGTCGTTTTCGAGCGCCGACAGACACCCCGCGCCGAACACGCGCGCATGGCGCACGCCCTCCCAGGGCGTCGGCGGCTGCGGTGCGCACCAACGCAGAGGCCCGACCGGTGGCGCGGCATACGGAATGCCTTTGAACGCGATCACGCCGCTTGCATCGCGCGGGCCGCCACGCACGGAGCCTGCTTGCGTGCGGACCCCGCGTTCCAGCTCGGCTGCTGTCGCACTGGTGAAACCATGCATGGTCGTTTCTCCTGATCGCAGAGCGTGCCCGACCACCGCCGGGAGACAGCAGCCTATCGACATTCCTCTCCGTTCGATTTAGATGTTCCGCCAATCAATTGCTAAAAACCGGCAAGCATGCGGCAGCCGCTCCGTTTTCCATGGCCTGATCTCGATGTGGATGATGTCTCCGCGCCCGTTATCGCGGTGCGCGTCGACGTGATCGGGACCAAAGGCGAAGCGCCCGATCACAGCCACCGCAAGGGGCAGCTTGTCTTTGCGCTGGGAGGCGCCGTGACGTGCCGCGTTCCCACCGGCCTGTGGATGGTGCCGCCGCATTGCGCGGTTTGGGTGCCCGGGGGCCTGCAGCACAGCAACCTCGCGACAGAAAATGCCCGGCTGTTCTTCGTCTATATCGAGCCTGACGCCGTGGACCTGCCGAATCGATGCTGCACGCTCTCGATCTCCCCGCTGCTGCGTGAAGTGATCGTCGAATTGTCTGATCAGATCGCGGATGACAAGGCGAGGGTGAACCTTCTGGCGAGCGTCCTTCTGCGCGAGCTTCCCCGCATGCCGGTTCAGCAGCTTCATCTGCCGCTCTCGCCCGAGCCGCGGTTAAAGAAGATTGCCGCGGCGCTGGCAAAAAACCCTTCCGATCGCAGGACGCTGGCCGAATGGGCCGCTCGCGTCGCGCTGAGCGAGAGCAGCCTCGCGCGTCTCGTTGTCCGCGAGACGGGCTTAAGCTTCGGGCGCTGGCGCCAGCAATTGCACCTGATCGTCGCCTTGCGCGAGCTGACCTCCGGCGCGAGCGTGCAGCAGGTGTCCGCCGATCTCGGTTATGACTCCGTCGCGGCCTTCATCACCATGTTCAAGAAGGCGCTCGGGAAACCGCCGGGCAAATATCTGAGCGGCATCTCGCCAGAATATAAGAGTTGACTTATATTAGTATAGATCGATATTCATCCTTGCACGAAACGACAGGGAGCAAGTGCTATGGAGATCGACGTCGTCAGGGTATTGGGGCTGGTTACGCGTTCGGTGAGGAATTTCGAGAAGGACGGGAAAGCGGCCAGTGCGGTGACACTGACGCGGCTTTACGAGACCAGCGTCGACGATCTCTGGGACGCAGTGACCAGCGAGCAACGCATTCCGCGCTGGTTCTTGCCGGTCGAGGGAGATCTCCGGCTCGGCGGAAAGTACCAGCTCAAGGGGAATGCAGGCGGGACCATCACGGCATGTACGCCGCCGACCCATTTTGCGGCGACGTGGGAATTCGGCGGCGCGATGAGCTGGATCGACGTCAAGCTGACGACAGAACGAAGCCAGGCGCGGCTGACGCTTGAGCACACCGCGATGATCGAGGATCATTGGAATCAGTTCGGTCCAGGGGCAGTCGGGATCGGTTGGGATCTCGCCATTGCGGGGCTGGAGCGATATGTTGCGACCGGGGCATCGGTCGACCATGAGACGGCCGAGGCGTGGATGGGCTCTCCCGCGGGCAAGGAATTCATGACGAGTAGCGGCGAGTATTGGCGCGCGGCGCATGTCGCAAGCGGCGTGGATCCTGCCTCCGCGAAACAGCGGTCGGACCGCACCATCGCTTTCTATCGCGGAGAGACGCCGCCCGACGTGGCGCATCCGGGCACAGGAAGCTGATGCAAATCTTCGAGGTCCTCGCCGACCCTGTCCGCCGTCGCATCCTGGAGCTGCTTGCGCCCGGCGAGATGGCGTCCGGTGAGGTCGTCGAAGTGATCGGAGCGGAGTTCGGGATCACGCAGGCAGCCGTGTCGCAGCACCTCAAGGTGCTGCGCGAGAGCGGCTTCGCGACCGTTCGGGCGGAGGCGCAACGACGGCTCTATTCGGTCGATGCTGCGGGGCTCCAAGCGGTGGATGCATGGGTCGGTCAGTTCCGCAATTTCTGGGAGCCGAAGCTGGACGCCCTGGCGACGGAAATCGCGCGCGGCAAACGCGAGCGTCGCAACGCGCCAATGACCAAGCGGAGCGGGAAGCGGGCGTGATGGCGTCGCGGCAAAGTCGCATCGCGCCGCTTCAGTGAGGCACGAAAGCCGCCGCCAAAACAGCAAGCATACCAAAGCTGGCGATATTCCAGAACAGCGAGCGGACGAGCGGTATGCCGGATAGGTAAAGCGCGGTGTAGGCGATGCGTCCGCCAAGATAGGCGATCGATCCCCAATAAGTCAGCTCGTTGTGAACGCCTGCGGAGTGAGAGATGAGGATCGCGGCGGCAAAGAATGGAAACGTCTCCATGTAGTTGCGGAAATTTCGGTTGAGCCGGCCGGGGATGGCCTTGAGCGGCGGCATCTCGGTGTCGCGCGGGCTCGCAGCCCATCTGAGGCCGTACTGCAGGTTCGCGGCTTGCGCGGCGGCGACAAGCTGTACGAAGCCCCAGACGATCGCGGCGGCCAGCATCGATAGCTCGAAGCTCATCGCCATTGGCTGTCCCCCAAGCTGCAAGAAATCAGCGCGATCCCGGGTGCCATTCCGGGAGTTTGGGAATCTCGGGATCGAGGTGGTCCCAGGCATATCCGCGCGAGCAGAACAGCACGACGGACGGTTTGAACGTGCTGGCATCGTCCAGCGTGCCGACATGGATGCCGATGAACTCCGGCTTCTCGTCCGGCTTGTTGTAGATCGGCGAGCCGCAGCTCGGACAGAATCCCTTGCGCTTGACTGCGCCGCTGTCGGCAGTGCGCTCGATTTCGCGCACCTCGCCTGTCACCGAGACTGCGCTGCGCGCGAACACGAAGATGGAGCTGTGGCCGCTGCCGGTGTCGCGCTGACAGTCGCTGCACTGGCATTGGAAGCCGCGGATCGGCGCGGACGCAATGGTGTAACAAACCGCGCCGCAGGCGCAACGACCTGAATATGTCGTTCGTCTCCCTCCCGACGGGGCCGACCGTTCCAATCATATCAGGCTCGTTTGACTTCTCCACATCGAACAGCCTGCGCGATTTCACACGAGTCCGATCTTCGCCGGCACGCTCACCCGCGCGACATCTTGTCGAACTTTTTCACCAGCCGCTCCCGCTTCAGCCGCGACAGCCGCTGGATCCAGAACATCCCATCGAGCTGGTCGATCTCGTGCTGGTGGCAGACGGCACGCAAGGCTTCCGATTCTTCAGTGTGCATCTCGCCGTCGAGATCCTGATAGTTGATCCGCACGCGGGCGTGGCGCTGGATGTCGTCGTTGACGCCGGGCATCGAGACGCTGCCTTCGCGATGCAGGATCATCTCGGGTGAGGCCCATTCGATCTCCGGATTGACGTAGGTCTGCGCACCCTCCTTGGCGTCGAGCTCGAGCACGACGACGCGCAAGGGCACGCCGATATGCGGCGCCGTGATGCCGATGCCGGGCGCGGCGCGCATGGTCTCGAGCAGATCCGTTGCGAGCTCGCGAAGCGCATTGTCGAACGCGGTGACGGGGCGGGCCGGCAACGTGAGGCGGCGGTCGGGATAGCGGACGATCGGGCGAATGGTCATGCAGGCTCCTGGCCGGAACCCTTGCGGGCGAGGAGACGGCTAATCGGCTGCGCAAGGGAAGACGATCAAGAGCGGCGGGATGATGCCATGATGCAGGTGTTTTGCCCGACGAGTCAAACGGCGAGTCTTTCTTCGCACTGCAAAGAGCTGCGCTGTAAGTCCTTGATCCCAAAGCGCCCGGCTACTGTGCATGGGGTTGTTTTCGCATTTTTTGTTTGGCAGGTCACAAATGCGTGCCGCAAAAACTTGCGTCGGCCTGTCGGCCCACCATGTTCCCATTCGTCTTCCACCCAGACAGACCTGACGGGAGACCAAAAATGAACTCTTCCTCCTATCGCTGGGTGATCGTCGCCGCGGGCGGCTTGCTCGGCTGCGTCGCCATCGGCGGCATGTTTTCGCTGCCGGTGTTCCTGCAGCCGATCGCAAAGGATACCGGCTGGTCCGTGACCGGCATCTCCAGCGCGATGACGATCGGCTTTCTGGCGATGGCCTGCACCAGCATGGCCTGGGGGACGCTGACGGACCGGTTCGGGCCGCGGCTGGTGGTGCTGACGGGATCGACGGTGCTGACCGTGAGCCTGTTCGCGGCGAGCCACGCCACTTCGCTGCTTGCGTTTCAGTTCGTCTTCGGCCTTCTGGTCGGGGCGTCCTGTGCCGCGATCTTCGCGCCGATGATGGCGACCGTGACCGGCTGGTTCGACACCCATCGCAGCCTCGCGGTCTCGCTGGTGTCGGCCGGCATGGGCATGGCGCCGATGACGATGGCGCCGCTCGCGGCCTGGCTCGTCTCCGGACATGACTGGCGCACCTCGATGCAGATCGTGGCGCTGGTGGTCGGCGCCATCATGATCCCGGTCTCATTCCTGGTGCGCCGCCCGCCGGCGCTCGCGCACGCCTTGGCCGCGCCTGCGGGCGAGGGCGCCGTGCAAGGTGAGATGTCGATGGGAGAGGCATTGCGCTCGCCGCAATTCCTGATCCTGCTCGCGACCAATTTCTTCTGCTGCGCCACCCATTCCGGCCCGATCATTCACACCGTCTCTTATGCCGTGAGCTGCGGCATCCCGCTGGTCGCGGCGGTGACGATCTACAGCATCGAGGGTTTTGCCGGCCTCGGCGGGCGCATCGCCTTCGGTCTGATGGGTGACCGCTTCGGCGCCAAGCGCGTGCTCGTCTCGGGCCTGCTGTTGCAGGCGTTCGGCGCACTCGGTTATGTCTTCGCGCACCAGCTCACGACATTCTATGCGGTCGGGGCCGTCTTCGGCTTCATCTATGCCGGCACCATGCCGCTCTACGCCGTGCTGATCCGCGAAAACTTTCCGCTCAAGATGATGGGCACGGTGATCGGCGGCACCGCCATGGCGGGCAGTCTCGGCATGGCCACGGGCCCGCTCGCCGGCGGCCTGATCTACGATGCGTTCTCGAGCTACGCCTGGCTCTATATCGCCTCCTGGGCGATGGGCCTCGGGGCCTTCCTGATGGCGATGAATTTCAGGCCGTTCCCGAAGCCGCGAGCGGAGTTGGCGCCGGCGGCGGCGTAAGCAGGTTCATCGAGGCGCAGCGCTAGAGCTGCGCCTCGATCGCGGGCTTGTCGATGATGGACCACACGTGCCGTATTTTTCGGTCGTGAAATTGATAGAATACGTTTTCGCAGAAGGATACGCGCCTGCCGTTCACATCCAGCCCCAGAAACGTTCCAGCCGGCGTGCAGTCGAACTTCAGCCGGGAGGCAATGTGGGGCGGATCGCAGACCAGCAGCTCGATGTTGAAATGCAAATCCGGAATTGAGCGAAAATCCTGCTCCAGCATGGCACGATAGCCGGACAGTCCGAACTGTCGCGCATTGTGGGCGACGTCATCGTGAACGAACTGTCCGAGCGCGGGCCAATCCTGCCGGTTCAGGCAGGCGATGTAGTCGCGGTAGATGTCGGCGAGGTCGGACCTGGTCATGGCGTTGCTCCTGCGGCTCCGGCCATAACGCGGCAACGGGGCGATCGGCGCCCGCGCTCACAGACGTTTTTCGAAGAAGAGGTCCGGGTAGGGGTCGTCATTGAAGCGGGGGATCTCGCTCCAGCCGCTGCGTCGGTAGAGCTGGCCGGCCTCCGCCAGGGCGCTGTTGGTATCGAGCCGCAGCAGCTTGATGCCGAGCCCGCGCGCGGCATCCTCGGTCGCGTCCATCAGGCGCCGGCCGAGCCGCAATCCGCGCGCCGCCGGTGCGACCCACAGCCGCTTGATCTCGGCATAGCCGTGATCCGTGCCCTTCAGCCCGACGCAGCCAATCGGCAGCGTGTCCGAGATCGCGACGATGAACGTGCCGCGCGGGCGGCGCATGTCCTTGGCGTCAGGATCGCGCGACAGCGAGACGTCGAACCCCTGCTTGAAGCGGCGGCCGAGCTCGCCATAATATTCGCCGAGGCAATAACGGGCCTGTTCGCTCCGCGGATCCATCTCATCCAGCGTGACGCGGTCGCGCGTCAATGCGGAAGCAATCAAATCCATCGCCGCCAGCAGCGCCTCGCGTTGCGAGTGCTGGGCGAGGAAGCCCTCGGCCTGCGTGTTCGACAGCGCCTCATAGGCCGCGAACTCTCGCCGGCCCGCACGTGTCAACGTCGCGACGCGGCGGCGCGCATCGTCCTCATGCGCATTGGTCTCGACCAGCCCTTCGTCCTCGAGGCTGCGCAGCAGGCGGCTCATCAGGCCGGAATCGAGGCCGAGGTAGTCGCGAATCTCAGCCACGTCCGAACGTCCGTGCCCGATCGCGTTGAGCACGCGCGCTGCCCCCAGCGGCCGCCCGCGTCCCAGGAATGACGTGTCGAGGGCGCCGACAGCGGACGTGACGGCGCGATTGAAGCGGCGGACGCGTGGAACAGGGTCGAGCATGATGTCTGACTTTAGTCAGGCATATCGTCGATGTCAATCAGCGCAGGCTTTCGCTTCACCGGCGAACTGCGCTTCAATCCAGGCCCAGCGCCTTGCGGGATTTCCGCGTGAGTTTTGCCGCGACCATCGCGTGCGCCTGCGCCAGATAGGCCCTGAGCTCGGCGTCCGGCAGCGCGTTGTTGCCGACGAGCTGCACCCATTTGGCGCGCGCCAGATACGGCGCCGGCCGCGCAAGGCCGTGCTCGATCAGCATGGCATAAGCCATGTTCGAGACTTTGAACATGTAGCCGCCGGAGCGCGCGGCAAAGCCGCCGCCGAGTGCGAACATCTTGCCGCCGACCTTGAACACCGAGGTGCCCTCCCACTGCACCACCTTGGTGACGGCGGGCAGGCGCAGGCAGCGGGTTTCGAAAGTTCTGGGAGTCATCGCTTGAGCGATAGCACAGCGCACGCGGCTTGCAACGCCGCAACGATGGAGCGCCACGGCGTGCCGCGCCGCGTCCGGGATAAGAGGGGACGACCCCACTTGTATCGTGCCGTCCGAATCCCCACACTCCCCACCATTCAATCAGTCACAGGAATAAGAACATGGCTCGCGTTCGCTGTATCACCGAGATGGGCATGGGCGTCGACGTCCATGGCAGGGACGCCACCAAGGCGGCGAAGCGTGCCGTCTCTGATGCCATCAGGCATTCGAGCCTCGGCTTCTTCCGGATGATCGACAAGACTGCGAACGACATGTTCGTGGACGTCACGATCGCGGTGCCGAATCCCGAAGCCGTCGACAAGGACGCGGTCGCGAAGGAGTTGCCTTACGGCACTGTCACCGTCAACGCGGTGAAGGGCGGGCTGGAGATTCCGTCGGCCCCCGAACAGGGCAACGACCCCATCCTCATCGCCAATGCCGCCGTCATCGTCAGCTTCGATAAGGACTAGGCCGGTGTCCGACCGTGACGAGACGCTGCTGGATCGCCCGATCTGGAGCGCGCTGACGACCAGCCACAAACATCTGGCCGAAGGTGGCCCGCGAGCATTGCGCTACCCGGTGGACGTAACGCCCTTTGCCGACATGGTCGACATGTCCGAGGCGAGCTTTGCTGCGCTCCGTGATCTCCTGTCGGGCGCGCAGGTCGCCGCACTGTTCACACCGGAGGCCGTCGACGTTCCCGCCGGGTTCAAGGTCGTGGTGGCCGGACCCTGCGAGCAGATGATCGGCTCTCCGGCCGACAGCCCGCTTCGCGATGCCGAGATCGTCCGGCTGGGTGAAGCCGACGTTCCCGCCATGATGGCGCTGACGGAGTTGACCAAGCCCGGTCCATTCGCGCGGCGCACCCACGAACTCGGGACGTTCCTCGGCATCCGTGCCGGCGGCGAATTGGTCGCGATGGCCGGCGAGCGCATGAAGCCGGGAAATTTCGTCGAGATGACGGCCGTCTGCGTCCACCCCGACCATCGCGGGCGGGGCTACGCGCAGGCGCTGCTGGCGGCGGTCGCACGCCAGATCGAGGCGCGCGGCGAAATTCCGTTCCTGCACGTGTTCTCGAGCAACTCATCGGCCATCGCGCTGTACCAGCGGCAGGGAATGCGGATTCGGCGCAGCCTGCACGTCACTGCGTTCATGAAGCAGGAATGAGCCGCGCCGTCCGGTCAGGCTTCTCATCCGGCGAATTCACGCTATATCGATCCCAACCATCATTGGGGGAAGCACATGGACGCCAGAACACCTGATTTTTCCGCCACGCGGACGGCAATGCAGCGTTACGTCGATCAGGAGATCATTCCCGGTGCATCCTGGGCGGTGCTGCGGGGCCGCGAGGTCGTCGATCAGCAGTGCGTCGGTTTTGCGGATCGCGAGGCGAGCACCGCGCTGCGGCCCGACCACATTTTTCGCGCGTTTTCCAACACCAAGATCTTCGTCACCTGCGCGATCATGCTGCTGGTCGAGGAAGGCCGCATCGGGCTCGAGGACGTTGTCGAGAAATTCCTGCCGCAACTCGGCAATCGCAAGGTTCTGAAGCCGGGCGCTTTGAGCCTTGCCGACGTCGAGCCGGCGAAAAGCCCGATCACGATCCGGCAGCTTCTGACCCATACCTCCGGCCTCAGCTACGGCATCTTCGATCCCGGTACGGTGCTGTTCAAAGGCTATAACGAGGCGCGCGTTCTCAATCCGTTGACGCCGCTGACCGACATGATCGACCAGCTCGCCGATCTGCCGCTGTCCTTTCATCCCGGCGCGTCCTGGGAATATTCGGTGGCGACCGACGTGCTCGGGCGTGTCGTGGAGGTCGTCTCCGGCAAGCCGCTCGACGCCGTCCTCAAGGCGCGCATCTTCGAGCCGCTCGGCATGACCGACACCGGCTTCCACGTGCCGGACGCGCAGCAGGGCAGGCTGGTCGCGCTCTACAACGGCACGGATGTGCTCGATCCCATGAAGCCCGGCCTCGCCCGGGCCGATGACTTGTCTTATCCGCAGGCCTATCGGCGGCAGTTCCCGCGGCTGTCAGGCGGCGGCGGACTGGTCTCGACCTTGCCCGACATGCTCGCTTTGATACGGGCGCTGCTCCCGGGCTCCGATGCGCTGCTGAAGCCGGAGACGCTGCGGCAGATGATGACGAACCAGCTGCCCGCCGGCGAGAACATCCGCTTCGCCAATCTCGGCCCGATCCCCGGCAAAGGCTTTGGCCTCGGCGGCGCCGTCACCTTCGCGCCGATGCCGTTCGATCCCCCGAATTCGACCGGCGAATTCCAGTGGGGCGGCCTTGCCGGCACCCATTGGTGGATCTGCCCGCAGGCCAATACCGCCGGTGTGCTGATGACGCAGCGCTACATGGGCTTCTGGAATCCGTTCTTCTTCGAATTCAAGCGGCTGGCCTATCAGGCCGTCGGAGGCTGATCGCAAAGAAAATTGCAGTTTGCCGCGAATCCTTTCCGGTCGTCGCGCCCTCTCTTGACGGTCGAGGCATTTTGGCTCGGCTTATGTCGGAGGGTGCGATGGCATTTTACAGGAAGAACATAGGCGGCCTGCATCAGGCCGTGCGGATTGCCTTAGGCGTCGCGGTGGCCGTCGCAGCATTCGTCTATCTCACCGGCGCGGCGCTGTGGCTGGTTGCGCTCGGCGGCGCCGGCTTCGCGCTGACCGGCCTCGTCGGTTATTGTCCGATGTGCGCGATGGCCGGCATCGGAAGGGGAGGCGTGTCGTGAGTGCCGCTGTGATCTCGCCGGACCTGTTCGAGGCCGCGCGCCTCGGCGATCCCCAGGCGATTGCGTCTCTGCTCGAGACGGCGCAGCCGAACATCCGCCGCTATGCCCGCGCCACCTGTCGCAGCTCGGCGGATGCCGAGGATGCGACGCAGGAGGCGCTATGGATCCTGTTTCGCCATGTCGGCACGATCCGCTCGTGGCTGGCGTTTTCGGCCTGGCTGTTCAGTGTGGTCCGCCGCGAATGCCTGCGGCTCGCCCGCAAGGCAGGCCTCGCGTCGGCGATCGACGACGGAGAGGCGGAGGCGCTGCTGCTGTCGCGTCCTGAAGCCGATTTGCGGCTCGACGTCGCGGCGGCCTTCGAGGCACTGCCGCCGCACTACCGCGATGTCGCGCTGATGCGCGACGTCAAGGAAATGACCATCGAGGAAATCGCCGTCGCACTCGGTGTGACCCGGCAGGCCGTGAAGGCCCGCTTGCATCGCGCCCGCGCCCTGATGCGCGAATATCTGACGAGGTAAGCCATGGCCTGTTATCAAAGCCCTGACGATCTGAAATCCATCCCGGCCTTCGTGGCGCTCGCGCCGGTCGAGGCCAACGCGTTCCTTGCGTTCAACCACGCCGTCGAGCGCAAGGATGGATTGATCCCGCCAAAATATCGCGAGCTGATCTCGCTCGCCGTCGCGCTCACCACGCAGTGCGCCTATTGCGTCGACGTGCACACGGCGCAAGCGGCGAAAGCCGGTGTAACGCGCGAAGAAATCGCGGAAGCCGCGCTGATTGCGGCGGCGGTTCGCGCCGGCGGCACGCTCGGCCACGCGTTGCTGGCGCAGCGCCTGTTCGAGCGGCACCGGGGCGAGGAACTGCGATAGGGGAGCGGGCGGATGTCCGTCAGGGATCAGGAATTTGCCAAACTATCTCGGCCTTGACGGATTTCGCTCCGGCTGGGTCGCCGCCTGGATCGACGAGCGCGGCGATCACGGCTTCGATTATTCGCCGGGTCTCGCGCGGCTGCTCGCGCTGCCGCATGCGCGCGCGATGATCGACATGCCGATCGGATTGAAATGGAGCGGATACCGCATCTGTGATTTGCGCGCACGCGAGCTGGTCGGTCCCGCCGTGTTTCTCGGCGCACGCCGCGATCTCTGGACGTTCTCCGATATGGCGGCAGCCAATCGCCACTACTGGGAGTGCGAGGGCAAGGGCAGGGGCGTGTCGGCGCAGCTCTGGAACATCAGGGACAAGATCAGGGACGTCGACGAGATCATGACGCCGACGCGGCAGGCGACCATCGGCGAAGCGCATCCGGAATTGATTTTTTGGAATCTGGCTGGGCGGGCCCGGCTTGCAAAGAAGACATCGGCGGAGGGCCGCGAGCAGCGCATCGCACTCCTGGAGCAGCGCGGCTTCGCGCGTTTGCCGAAATGGCTGACTCAACGGCACGGCACCGGCATCGGCCGCGACGACCTCATCGACGCCTGTGGCTGCGCGATCGCGGCGCGCGACAGCACGCAGCGGTTCGGCGGTGAGGAGACCGACCCGCGGGGCTTGCGGATGGAGATCAATTATTGAGGCCGTCGGGGTGCGAGGGATCGGGAAAAAGCTGCAATTTATTTGAAGCTTGCAGGAACAGACGATGGCCGGCCCGCGTTCCTCGTGCGAACCGAACACGGAGAAGCTCGTCCGATGAGGGATGCCAGTCAATTCGCGACCGCGATGCTTGCGCTCGTGTTCACCGGAGCACTGCTCGTCACCGGCCAACTTTTCATCGAACAACGCGCACAGCGCGACGTGATGCACGCCACCAACCATTTGCTGCGGCCGTTGTGACCTGTGCGGGAAAATGATCTGACCACTCGACCTTGCGTCGTTCGTCCGCTTGCCTAAACTAGGCGGCATCTCATGAACGAAGCCGGGGTCCTGATGTCCGATCTGTCCGCCTTTCCCGTCACCAAGCGCTGGCCGGCCAAGCACCCGGAGCTGCTCCAGCTCTATTCGCTGCCGACGCCGAACGGCGTCAAGGTCTCGATCATGCTGGAAGAGATCGGGCTTCCCTACGAGGTCCATCTCGTCGATTTCGGCAAGGACGACCAGAAGACGCCGGAATTTCTCTCGCTCAATCCGAACGGCAAGATCCCGGCGATCCTCGATCCCAATGGTCCCGGCGGCAGGCCGCTGCCGCTGTTCGAATCCGGGGCGATCCTGCAATACCTCGCGGAGAAGACCGGCAAGCTGCTGCCGCAGGATCCCGCGCGCCGCTACCAGACCCTCCAGTGGCTGCATTTCCAGATGGGTGGTATCGGGCCGATGTTCGGCCAGGTCGGCTTTTTCCACAAATTCGCCGGCAAGGACTTCGAGGACAAGCGGCCGCTCGAGCGCTACGTGGGCGAGGCCAAGCGGCTGCTCGGGGTGATGGAGATGCATCTTGCCGGCCGGCAATGGTTCATGGACGACGACTACACCATCGCCGACATCTCCATGCTCGGCTGGGTGCGCAACCTCATCGGCTTCTACGGTGCCGGCGATCTCGTCGAGTTCAGCCAGTTCAAATCCCTCGCCGCCTGGCTCGAACGCGGGCTGGCGCGTCCGGCGGTCGAGCGCGGGCTGAACATTCCGAAGCGGCCGTAAGGTCGAAGCGGCTTGAGGCTAGAACAGCCGTCCGCCGTTTGGCACAGGCTTGCTCGGCTGCACCAGAACGACCTTGCCGCTGGCATCGGGGAAACCGAGGGTCAGCACCTCCGAGACAACAGGGCCGATCTGGCGCGGCGGGAAATTCACGACCGCAGCAACCTGTTGGCCCACCAGCGTTTCAAGCGGATGGTTTTCGGTGATCTGCGCCGAGCTCTTGCGCACGCCGATCGCGGGACCGAAGTCGATCCACAGCCGCCAGGCCGGCTTGCGCGCCTCCGGGAACGGCTGTGCATCGACGATCGTGCCGACGCGGATATCGACCGCGAGAAAAGTGTCGAAGTCGATGGTCGGCGACGCCGTCGCGTCTGGATCGTGGGTGACGTGCATGGAGTGTCCGTTCGAAGAGTTGGCGTCGTCGCAATATTGTCGCGCGAACCGGAGTTGCGTACAACGCCTTGGGATCACGATACGACGCATGCGCGAGGAACGTTTTGCCCAACATCATCTACGGCATCAAGAACTGCGACACCATGAAGAAGGCGCGCGCCTGGCTCGACAGCCATGGCGTCGCCCACGCGTTTCACGACTACAAGGCGGCGGGGGTGGAGAAGGACAAGCTCAAGCAGTGGAGCGACAAGGTCGGTTGGGAGACGCTGCTCAACCGCGCCGGGACGACCTTCAAGAAGCTGCCCGATGGCGACAAGGAAGGCCTCTCCGAGAAAAAGGCGCTGGCGTTGATGCTAGCGCAACCATCGATGATCAAGCGGCCGGTGCTTGAAGTCGGCGGCAAGCTGCTGGTCGGCTTCAAGCCGGACGTCTATGCCAAGGAAGTCACGACCAAGGAAGTCACGACCAAGGAAGCCGCCGCCAAATCGCGCTGACCGCTAGTTCAGCTCGATGATCTCGGTGGGAACACCGGAGCCCTGCTGGTCCACGAACTCGACCAGCTCGGCCGGCGCGATGCGACCCGGGGTGCGATGGAACAGGTCGCGGTCGATCACCCCGCGTAATCTCGGGCGGGGCAGCGCGTCATTTCCGCGCATCAGATTCTTGATCTCGAAGCCGCCGTCCTCGCAGAAGGTCTTGAGCGACGCGATGATGTGACAGACCTTGCCGTCGGTCTGGAACGGCAGCAGCAGGCGCTCATAGGCGACGATACGGCCGTAGATGTCATCGACGTCCGCAACGCTGTAGACCGGCAGTCCGCGCGCCACGCATTCGTAGTAGACCGGCATCACCAGGGGCACGAGACGCGGCCCGATATAGTCGTCGAGCAGAACGCCTTTGCCGGTGTGTCCATAGGCGCGCGAGATGCGCGTACCTTCGCTCTGGATGGTCAGACGCGGTGTCGGCGTCGAAATGTCCACCGTATAATAGATCAGATCGGAGAGCTCTTCCTCGAGCCGCGCAGGCTGGTACTCCCAGATCGCCGGGGCCGTCTGCTCGCGCGCATAGAGCCGCAGCCACGTGTTCAGGAGATCACGCTGCCTGATCGACTTGACCACGGAAGGAGCGGCGCTTGCAAAATCCAAGACAATATTCCCGACGAATAGAAATTCCGGACGCATGAAACCCGCGCATGATCCTCGCCGCGGGAAAATTTTCCATGAAGGCTGGCGCATGGAACGAAAGACCGTTAACGACGGCTTGATGACCGGCGCTTTGCGAACCGGGAGGCCGGGCAGGCGCGACATCAAAACACGTCCGACTAAGGGAGCATAAGTCTCCCGGCCGGAGGCCTGACCTGCTCAGCTTTCCGCCTTGCCTAACCCCCGTCACCTCCGGCATATTCCGCGCCCGGAGGCGGCGTTCCGGATGGGCTTCAGGGAGTGGCTCCAAGGCCTCCGGAAAGCCGAAGCAACAAGGATAGCCACGCGCGTTGTGCGGGCAGGGGGAAAACTGTTTGGCCGATGAGTTCATTCTCGAAACGGAAGGCTTGACCAAGGAGTTCGCGGGCTTCTTCGCCGTCCGCGACGTTGCGCTCAAGGTTCGCCGTGGGAGCATTCACGCGTTGATCGGCCCGAACGGCGCCGGCAAGACGACGTGCTTCAATCTTTTGACCAAGTTCCTCAAACCGTCTGCCGGAAAAATCCTGTACAAGGGGCAGGACATTACCGCGATGGCGCCCGCCGACGTGGCGCGCCTGGGACTGGTTCGCTCGTTCCAGATTTCGGCGGTATTTCCCCATCTCACCGCGCTGGAAAACGTCCGCGTCGCGCTTCAGCGCCAGCACGGCAGCTCCTTCGATTTCTGGCGCTCCAAATCCGTGCTCAACCAGTTCAACGATCGCGCGCGCGAGCTGTTGAACGATGTCGGCCTCAGCGAGTTTTCCAATACGCCCGCGGTCGAGATGCCCTACGGGCGCAAGCGCGCACTGGAGATCGCAACCACGCTCGCGCTCGACCCCGAGATGATGCTGCTGGACGAGCCGATGGCCGGCATGGGCCACGAGGACATCGACAAGATCGCGGCGCTGATCAAGCGCATCTCCGCGAAATACACCATCCTGATGGTCGAGCATAATCTGAGCGTCGTGGCCAATCTCTCCGACATCATCACCGTGTTGACGCGCGGGCAGGTGCTCGCGCAGGGCCATTACAGCGAGCTCACCAAGGACGAACGCGTCAAGGAAGCCTATCTGGGAGCCGGTCATGGCTGAGACTGCAACGGCGGAAGCTCCCGCAAAGGCTGCGAGCGGCGGCAACCTCCTCCAGGTCCGCAACCTGGAAGCCTGGTACGGCGAGTCCCACATCCTGCACGGGATCAACTTCGACGTGAACGCGGGCGAGGTCGTCACCCTGCTCGGGCGCAACGGCGCCGGCAAGACCACCACGCTGAAGTCGATCATGGGCATCATCGGCAAGCGCACCGGCTCGGTGAAGTTCAACAACCAGGACATCATCCGCACGACCTCGGACAAGATCGCGCGGATGGGAATCGCGTTCTGCCCGGAAGAGCGGGGAATTTTCGCCAGCCTCGACGTGCGGGAGAACCTGCTGTTGCCGCCGGTGGTGCGTCCCGGCGGATTGCCGCTCGAGCAGATCTTCGATCTGTTTCCGAACCTGAAGGAACGGCTCAACAGCCAGGGGACCAAGCTCTCCGGCGGCGAGCAGCAGATGCTCGCGATCGCGCGCATCCTGCGCACCGGCGCGAATTTCCTGATGCTGGACGAGCCGACCGAGGGTCTCGCGCCCGTCATCATCCAGCAGATCGGCCACACCATTGCGCGGCTCAAGAAGGAGGGTTTTACGATCCTCCTGGTCGAGCAGAACTTCCGGTTCGCATCCACCGTCGCCGACCGCTATTACGTGGTCGAGCACGGCAAGATCATTGACGGATTTTCCAATGCGGAGCTTGCCGCCAACATGGACAAGCTCCACACCTATCTCGGTGTCTAGAACTGCCAACAAAAAGATTCGTAGGGAAGTAGCATGATGACAAAGTCGATTGCGTCGTTTCTGCTCGGCACGGCGCTGGCCGTGACCGCCGCCGGTGCAGCCTTCGCGCAGGACAAGACCGTCAAGATCGGCGCGCTGTCCGATCAGTCCGGGCTCTATGCCGATCTCGGCGGACCGGGCTCGACGCTCGCCGCGCAGATGGCCATTGAAGATTCCGGCCTGGCCGCGAAGGGCTGGAAGATCGACATCATCTCTGGTGATCACCAGAACAAGCCCGACATCGGCACCGCGATCGCGCGGCAATGGTTCGACGTCGACAAGGTTGACCTCATCGTCGACGTACCGAATTCCGGCGTGGCGCTCGCGGTCAACAACGTCGTCAAGGAAAAGAACGGCGTCTATATCAACTCGGGTGCTGCGACTTCGGACCTCACCAACGCGCAGTGCTCGCCCAACACGGTGCACTGGACCTACGACACCTACATGCTGGCCCACACCACCGGCCAGGCTCTGGTGAAGGCCGGTGGCGACACCTGGTTCTTCCTGACCGCCGACTACGCCTTCGGCGCGGCGCTGGAGCGCGACACCACCGCGGTCATCACCGCCAACGGCGGCAAGGTGGTCGGCGGCGTCAAGCACCCGCTGAACACGCCGGACTTCTCGTCCTTCCTGCTGCAGGCGCAGGCCTCCAAGGCCAAGATCATCGGCCTTGCCAATGCCGGCGGCGACACCACCAACACGATCAAGCAGGCGGCCGAGTTCGGCATCGTCAAGGGCGGCCAGAAGCTCGCGGCGCTGCTGCTGTTCCTCACCGACGTCAAGGCGATCGGGCTCGAGACCGCTCAGGGCCTCAACTTCACCGAGACCTTCTACTGGGACATGAACGACCAGACCCGGGCGTTCTCGAAGCGCTTCGCCGAGAAGATGAAGAACAATGCGCCGCCCACCATGGTGCAGGCCGGCGTCTATGCGGGCGTGCGTCACTATTTCAAGGCACTGGAAGCGCTCGGCGGCAACCCGCATGACGGCGCCAAGGTCGTCGAGAAGATGAAGTCGATGCCGACGGAAGACGATCTGTTCGGCAAGGGCGAGATCCAGCCCAACGGCCGCACCATCCACAATGCCTATCTGTTCGAGGTGAAGAAGCCCTCCGAGTCCAAGGGACCGTGGGACTTCTACAAGCTGGTCGGCACGGTGCCGGGCGACCAGGCCTTCACGCCGCTGTCCGAGAGCAAGTGCGCGCTGTTGAAGAAGTAAGCTAACCGCCCGCAGGCCATCAGGCCTGCGGGCGACTTTCAGGGAACGCCGAAGGGACCGGGTGCGGGATCGATGCAGGCTCTTTACGCTCAGCTACTGGTGGGACTGATCAACGGCTCGTTCTACGCGCTGCTCAGTCTCGGGCTTGCCGTGATCTTCGGCATGCTCAACATCATCAATTTCGCCCACGGTGCGCTCTACATGATGGGCGCGTTCGTCGCCTACTTCCTGCTGAACATCGGCGGCATCAACTACTGGTGGGCGTTGCTGCTCGCGCCGATCATCGTCGGCATCTTCGGCATGATCCTGGAACGGACCATGCTGCAATGGCTGACGGGGCTCGACCATCTCTACGGCCTGCTCCTGACCTTCGGCATTGCGCTGATCGTGCAGGGCGTGTTCCAGAACTATTTCGGCTCCTCTGGCATGCCTTACGCCATTCCGGACCAGCTCAAGGGCGGCATGAATCTCGGCTTCATGTTCCTGCCTATCTATCGCGGCTGGGTCGTCATCTTCTCGCTGATCGTGTGTATTGCGACCTGGTTCCTGATCGAGAAGACGCGGCTCGGCGCCTATTTGCGTGCCGCGACTGAAAACCCCACGTTGGTGCGCGCCTTCGGCGTCAACGTGCCGCGCATGATCACGCTGACCTATGGTTTGGGTGTCGGCCTGGCCGCGCTTGCCGGCGTGCTGTCGGCGCCGATCAACCAGGTGCGGCCGCTGATGGGCGCCGACCTCATCATCGTGGTGTTCGCGGTGGTCGTGATCGGCGGCATGGGATCGATCATGGGCTCCATCATCACCGGCTTTGCGCTCGGTGTGATCGAGGGCATGACCAAGTATTTCTACCCCGAGGCCTCCAACACCGTCGTGTTCGTGCTGATGGTGCTGGTGCTCTTGGTGAAGCCAACGGGATTGACGGGAAGGGCGGCCTGATATGACAGCCTTGACGGACGACACGCTGCCGGTAACCCCGCGCTCGATCCGCGATGAGATGATCGTGTTCGTGGTGATGGCGCTGCTGCTGGCTTCGGTGCCATTCACGGGGGTCTACCCGTTCTTCGTGATGCAGGCGCTGTGCTTCGCGCTGCTCGCCTGCGCCTTCAATCTCCTGATCGGCTACGGCGGTCTACTGTCCTTCGGCCATGCGATGTTCTTAGGGACGGCCGGCTATTGCAGCGCGCATGCGCTGAAGGTCTGGGCGCTGCCGCCCGAACTCGGAATCCTCGTCGGCGTCGCCGGTGCCTTCGTGCTCTCGCTCATCACGGGCTATATCTCGATCCGCCGCCAGGGCATCTATTTCTCGATGATCACGCTGGCGCTATCGCAGCTTTTGTACTTCATCTACCTCCAGGCGCCGTTCACCCATGGTGAAGACGGCATCCAGGGCATCCCGCAGGGACGCATGTTCGGCGTCTTCGATCTGACCAAGCCGACCGTGCTCTACTACGTGGTTCTGGTCGGCTTCCTCGCCGGCTTCCTGCTGATCTTCCGCATCATCAACTCACCGTTCGGCGAAGTCCTCAAGGCGATCCGCGAGAACGAGCCGCGCGCGATCTCGCTGGGTTACCGCACCGATCAGTACAAATTCCTGGCTTTCGTCCTCTCGGGCACGCTGGCCGGCTTTGCCGGTGCGCTGAAAGTCTTCGTGGCGCAGAATGCCTCGCTCACCGACGTGCACTGGTCGATGTCGGGCGAAGTCGTGCTGATGACGCTGGTCGGCGGACTCGGAACCGTGTTCGGTCCCGTGGTTGGTGCCTTCGTGATCATCGCCATGCAGCAATATCTGGCGGGGTTCGGCCAGTGGGTGACCGTGATCCAGGGCTCGATCTTCGTGATCTGCGTGCTCACCTTCCGCCGTGGCGTCATCGGCGAAATCGCGCATTACTTCCGGCGATCGCTGTAAGTCATTGATATAATGGAAGATGGGTTGATGCGCGAAAGCGGTGGATGATCCGGCTCCACGGGCGTGAGGTGGCACGCGCGTGGATCGAAAATGGTCTATGACAGTTTCATGACGGCCCGCCTGGGCCAGGCCATTATCCAACCGGTAGTTTCTCTCCCATGATGCGATTGTTTCGCGCTTTCCTGCCCAAGGAAGAACGGTTCTTCGACCTGTTCGACCGCCACGCCCAGACCGTGATCCAGGGCTCGATCGCGCTCCAGAGCATGCTCAACGGGGGCGAGGAGACGCCGGTCTATTGCCAGCGCGTCAACCAGTTCGAGAACGATGCGGACAACATCACCCGTGAGGTGCTGACGGCGGTGCGCCGCACCTTCATCACCCCGTTCGACCGCGGCGACATCAAGAACCTGATCACCTCGATGGACGACGCCATCGACCAGATGCAGCAGACCGCCAAGGCCGTGATGCTGTTCGAGGTCCGCAGCTTCGAGCCGCCGATGCGGGAGATCGGCGGGCTTTTGATCGAATGCGCGAATCTGGTCGGCCGTGCGCTGCCGCTGATGCAGAAGATCGGTCAGAACGTGGCCATGCTGACTGCGATCACGGAAGAACTGGGCAAGCTGGAAGGCCGTGTCGACGATCTCCATGATATCGGGCTGAAGGAACTGTTCCTCAAGCATCGCGACGGCAACGCGATGGATTTCATCGTCGGCGCGGAGATCTACGACCATCTCGAGAAAGTCGCCGACCGTTTCGACGACGTCGCGAACGAGATCAACAGCATCGTCATCGAGCAAGTTTAGGGCAGGGGCCACGCCGTGGATGTTGCGTTGGGTCTTCCCGTCCTGGTCGGATTGATCGCTGTCGCGCTGCTGTTCGACTTCCTGAACGGCCTGCACGACGCCGCCAATTCGATTGCGACCATCGTCTCGACCCGCGTGCTGCGGCCGCAATACGCGGTGTTCTGGGCCGCGTTCTTCAATTTCGTCGCCTTCATGGTGTTCGGGCTGCACGTCGCGCAGACCATCGGCACCGGCATCATCGATCCCGCGATCGTGGATGCTCAGGTGATTTTCGCTGCGCTCGTCGGCGCCATCGTCTGGAACTTGGTGACATGGGCACTCGGGATCCCATCGTCCTCGTCTCACGCATTGATCGGCGGCTTGTTTGGTGCAGGCGTAGCCAAAGCCGGCCTTTCGGCGGCGGTCTGGAGCGGATTGTCCAAGACGGTGATCGCCATCGTGCTGTCTCCGCTCGTCGGCTTCCTGCTCGCGATGATGCTGGTTGCGATCGTCTCCTGGGCATCGGTGCGCTCCACGCCCTTTGCCGTGGATCGCGCCTTCCGCATCCTGCAATTCGCCTCCGCCTCGCTCTATTCGCTCGGCCATGGCGGCAACGATGCGCAGAAGACCATGGGCATCATCGCCGTGCTGCTCTATTCGCAGGGCCAGCTCGGCGGCGAATTCTTCGTCCCCTTCTGGGTGGTGCTCTCGTGCCAGGCCGCGATGGCGATGGGGACGCTGATGGGCGGCTGGCGCATCGTTCGGACCATGGGCCTGCGCATCACCAAGCTGACCCCGATGCAGGGCTTTTGCGCCGAGACCGGCGGTGCCGCGACCCTGTTCATGGCGACCTTCCTCGGCGTTCCCGTCTCGACCACCCACACCATCACCGGCGCCATCGTCGGCGTCGGCGCCGCCCGCCGCCTCTCGGCGGTGCGCTGGAACGTCGCCAGCTCGATCGTCTATGCCTGGGTGATCACGATGCCGGCCTCGGCCATCGTCGCCGCGCTGAGCTGGTGGGCGGTCAAGATCTTCCTCAGGTAACCAGCTTCAGTCCGACGATCCCGGCGACGATCAGCCCGATGCTGGCGAGGCGGAACGCGGTGGCCGGCTCGCCGAACAGGATGATGCCGAGTGTCGCGGTACCGACCGCGCCGATGCCGGTCCAGACTGCATAAGCGGTTCCAATCGGGAGCGATTTGAGGGCGAGCCCGAGCAGGATGATGCTGCCGGCCATGGCGCCAAGCGTGAGGACCGACGGAACGAGCTTGGTGAATCCCTCGGTGTATTTGAGGCCGATCGCCCAGGAGACCTCAAGCAGACCGGCGACGAACAGGATGCTCCAGGCCATGGCGACCCTCCATTCAAGGCAGGGTCGTCCCCGCGACTGGCGTGCTGATGGGAAGGGAGGGCCGTCCCTCCCAACCTGATCCCAAGCCGGATATGGGGCTGGCCGGAAGGCTCTGCAATCACCAAATGAGGCTTGATCAGGCTCATTTTCCCTGCCAAACGCTGCCGCAATGTCCGACGTCGCCATCACAGCCGAATCGACGGCCCGTTCCTCGCTTGCCGCTGAAGTGTCGCGGCGGCGGACCTTTGCCATCATCTCGCATCCGGACGCCGGCAAGACCACGCTGACCGAAAAGCTGCTGCTGTTCGGTGGCGCCATCAATCTGGCCGGCCAGGTGAAGGCCAAGGGCGAGCGGCGCAACACGCGTTCGGACTGGATGAAGATCGAGCGCGAGCGCGGCATCTCGGTCGTGACCTCGGTCATGACCTTCGAGTTCGAGGGCCTCGTTTTCAACCTGCTGGACACGCCGGGCCACGAGGACTTTTCGGAAGACACCTACCGCACGCTCACGGCGGTCGATTCCGCCGTCATGGTGATCGACGCCGCCAAGGGCATCGAGGCGCGCACTCGAAAGCTGTTCGAGGTGTGTCGTCTTCGCGACATCCCGATCATCACCTTCATCAACAAGATGGACCGCGAGAGCCGCGACGTCTTCGAGTTGCTCGACGAGATCGAGAAGACGCTGGCGCTCGATACCACGCCAATGACCTGGCCTGTCGGCCGCGGCCGCGAGTTCCTCGGCACCTATGACGTCGTCAATGGCGGCGTGCGCCTGCTCGAAGGCGGCGGCGCCAAGACCGGCGCGGCGCAGCAGATCGAGATCGCCGAGCTCGCCAAGCTCAACGCCAATCTCGACGTGTCGGCGGTCAAGGACGAGCTCGAGCTCGTCACCGCGGCTTCAAAACCGTTCGAACTCGAAGCGTTTCGCGAGGGTCATCTGACGCCGGTTTATTTCGGCAGCGCGCTTCGCAATTTCGGCGTCGGCGACCTGCTGCAAGGACTCGGCAAGTTCGCGCCGGAGCCGCGCGCGCAGGAGAGCGACCAGCGCAAGGTCGAAGCCACCGACCCGCGCATGAGCGCCTTCGTGTTCAAGATCCAGGCCAACATGGATCCCAACCACCGCGACCGCATCGCCTTTGCGCGGCTGTGCTCCGGCAAGCTGAGCCGCGGCATGAAGGCGAAGCTCGTGCGCACCGGCAAGAGCATGCCGCTGTCCAGCCCGCAATTCTTCTTCGCGCAGGATCGTTCGGTTGCGGACGAAGCCTATGCCGGCGACGTCGTCGGCATTCCCAATCACGGCACGCTGCGGATCGGCGATACGCTGACCGACGGTGAGGATTTCAACTTCGTCGGCGTGCCGAGCTTCGCGCCGGAAATCGTCCGCCGCGTGCGTCTCACCGATGCGATGAAAGCGAAGAAGCTGAAGGAAGCGCTTCAGCAAATGTCGGAAGAGGGCGTCGTGCAGGTGTTCCGCCCGCGCGACGGCGCGCCCGCGCTGGTTGGCGTCGTCGGCGCACTCCAGCTCGACGTGCTCAAGGCGCGGCTGGATGCGGAATATTCCCTGCCGGTCGAATTCGAGGTCAGCGAGTTCCAGCTCGCGCGCTGGGTTTCTTCGGGCGACCGCAAGAAGCTCGACACCTTCATCGCAGCCAACACCTCCAGCATCGCCGACGATGTCGACGGCGATCCCGTCTATCTGGCGCGGAACGAGTTCTATCTCGGCTACACAAGGGAACGGGCCGAGGGCATCGAGTTCACCAACGTCAAGGACGTCAAGAAGAAGGGGTAGGGTGTGGCTTCGCCCGCGCTGTAGCTACTCCCCCTCCGCTGTCATGCCCCGCGAAGGCGGGGCATCCAGTACGCCGCAGCCTCTCGCCTCAATCACAAACGTCTCGGAGTACTGGGTCGTCCGGTCAAGCCGGACGACGACACCGTCCTTGGACGCGCGCATGTGAACAGCCGCAGGCTTGACGTTGCCGACGGCAATGCCACGTTCACCCATGTGGCCTTGCGAGTTCGCTTCATGTGGCGCGGCATCCTTGTTTTCCTCCTGCTGGCGATCTCGACGATCGCCGCCGACGCGCGGCCCCGGCAAATCAACCCGATTCCGTTTTCGCATGAGCCGTGCAGCGTGCTCGACGGCAGGCCCTGCACGCCATCCTATTGCAGCCCGCTCGGGCCTGGTCCCTGTATTCCCGAGATCGACTATCCCTACGGCCAGAACCTCCAGCTCACGATCCAAAGCGTGCCAGCGGAGGCCGATCGTGCCAAATACCAAAAGCCGGATCACGATCTCGATACGATCGGCGATCTCTTCGCCGAACTGCGCACCTGCTGGTCGCCACCATCGGACAATGCGCGCGCGGGCATGCAGATGGCCGTGCGCTTCAGTTTCAACAAATCGGGCGGCCTGATCGGCCCACCGCGCCTGACCTTTGCGACCGCGGGCGTGCCCGCCGAGACGAAAACGACCTATCTCAATGCAATCAATTCATCGTTGAACGCCTGCCTGCCGCTGAAATTCACCGGCGGTCTTGGCGGTGCCCTCGCCGGGCGGCCGATCGCGATCCGGTATGTCGACAATCGCGAGATCGGCAAGTAGCGCATCAGTTGCGACCGGCGGCCAATCGATGATACGCCATGGGCTGGGCGCTGGTTGAGGGGAGAATCTCGTGGGTCTGCTGGTTATGATCCTGGGGCTTGCGCTGTTTTTCACGGCGCATGTGTTCACGACCAAACGCGAGGCACGCGCGCAGGCCATCGCGAGACTGGGCGAGGGGACCTACAAAATCCTCTATTCGCTTGCCTCGCTCGCGGGGCTCGCGTTGATCATCTGGGGCTTTGCCCACTACCGCGCGACCGGCTGGATCGACGTGTGGTATCCGCCGAAGGCGCTGAAGCACATCACGCTCGCGCTGATGCTGCCCGCGGTCATCCTGGTGGTTGCGTCCTATCTGCGCGGCCGCATCTATGCGACGCTGAAGCATCCGATGCTGGCCGGCATCAAGCTGTGGGCGGCGGCGCATCTTCTGGCCAATGGCGACCTCGGCTCCATCATCCTGTTCGGCTCCTTCCTCGGCTGGGCGGTGTATGACCGCATCACGCTGAAGCGTCGCACCGATGGTGGCGGTCCGCCGATTCCGGTGGGCGGCGTCACCAACGACCTGATCGCGATCGCGGTCGGAATCGTCGCTTATCTGGCGCTGGCGTTTGCGTTCCATCCGGTTGTGATCGGCGTTCCCGTCATGGGCGGCTAGCTGATCAGCACAAGACAGCACCGCATGCCCATGTGCGGAAGGTGACAAGGTAACAAGAGCAACAAGCCAAGGTCATTCCGATGGACTGGTCGCATTCTCAGATCCCGCCGATGCGGTTCGAGGCGCGTTTCGGCGATCGGGTCGTGCCGGCATTTTGCGATCGGCCGTCGAGCCTGTGGGCGATGATCGCGGACGCCTGCGCCCGCAATCCCGACGGGGAAGCGCTGATCTCAGGCCATGTCCGGCTGAGCTGGCGGCAGGCCGCGGAGCAGGCTGCGCGGATCGCGGCGGGATTTCGCACGCTCGGATTGCAGCGCGGCGATCGCGTCGCAATCCTGCTCGGCAACCGCGTCGAATTCCCGCTGCTTCTATTTGCTGCCGCGCATGAGGGGCTCGTCACGGTGCTGCTCAGCACGCGCCAGCAGAAACCGGAAATCGCCTATGTGCTCGCCGACTGCGGCGCCAAAATCCTGATCCACGAGGCGGCACTCGCGGAGCGGCTACCGGAAGCACTAGACGTGCCCGATGTGATGCACCGTATCGCCGTCGACGACGATCCGGCTCTGTCGGATTTCGCGGTGCTCGTCGACAACGCGCCGGCCCCGGCGCCGGTCGAGACGAGCGAAGAGGACACCGCGATGATCCTCTACACCTCCGGCACGACAGGCAAGCCGAAGGGCGCGATGCTGGCCCATTGCAACATCGTCCATTCCTCGATGATCTTCGTGTCCTGCCTGCAATTGACGGCGGCCGACCGTTCGATCGCGGCGGTGCCGCTCGGCCACGTCACCGGCGTCGTCGCCAACATCACGACGATGGTCTGCTGCGGCGGCGCGCTGATCATCATGCCGGAGTTCAAGGCCGCCGAATATCTCAAGCTCGCCGCGCGCGAGCGCGTCACCTACACGGTGATGGTGCCGGCGATGTACAATCTCTGCCTGCTCCAGCCCGATTTCGAGCGCTATGATCTGTCGAGCTGGCGCATCGGCGGCTTTGGCGGCGCACCGATGCCGGTTGCCACCATCGAGAAGCTCAAGGCCATCATTCCGGGCCTCGAGCTGGCGAATTGCTATGGCGCGACCGAAACCACGTCGCCGTCCACGATCATGCCGGGCAGCTTGACGGCAAGCCATATCGACAGCGTCGGCCTGCCGTGTCCCGGTGCACGCATCCTGGCAATGGACGCGGACGGGCGTGAGCTGCCATCTGGGGAAATCGGCGAGCTCTGGATCCAGAGTGCCTCCGTCATCAAGGGCTACTGGAACAATTCAAAAGCCACGGCCGAAAGTTTCACCAGCGGGTTCTGGCATTCCGGCGATCTCGGCTCGGTCGACGCGGAGGGATTTGTCCGGGTGTTCGACCGGCAGAAGGACATGATCAATCGCGGCGGCCTCAAGATCTATTCGGCCGAGGTCGAATCCGTGCTGGCCGGCCACCCGGCCGTGGTCGAGAGCGCGATCGTCGCCAAGACGTGCCCGGTGCTGGGCGAACGCGTTCACGCCGTGGTGGTGGCGCGCGCACCGGTGGACAGCGAGGCTTTGCGTGGCTGGTGCGCGGAGCGGCTGTCCGACTACAAGGTCCCGGAAACCATGGTGATCACCGCGGAGTCCTTGCCGCGCAACGCCAACGGCAAGGTGCTGAAGCGGCAGCTGCGGGAGCTGTTGGGAAACTGACCCGGGGAGGTGGTCTCGCCGGGCTGTCTCGGGTGGTTAACGCCTTGATCGGGCTCGCTTTGCCTTGCCACCGCCATATCGTTAGGGTACCCCGCCGCCACGTGGGGGACGGGATTCCTGACGCGAACGCTTTGGCGCGCGCACCCGGACGGGCATGGGATTGGCATAAGTGTCTGAATTATTTGACGAAGTCGACGAGGAAGTACGTCGCGAACAGCTCAAGAAGCTGTGGGACAAGTATTCGATTTTGTTCATCGCCCTGATGGTGCTGATCGTCGCCGCCGTGGGTGGGTGGCGCGCTTACCAGTATGTGGAGGCCAAGAAGGCTGCCGAGGCCGGTGCTGCCTTCGAGAAGGCTGCCGAGCTGTCCGAGCAGGACAAGCATGCGGAGGCCGAGGCGGCCTTCACCGAGCTCGCAGCCAAGGCTCCATCAGGCTATCGCACCCTGGCGCGGCTGCGTGCTGCGGCCGAGGCGGCGGCCCGCGATCCCAAGGCAGGCGCCAAGCTGTATGACGACATCGCCGCCGACCGCAGCGTAGGCGGCGAGTGGCAGGATCTGGCAAAGATCCGCGCCGCTGGTCTCTTGCTCGACAGCGCCGGCTATGCCGACATGCAGCAGCGGCTGGAAGCCTCCACGGCGCCCAAATCGACCTTCCGTCATACCGCCCGCGAGATGCTGGCGCTTTCGGCCTGGCGCAATAACGATATGACCGCGGCCCGCAAATGGCTCGACGCGATTGCCGAGGACGGCGAAACGCCGCCGGGCCTGCGCTCGCGCGCCGAGGCGCTGCAGGCCTTGCTGCCGCCCGTAGCGAAGAGCTGAGACGAGAGCTGAGACGAGATACCAATATGCGCCGTACGCCACGCTTGATCGCAGCCGCCGTCCTGATCGCCTTCACGGGCGTGCTGGGCGGTTGCTCCAGCTTCGATCCGAGCGACATGCTCGACTTCCTCGACACCAAGAAGAAGCTGCCGGGCGACCGCAAGCCGGTGTTCCCGGAAGGCGTGCCGGGCCTCGAGCAGGGCGTTCCAAAGGATATGTACAAGGGCGCACAGCAACAGCCCGATCCGAACGGCCCAGCCGTCGCGGCTCTGCCCACCGAGCCCGCGCCCGAGCCGAAGCCGGCGAAGGGGGCCAAGGCGAAAAAGACCAGGCAGCCGGCCAGCGCGGCCGTCGCGCCGGCTGGGGCGCCCGCCGGCGAAGTTGATGGCGAGGCGCAGCCCGAGGCTGCGCCGCCCGCGGCCACTCCGCCACCCAGGCAGAAGATCGTGCGGAAGCGCACCACCGCTCCGCCGCCCGATCAACCCGTCCAGCAGGCGCAACCGACCCAGACCACCCAGCAGCAAACGCAGGGCGCCTTCCCGGCACCGATGCCGAGCGGCAGCTTCTCGCGCTAGAGCATGATCCGGAAAAGTGTGAAGCGGTTTTCCGAAAAGATCATGCTCAAACAATTGTCTTCATTTCATTGACAGGCGCAGCTCCGGCAGCGCACGAATGACCCATGTCCTTTAAGATTGCCATTATCGGCCGGCCCAATGTCGGCAAGTCGACGCTGTTCAACCGCCTGGTTGGGCAGAAGCTCGCGCTTGTCGATGACCTGCCCGGCGTCACCCGCGACCGCCGCGAGGGCGAGGCCAGGCTAGGCGATCTCGACTTCACGATCATCGACACTGCCGGCCTCGATGAGGGCGCCAAGGGCTCGCTGACCGCTCGCATGCAGGAGCAGACGGAGGCCGCGATCGCACAGGCCGACGCGCTGTTCTTCGTGATCGATGCCCGCATGGGCCTCACGCCCAACGATCGCGCCTTCGCCGATTTCGCCCGCAAGGCCAACAAGCCGGTGCTGCTGGTCGCCAACAAGAGCGAAGGCAAGCATGGCGATGCCGGCGCGATGGAGGCTTTCGCACTCGGCCTCGGCGATCCCATCCAGATCTCGGCCGAGCACGGCGAGGGCATGGGCGAGCTCTATGACGCTCTGCGCCCATTGATGCCGGAGCCGGTGGAGGAGGACGAGTTCGAAGATGACGAGCCGCTGACGGAGGAAGAGGCCGCCACGCGTCCGATCCGGGTCGCGATTGTCGGCCGACCCAACGCCGGCAAGTCGACGATGATCAATCATCTGCTCGGCGAAGAGCGCCTGCTGACGAGCCCGGAGGCCGGCACTACGCGCGATTCCATCGCGGTCGAGATCAACTGGAAGGGCCGCGAGTTTCGCGTGTTCGACACCGCAGGTCTGCGCCGGCGCTCGCGGATCGAGGAGAAGCTCGAGAAGCTCTCGGTCGCCGACGCACTGCGCGCCGTGCGCTTTGCCGAAGTCGTCGTGATGATGATGGATGCGCAGAACCGCTTCGAGGAGCAGGATATTCGCATCGCCGACCTGATCGAGCGCGAGGGTCGCGCCGTCGTGCTCGCCGTCAACAAATGGGACCTGATGGAGAGCAAGGGTGGCGGCGCGATCTCGAACCTGCGCCGCGATGCCGATCATCTGCTGCCGCAGATCAAGGGCGTGCCGATCGTCGCCGTCTCCGGCTTGATGGGCGAGGGCATCGATCGATTGATGCAGGCGATCCAGGATGCCTATGCGCTTTGGAACAGGCGCGTGTCGACCGCGGCGCTGAATCGCTGGTTCGAGGAGGCGGTCCAGGCCAATCCGCCGCCGGCCGTGTCCGGCCGCAGGCTCAAGCTGAACTACATCACCCAGACCAAGGCCCGCCCGCCAAGCTTCGTGCTGTTCTGCTCGCGTGCGGACGCGGTGCCGCAGTCGTATCTGCGATATCTCACCAATTCGCTGCGTGAGGCCTTCGAGCTGCCCGGCACGCCGGTGCGCATCACCCTGCGCGAGAAGGCCAATCCGTTCGCCCACAAGCGCAAGCGGCCGTCGTGAGCAACGAGGCCGGCGAGGCGATGGCGCAGGGCGCAGCGCCAGTCCGGCGCGGTGCGGTCGCCTTCATCTTCGTCACCATCCTGCTCGACATGCTCGCGCTCGGCGTGATCATGCCGATCCTGCCAAAACTGATCGAGAGCTTCGTCGACAACGACACGGCGCATGCGGCCCGCATCTTCGGCCTGTTCGGGACGGCCTGGGCGCTGATGCAGTTCGTGTTTTCGCCGGTGCTCGGCGCGCTGTCGGATCGGTTCGGGCGGCGGCCCGTTGTGCTGCTGTCGAATTTCGGGCTCGCGGCGGATTATGTGCTAATGGCGCTGGCGCCGTCGCTGGTCTGGCTGTTCGTCGGCCGCGTCATCTCAGGCATCACCTCGGCCAGCATCTCGACCGCCTTTGCCTATATCGCCGACATCACGCCGCCGGAGCGGCGCGCTGCGGTGTTCGGCCGGATTGGCGCGGCGTTCGGCGCCGGCTTCGTGCTGGGCCCGGCGCTGGGCGGCCTGCTCGGCGATATCGATCCGCGCCTGCCGTTCTGGGCCTCGGCGGCCCTAAGCTTGGCCAATGCGCTCTATGGGCTCTTCGTGCTGCCGGAATCGCTGGCACCGGACAAGCGCGCGCCGTTCCGCTGGAAGAGCGCCAATCCGCTCGGAGCGCTCCGCCTGCTGCGTTCCAACGCGGTGCTCGCCGCGCTGTCGGTCGTCAATTTCATCGCGCAGGTCGCGCATGTCGTGCTTCCCTCGACCTTCGTGCTCTATGCCACCTATCGCTACGGCTGGGATTCGAAAACGGTGGGGTTGACGCTGGCGATGGTCGGCATCTGCGCCATGGTGGTGCAGGGGCTCGCGATCGGCCCGATCGTGCGCGTGCTCGGCGAGCGCAACGCGTTGTTGATGGGCCTGTGCTGTGGTGCGGTCGGCTTCGTGATCTTCGGCGCGGCGCCGACCGGACCGCAGTTCTGGATCGGCATTCCCGTGATGTCGCTGTGGGGCATCTCGGGCGCCGCCATGCAATCGCTGATGACGCGGCTGGTCGCGCCCGATCAGCAGGGCCAGTTGCAGGGCGCGACCGCGAGCGTGCAGAGCGTGTCGCAGCTCGTCGGCCCGTTCCTGTTCACTCTGACGTTTTCATATTTCATCGGCGCCAGCGCGCCATGGCAGCTGCCCGGCGCGCCGTTCCTGCTCGCGGCGGTGCTGATGGTGGCGTGCGTGGCAATCGCGGTGCGAGCGCTGGGCGCGGCGAAGAGCGCCTGACGTGTCCGTCGTGGCCGGGCTTGTCCCCGGCCATCCACGTCCTTTGTCCGGGCTCAAAACGTGGATGCCCGGGACAAGCCCGGGCATGACGTCGTTGGGAACTTGCCTGAGCGCTACGCCTTTACTTCTTCACCAGCGGGCACTCGCTGTCCTTGAGCGGCTTGGCCGCGTCTTCCGCCGCGATCGTGGCGATCTGCTTGTAGTAGTCCCACGGTCCCTTCGATTCTTCGGGCTTCTTCACCTCGAACAGATAGGCCGGGATGAGACGACGCCCGTCCGCGCGCAGCGGACCCTTGCCGAACAGCGGATCGTCGGTCGGAAGCTCCTTCATCTTGGCGACGACCTTGGCACCGTCATGCGGGTTGCCGCCGAGCGCGTCCATCGCCTTGAGATAATGCAGCACCATCGCGTAATTGCCGGCCTGCGTCATGGAGGGCATCGCATTCTTGTTGGCCAGCGCCGAGAAGCGCTTCGACCAGGCGCGGGTCTGGTCGTTCATGTCCCAGTAGAAGGATTCCGTGAAGGTCAGGCCCTGGGCGGTCTTCAGACCCAGCGAATGCACGTCATTGATGAACAGCAGCAGCGCCGCGAGCTTCTGCCCGCCCTGTACAATGCCGAACTCGGCGGCCTGCTTGATCGCGTTGGTGGTGTCGCCGCCGGCGTTGGCGAGACCGACGATCTTCGCTTTCGACGACTGGGCCTGCAGCAGGAAGGAGGAGAAGTCGGCCGTGTTGAGCGGATGCTTGACGCCTCCGAGCACCTTGCCGCCGTTGGCGGTGACGACGGCGCTGGTATCGCGCTCCAACGCATGCCCGAACGCGTAGTCGGCGGTGAGGAAGAACCAGCTGTCGCCGCCGGCCTTGGTCAACGCCTTGCCGGTACCGTTGGCGAGCATGTAGGTGTCGTAGGTATAGGAGATCGTGTTCGGTGTGCAGGCCTTACCCGTGAGGTCCGCGGTGGCGGCGCCCGAATTGAGCAGGACCGCATTCTTCTCCTTGACGAGGTTGCTCACCGCGAGCGCCACGCCGGAGCTCGGCGTGTCCGCAATCGCGTCGACCTTGTCGTTGTCGATCCACTGACGGGCAATGTTGACGCCGACGTCCGGCTTGTTCTGATGGTCGCCGCTGATGACGTCGATCTTCCAGCCCTTCTTGAGCAGGCCGGAATCCTCGACCGCCATCTTGATCGCGACCACGGAGTTCGGGCCGCCGATGTCGGCGTAGAGGCTGGACATGTCGTTGAGCACGCCGATCTTGACGGTCTTGTCCTGGGCGAAGGCGGATGTGGCAAAACCGAAGGCGGCACAGGCCAGAAGGGCCGCAGAGCGGCGCGCGAACGTCGTCGTCATAAAAGATTTCCTCCATTGTCAAACATGCGGACGGCTCTCTTGAACGGAGCCTTGTTCCGGCTGATGGCTCTACCGTGTCCCACGGCCGGCGGCAATGCGCCTAAAGCCGGATGACGCTGCGTCGCAGCGTCATCCCTCCGTTAACTTTTGGACAAAATGCGTCGAGACGCTATTTCAGCGCGTCCGACGTCAGCTTGAATTTCTGGATCCGCTTTCCGGTATCAACCTCGGCGGTATAGACGTTACCCTTGGCGTCGATCGCCATGGCATGCACCCAGTGGAATTGTCCGGCGTTGCGGCCGCTGTGCCCAAAGCTTCCGACCACGCTGCCGTCGTCTCGCCTGATGACCCTGATCTCGTTGTTTTCGCCGTCCGCGCTGAGCAGCCAGGTCTGCTTCGGATCGGGCCAGATCGCGATGTCCCACACCGCGCCGTTGCCGAGCGTGTTCTTCTCGAAGAAGAACTCCTTCACGAAGGTGCCGTCCGTCCTGAACACCTGGATGCGGTTGTTGATGCGGTCGCAGACGTAGACGAGCCCGTCATTGGCGAGCTTCACGCAGTGGACCGGATTGCCGAACTGCTGGGACACCGGCGCCTTGGGATCGTACGCCGCCTGCTTGGTGTCGTCGGGCTTGTTGCCGTAGGCGCCCCAGTGCCGCTTGTAGGCAAGCGTGGTTGCGTCGAACACGATGACGCGGCGGTTGCCGTAGCCGTCGGCGACGTAGATTTCGTTGGCGGCCTTGTCGATCGCGGTCTCGGCGGGCTTGCCGAGCTGCGTCGTGTCGTTGCTGCCGAGGCTCGGCGCGATCTTGCCGATCTGGGCGACGAACTTGCCGTCGAGCGTGAATTTCAGGATCGCGTTGTCGTTGTCGGCATTGCCGCCGACCCAGACGAAGCCGCGCTCGTCGACCTCGATGCCGTGCTCGCGGCCGACCCATTCATAGCCTTCGCCGGCGCCGCCCCACGATCGCAGCAGATTGCCGCCGCTGTCGAATTCGAGCACGGGCGGTGCCGAGACGCAGCATTTCGAACGCGGCGGGGTGAGGCTCGCGCCTTTCTCGTCGTCGGTGAGCGAGCGCGGCCGATGGATCACCCAGATGTGGCCCTGCCAGTCGACGGTGATGCCGCCGACCTGGCCGAGGATCCAGTTGTTCGGCAACGGCTTTGGCCAGGACGCATCGACCGCGAAGGTCGGGACATCGCCGGCGGTCGCCGTGCCCGGAAGCGCAAACGCGACGGCCGCGATCAGGACAGAGAGGACGCGAGAGACATTTGCGAGCGCATGCGTAGAGCCTGCGCGATTCCGCCATGGCGCCATGGCAACCTCCCTTTTTTGGCCTGCAGCTTGCTGCCGCTTGAGCGCGGGCAGTCAATCGCGGGGAGGCCGTCGAGTCAATCAGGCCGGCGAGCGGAAGCTCATCAGGCTGCGGGTCTTGTAGTCGTAGAACTTGCCGGTCTCGGTCCAATCGGGTGCGCACATCGGCACGATGAATTCGGCAACCTGCTCGGCTGTATCGAGCGTCGCCGGATCCTCACCCGGCATCAGCGTGGCGCGCATGCGGGTGCGGACGGGGCCGGGATTGAACAAATTGACGCGCAGCTTGGTGTTCGCGGTCTCCTGCGCCCAGGCGCGCGCCAGCGTCTCCAGCGCCGCCTTGGAGGCGGCGTAGGGGCTGACATAGGCGGTCGCCTTGTTGGCCGCGCCGGAAGTGACGAACACAGCACGGCCGGCGTCGGACTGCTTCAGCAGCGGCTCCATGCAGCGGATCAGCTGGAAGTTCGCGGAGACGTTGATCGCCATCACATCGGTGAAGGCCTTCAGCTCGATATGGCCGATCGGCGAGGAGGGGCCGAGCACGCCGGCATTGCCGACCAGGATGTCGAGCTTGCCGTAGCGTTCGTGCAGGCCGGCACCTAGGCGCGCGATGCCGTCGGAATCGGTGAGGTTGAGCGGCACCAGCGTGGCGCTGCCGCCGTCCTTGCGGATATCGTCGTCGAGCTCTTCCAGCCCGCCCTGTGTGCGCGCGACCGCAACGATGTGCGCGCCGGCCCTGGCCAGCGCCTTGGCCGTGGCGAAGCCGATGCCACGCGAGGCGCCGGTGACGAGAGCGATGCGGTTGGCGAGGGGATTTGTCATTGAAAGGTTCTATCCAGCGTCGTCCTGGCGAAAGCCAGGATCCATACGCCGTGACGTTTATGGCTAGAGAAGATGATTGTCACACCTTCTTCGAACCAGAGAGGACTGTGGTGATGGGTCCTGGCCCCCGTGCGCAATTGCGCACTAGGCCAGGGAGACGGCCTCAGCTCGCCTCCGCCAGCAGCGACAATTGCCGCGGCTGCTGCTCGGTCTGGGTCTGGTCGGTGAGGTGGGTCGGATAGGCCCCGGTGAAGCAATGGTCCGAGAATTTCGGATTGGCGGGGTCGCGGCCGGGCTCGCCCATGGCGCGGTACATGCCGTCGATCGACAGGAAGGCGAGCGAGTCGGCGCCGATGATCTCGCGCATCTCTTCGAGCGAATGCGTCGCCGCAAGAAGACCACCGCGGTCCGGCAGGTCGATGCCGTAATAGTCGGGATAGAGGATCGGCGGCGAGGCGAGGCGGAAGTGCACTTCCTTGGCGCCGGCATCGCGCATCATGCGCACGATCTTCTTCGAGGTGGTTCCGCGCACCAGTGAATCGTCGATCAGGATGATGCGCTTGCCTTCGATCGCGGCGCGGTTGGCCGAATGCTTCATGCGGACGCCGGATTCGCGGATCGCCTGCGTCGGCTGGATGAAGGTGCGGCCGACATAGTGGTTGCGGATGATGCCGAGCTCGAACGGCACGCCGGAATGCTGGCTGTAGCCGACCGCGGCGGGCACGCCGGAATCCGGCACCGGCACCACGACGTCGACCGGCACGTGGCTCTCCTTGGCGAGCTGCGCGCCGAAAGCCTTGCGCACCTCATAGACGGAGCGGCCGTGGACGATGGAATCTGGACGTGAGAAGTAGATGTATTCGAAGATGCAGGGCCGCGGCGCAATCGGTGGGAACGGCTTGTGAATGTCCTGGCCGCTCTCGTCGAACACGATGACTTCACCGGGTTCGATGTCGCGCACGAAGCGCGCGCCGATGATGTCGAGGGCGCAGGTCTCGGACGTCAGGATCGGACAGCCGTCGAGATCGCCAAGCACCAGCGGACGGATGCCGCGCGGGTCGCGCGCGCCGACCAGCTTTTTGTTGGTCAGCGAGACCAGCGCATAGGCGCCCTCGATCTCGCGTAGCGCGTCGACATAGCGCTCAATGAAGCGGCTGCGCCTGGAGCGCGCGACCAAATGCAGGATCACTTCGGTGTCGGTGGTCGACTGCATCATCGCGCCGCTCTTCACGAGCTCGCGGCGCAATGTCAGGCCGTTGGTGAGATTGCCGTTGTGGGCGACAGCAAGGCCGCCGGCATTCAGTTCGGCGAACAGCGGCTGCACGTTGCGCAGGATGGTGGCGCCGGTGGTGGAATAGCGGACATGGCCGACTGCCATTGTGCCGGGGAGGCGGTCGATCACCTCGCGGCGGGAGAAGGTGTCACCGACGAGGCCGAGGCGGCGTTCGGAATGAAAGCGACCGCCGTCATAGGAGACGATGCCGGCTGCTTCCTGACCACGGTGCTGAAGGGCGTGGAGGCCGAGCGCCGTGATGGCGGCGGCATTGGGGTGGCCGTAGATGCCGAAGACGCCGCATTCCTCGCGCAGCGTATCCCCCTCCAGATCGTCTTGAAGTTCCAGCGCGGCCGGGCCGAGATCAAGTAGGGCGTCCTGGTCAGGATTTCGCATCTCGTCCGAGCCTCTCGTTAGGGCTTAATCATCGCGCCGCGGGTTTCTCGATCAGCTTTTTAAGGCTGTCACGAGCCGGTTTGCTGTATCCGTCGCCACTGCCCGAAGGCTGCTGCTCGGAATCAGTTTGCTCTTCATCTGGTTTGTTTTTCTTGAATCTCTTCAAGATGGTGTTCTCGGGGTCGTCAGGCAAGAGGGCCATCAGCCAATCCCCGGTTCCCTGCAGCACCACGCGGGATTTGGCCCCTGTGACCCAATCCGGGCGCTGCTTGTCGGGCACCAGCCAGGTGAAGAACAGGAAGGCGACCACGACGATCAAAAGCCCGCGCGCCAACCCGAACAGAAAGCCGAGGGTGCGGTCCAGCGCGCCGATGCGCGAATCCAGGATCATGTCGGAGATCCGGACTGTGATCACGGAGACCACGACCAAGGTGCCCACGAACACGCCGGCGACCACGACCACGCTCGCGACGGTGTCGTTGTTGAAATAGGTCTTTGCGGTCGGCAGCAGCTTCGAGAACGAATAAAGGGTGACGATCGCCGCCGTGCCCCAGGCCGCGATCGACAGGATTTCGCGCATGAAGCCGCGAACCATGGCGAGCAGGCCCGAAATCAGCATCACACCGAGCAGGATCAGGTCGAGGATGGTTACTGGCATCGGCTGGTCTGGTCCGCTCGTACTTCAAGGTGCTCAGCGAATCGGTGTTTGGCCGCCCGCCCTAAGTGAGGGCCAGACGACGTTCCCGGCAAGGCCGCAACCACGCAATCCCATGCTGCTTTTGTGACGGCTGTATAGCGGCGGGGGCGGGGGACGTCACCACCGGCTAACCCTCTCCACGGCGGAATCTTGCCGGTGTGGCATTTTTCTCTGCCGGAGCGCTCGAGTCGCCCCGCCGGGAGCCGCGCGCGGCGATCTCGGCGACCAGCGTCGTCAGGCTGTTGATCGCGTTCAGCGACAGGCCGGCGTCGCCGCCGGCTTCGCCCCGGGCCGATTCGGGCAGCACGGCACGCAGAAAGCCGAGTTTTGCCGCTTCTTTCAGCCGGGCCGGGGTCTGCGCCACCGGGCGCACCACGCCGGACAGCGAGATCTCGCCGAAATAGACCGCATCGGTGGGTAACTGCGCATTAACCAGGGAGGACACCAGCGCCGCCGCGGCGGCCAGATCAGCCGCGGGCTCGTGGATGCGCAGGCCGCCGGCGACGTTCAGATAGACGTCGTGGCCGGACAGCTTGACCCCGCAATGGGCTTCCAGCACCGCCAGCACCATCGAAAGCCGGCTCGGATCCCAACCGACCACGGCCCGTCGCGGGGTGCCGAGCGAGGTCGGCGCCACCAGCGCCTGCAATTCGACCAGAACGGGCCTTGTGCCTTCGATGCCCGCGAAGACTGCGGTGCCGGGCGTGCCGAGATCGCGCTCCGACAAAAACAGCTCGGAGGGATTGGTGACTTCGCGCAGGCCAAGCCCGGTCATCTCGAACACGCCGATCTCGTCGGTCGGTCCGAAACGATTCTTCACGGCACGCAGGATGCGGAATTGCTGCGAGCCTTCGCCCTCGAACGACAGCACCGCATCGACCATGTGCTCGACCACGCGAGGGCCGGCGATCTGACCGTCCTTGGTGACGTGGCCAACCAGGATGATGGCCGCGCCGGTCCTTTTGGCAAAACGAATCAGGGCCTGTGCCGAGGCGCGCACCTGCGTCACCGTGCCGGGTGCCGATTCCACCGTGTCGGTCCACATCGTCTGGATCGAATCGATCACGATCAGCCGGGGCACCGCGCCCTCGGACAGCGTCGAGACGATGTCTTCGACCGACGTCTCGGCGGCGAGCTGCACCGGCGCATCCGACAGCCCGAGCCGTTCGGCGCGGAGCCGCACCTGTGCGACCGCCTCTTCGCCGGAGATGTAGACGACACGGTGCCCGGCGCGTGCGAGCAGGCTTGTGGCCTGCGTCAGCAGCGTCGACTTGCCGATACCGGGATCGCCGCCGACCAGAAGCACCGAGCCGCGGACGAAGCCGCCGCCGGTCACGCGGTCGAGCTCCGTCATGCCCGAGGACAGGCGCGGGGCGTCCTGGGTTTTGCCGGACAGGCTTTCGAGCGCGAACGTCCGCCCCTTGCGCTTGGAGCGGATCGACACCGGCACGCTGCCGGTCGTGTCCTCCTCGGCCAGCGTATTCCACTCGCCGCAGGACTCGCACTTGCCCTGCCAGCGGTTATAGGCCGCGCCGCAGTTCTGGCAGACGAAGGAAAGTGTGTTCTTGGCCATGGGGACAGCGAGTCCGGGGGATAGCGAGTCGGGGGTTTCAGGTTTGCTGATAGCACGGAATGACGGGTTGAGAGCGTGAGTCCGAGCGGACCGCATATCGCAGTTCGGCACGCCTGATACACCCTTTGTTAGCTCTATGCCGCCGCAACAGGCCGGACTTTGCCAAATGTTAGCGGACGCGGGTCCAGTTTCGGAACCAATACGGGATGGCGAAACGAATGACCGGACTTTTGCGGATATTGCTGGCTTTCGGCATCACCTGCGGCGCTCTGATGCCGTCTGGCGGCGCTGTTGCGGCCGATGCGAAGCGTCTCAACGTCGTCTTCGTCAACCCGGGCAAGACCGGTGAGGTCTATTGGGACATGGTTTCGCTGACCATGCAGGCCGCCGGCCGCAAGCTCGGCGCGCATGTCGAGGTGCTGACCAGCGAGCGCAATTACCGCACCATGCAGGAGCTCGGGTTCGGCGTGGTGGCACGCAGCGACAAGCCCGACTTTCTCATTCTCTCGAACGAGGAATCGGCCGCCGTCCCGATCATGGAGGCAGCCGAGGCCACCGGGATCAGGACGCTGCTGCTCTCGAACACGCTGATCGGTGACGATGCGGCGCGTCTTGGACCGCCGCGTCAAAAGCTCAAGACCTGGCTCGGCGACATCACGACGGATCTTCAGACCGCGGGCGCGCGGATGGCCAATGCCCTGATCGACGCGGCGCGTGCCGAGAAATGGCGGAGCCCGGACGGCAAGATCCACATTCTCGGCATCGGTGGCGACGAGATCACGCCGGCCTCGATCGCCCGCAACGCGGGTCTCAAGCTCGCGGTGGACGCCGCGCCCGACGTCGTGGTGGATCGGATGCTGTTCGCCAACTGGACGCAGTCGGAGGCCGAGCATGTCACCACGAATTATCTGAGCTGGGCCACGCGCAAGGAGATCCGACCTGCGGGCATATGGGCCGGAAACGATCCGATGGCGCTGGGAGCGCTTCGCGCAGTGAGCGCTGCCGGCCTCACGCCCGGGCGGAACATCCAATTGGTCGGCCTCAACTGGTCGGAGGATGCGCTGCGCGAGATCAAGGCGGGCCGTCTGCTCTTGACCGACGGCGGGCATTTCCTGCTTGGCGGCTGGTCGATCGTTCTCTTGCGCGACTACGCTGATGGCTGCGATTTCGGGGCCCTATCACCCCGCGTCGAGGTCAAGACGTCCGCGATCACGCGCGACAACCTCGCTGCGGTCGGCGACCTCATCACCACGCGCGCCTTCGACCGGATCGATTTCGCGCGTTTCAGGGCCAAGGCAGGGCGCTGCGGCCAGTACGACTTCTCCGTCGATGCGCTGATCTCGTCGCTGACCCCTGTGGAAGGCGCTGCCGACTGATGCGAAACGGCGACGACATGACCGATCCGGATCGCAAGCAGCAGGCGGCGCCGCCGCGCTTGCGCTCGGTCGTCCGTGCGATGATCTGGGCGACAGTACCTGTTCTGTTGCTGGTTCAATTGCTCGCCTCCGCCGGCGTCGAGGCCTCGAGCTTCTGGTCGCAGATTAGGCAGCTCGACGCCCGCATTGCCCGCGTCGCCGAGAGCCGCGCCGAACTGATCGCCGAACCGCTCTGGAAGATGCGTTACGACCAGGTCACGAGCGTGCTCAACGAGATCATGCACGACGAGAGCATCGCCGCGGCGGCCGTTTACGACGATACCGGAATCGCGATTGCCCGCGTGGTGGCGCGCCCGGCGGGACAGGCGGTCGCGGAGATCTCGCGTCCGATCAACTACAGCAACGGCAACATGGCGGTCCAGGCCGGCCGCATCGCGATCGTATATTCGCAAGCGGCGCTCTACGCAGACACGGGCAGCCGGCTGGTGCTGCTGCTGGTCGTCGGCCTGTTGGCAACGTTTGCGACCCTGATCGCCATGCGGATCTCCGCCAACCTCTTCATCGGCAGGCCGCTGGCGGCGATGATGTCCGCGATCCAGCGCAGCAAGCAGGACGGCCGCGCCTATCCGGCGGAAGTCAAATCCTCGAACGAGTTCGGTCAGCTCGCGCATGCATTCAATGCCATGCAGCACACGACGTCAGGTGCGCTCGACCGACTCGGGCACATGGCCGCGCACGATCCGCTCACGGGGCTGCCCAATCGCCGCTCGCTCTCCGAGCACCTCGTGACCCTGAGTCACGATGCCGGCTCGCCGGACGCGCTGATCGCGCTCTGCTTCATCGATCTCGACGACTTCAAGGGCATCAACGACACTTTTGGCCATGATTCCGGCGACAAGTTCCTGGTGCACATTTCCGAGCGCCTCCGTGGTGCGGTCGAACCGCAAGATTGGGTGGCCCGGCTCGGAGGCGATGAATTCGTCGTCATTCGCCCCGAGGTCAGCAACGAGGAGACCGCGCAGAAGTTTTCGCGCCACTTGCTGGATGCGATTTCCGAGCCGATCCGGCTTCACGACAAGCGGGTGGTGCCGCGTGCCAGCATCGGCCTTGCCGTGCGCCGTGCCGGAGATCCCGAGCTTTCGCACCTGCCGGCGCTCGCCGACATCGCGCTCTACCATGCCAAGAGCAAGGCGCCCGGCACGGTCGCGGTGCTCGACGAAGCGCTTCAACGCGACTATCGCCGCCGCCGGGAGCTCGAACTTGCCATTCCCACAGGCTTCGACGAGAGGCAATTCGAGGTCTGGTATCAAAGCCAGGTCGATCTCGAAAGCCACGACATCGTCGGCCTGGAAGCGCTGATCCGCTGGCGCCATCCGGAGCATGGCGTGATCGGTCCGGGCGAATTCTTGCCGCTGATCGAGCGCAGCGGCAACAATGCGCGGCTGACGCGCTATGTGCTCACCGACGCCTGCCGCGCGCTGCAACATCTGGCTGCGGCCGGCAGGCCGCATATCCGGATCGCGATCAATCTGCCGCCGTCCGAGCTCGCCGACCATTCGTTCGCCGCCGAGCTGCGGGCGACCTGCGCGCGCTTCGACGTCGCGGCATCATTGCTGGAACTCGAGATCACCGAGGGATCGCTGATCAACAACATGGCCAGCGCATCCGAGACGCTGCACCGCCTGCGGCGCCTGGGTGCCACCATCGCGCTCGACGATTTCGGCACTGGCTACAGCTCGCTCGCCCATCTCAGGCGGTTTCCGCTGGACAAGGTCAAGATCGACAAGGCGTTCATCAGCGAGATCCCCGATAGTGCGGAAGACAAGGCGATTGTTGGCGTCATTGCATCGCTCGCCGGTACGCTGGGCCTCACTTTGGTGGCGGAAGGCATCGAGCGCGCCGAGCAGGCCCAGGCCATGCGCGAGATGGGCGTGAGGTTCGGGCAGGGCTTTCTCTATCATCGGCCGCAGCCACTCGAGGCCGTGTTGCTATGGCTCGAGGGACAGCGGGCTCACCAGAGCCGCGTCATCGAGGATAGCCCGTCGATCGCGCCCGAGTTTGCGGTCTGAGCGCAGCGCCGCTACGGCTGCGCCGCATTCCACAGCATGGAGAGGCCGGCGGCGATCATGATCGCGTCCATCACCACGCGGAACATCTCCGGCTTCAGACGCAGCACGAAGCGTTTGGCGATGAAGGCGCCCGCCATCAACGAAGATCCAGCGATCAGGCCTTTGACGAACACATCGCCAGTCAGCGCGCCGAACCGTTCGAAGGTCACGGATTTCGCGGCATAGAGCCCGAGCGAAGAAGCCGCTTCGGTGGCGAGGAAGGCGCCCCGGGACAAGCCGTAGAACAGGAACAGCGGGACGCTGAGCGGGCCGGTTGAGACGACGATGCCGGTGAGGTAACCAATGACGGCCCCGCCGATCGCCAGATGCCAGAGATTGGCCTTGAGATCGTGCCGCGCCAGCGAGTGCCGCACCGGCACCATCGCGATCAGGAAGACGCCGATGGCGAGATCGACGGCGTGCGAGGGCAGCGCCAGCAGCGTCCGCGCGCCGAGCACGGCAGCCGGAATGCCTGTCACCGAATAAGCCGCGCAGGCCCGCCAATCGACCTCGCGCCACCAGGCCAGGATCCGTGAGAGATTGGCCATGACGGCGGCCACCGCCATGATCGGCACCGCCTCCTTTGGCCCGTAGGCATAGACCAGCACCGGCATCAGCATGATCGACGAGCCCGTGCCGACGATGCCGGAAATGGTGCCTGCGACGAGGCCGACGATGAGGACGAAGAGGAAAGCCAAAACGGTCTCCACGAATCGGGAGAGTTTAGACGTGGCCAGCGGCGGGGGCGATCCGCGAGGCGAGGGAACCTATTTTGCCGAACGAGAGCCCGGCGTTAACCATCGCCGACGGTTCCAGTCTGAGCGAAATCGCTTCGAAGTTTCTTAAATCTTACTGGGTACCTCTCGTGGGCATAGTGACCTGGGGGAAAGAGTATGGGTAAGCGGGCCAAACGCGGAAAGGCGGAGACCTTCGCGATCCCGATGGCCGCGAGAGTTGCAATTGGCGCTGTGGCCGTTGGTGCGTTGGGGTACGGTTTGCTGTCCCGGCCGACGAACCTGCAACCGGCACGAAAGCCGTCCGCGCACGAAGCTCAAGCGTCGTCAACTCCGGTTTACGTGGCAACGCCGGTTCATGCATCAGCTCCGACTCCGACGCCGGCTTCGGCTCCGCTTCCGACCCCGGCGCCTCTGGTCGAACCGCCCAAAGCGGCTGACGTTCCCGGAGCATTGGTTCGGCAGGTGGTCGACTACGCCAGCCGCCAGACCCCGGGCACCGTGATCATCGATACCAAGAACACATTCCTCTATCTCGTCCTGAACGACGCGCAGGCACTGCGCTACGGCATCGGTGTTGGCCGCGAAGGTTTCACATGGTCCGGTGAGCAGACTGTGGCTCGCAAGGCAGAATGGCCGGATTGGCATCCGCCCGCGGAGATGGTCTCGCGTCAGCCCTATCTGCCGCGGTTCATGGCAGGCGGTCCCGGCAATCCGCTTGGCGCCCGGGCGATGTATCTGGGCGAGACGGAATATCGAATTCACGGCACCAACAAGCCCGATACGATCGGGAAGCGGGTCTCGTCAGGCTGTATCCGACTGACCAATGAGGACGTCGTTGACCTCTATGATCGCGTGAAAGTCGGCGCGAAAGTGATTGTGCTTCCGACAACCGTTGCCCGCCGACCACCCCAGGGAGCGCCGGCCGACGCCGCTTTCCGATTACCGGACCCGGCATCGCCGTCGAACCGGTCCTCGGCAACTCACGCGCAGATCCCGTCATCCGGACCGAGGATCGCCGAGGCCCGGTAACGCGTCCTCATCCTGCACAGAGGACAAGGAGGCAATGCAAGTCGCCTACGAGGTCAGCTCCTGGCCCATCGCACCATTGCGTGTCGGGCGAGGCCTCTCGACCGGTGAAACCTGCGTTTCGGAGTATGCGTAACCCATTGATTCGCCAACGATCGGCTACTGTGCATGGGGTTGTTTTTCATCTTTTTGTCGAGTTGGCACGGCAAGTCGGTGCTCGCAGCACGTGGACCAAGGCCGGCTGCGCGCTGCTGACAGCATGTTGGCAGCAGGGTCCGGCTACGACCATCTCCTGACAAAACGGAGAGCGGGTCATGCCGATCGAGGCGAGCTGTCATTGCGGTGAGACGGTGTTCGAGGTGACGGAGGTGCCCTCGAGCGTGACCCGTTGCACCTGCTCGCTCTGCGCCAAGCGCGGCGCGTTGTGGGCCTATTACATGCCGGCGCAGTTTCGGCTGCTGTCGCCCGCCGAGAACGTCGCGACCTACCTCTGGGGCAGCCGCACGGTCAAGCACCATTTCTGCGCAAGCTGCGGCTGCGGTACCTATTCGGAGTCGCCGGACTGGTCGACCGGCAAGCCCGATTTCGACAATCCGAGAGTCGCCGTCAACGCGCGCCTGTTCGACGAATTCGATCTGGAGGCCGTGCCGGTGACCATGATCGATGGCAAGAATTTATGGTGAGCATGCGCTCTCGCGCATGTCTGCTGCTCGTCCGTGTTCTTGTGGCACTCTTGAAAAGCTGATCTGTTTCCGGCCCGACAGAAAAAGGGGAGGAAGCCGATGATGCGTCTTTTCGCGCGAGTGATGCTCGCGATGTGTCTGGCCGTTGTAGTCGGCTTCAATGCGCAGGCGCAGACCAGGCCCAAGGTCACGACATCAGGACCGGATTTCCCCAAGGCCGCGCTGTTCGTCGGCAACAGCTTCTTCTACTACAACAACGGCATGCCCGGGCATCTCTCCTTCATGGAGCGGGCTGCCGATCCCGAAAACAAGGCGGCCTATCGCAACACCATGGCAACGATCGGCGGCTCCGGCCTCGATTGGCACGATATGGACAATCTGCTGCGGCCGGGCGGCCTCGGCGCCTATTCGTTCGACGAGCAGAACAACGTCGTCTTCAACAAGCCGGGCAGGCAGTACGACGCCGTCGTGATGATGGATTGCAGCCAGTGCCCGATCCATCCGCAATTGAAGGACGCGTTCGCGGCCTTCGTGAAGAAGGACAGCGAGATCGTCCGCGCCCACGGCATGCGCCCGGTCCTGTTCATGTCATGGGCCTATGCCGACAAGCCTGAGATGACGGAAGCGCTGGCCGAGGCCTACACGATCGCAGGCAATGCCAATGATGCGCTGGTGATCCCCGCAGGTCTCGCCTTCGCGCGCGTGCCCAAGCTGCAGCCCGAGCTCAATCTGTATGCGCCGGACAAGCGGCACCCGAGCCCCGCAGGCACGTATCTGGCGACCTGCGTGACGTTCGCCGCGCTGACCGGCCGCTCGCCGGTCGGCAATTCCTACACGATGGGACTGGACGCACCGACGGTGGAGCTGCTGCAAAAAGCAGCGTGGGACACGGTGCAGGATTATTACGGGCGTTGACCTAGCGCAGCACGATCCATGCCGGTGCGTGATCGCTCGCGCCTTCCTCGCCGCGAACCTTCTTGTCCACACCGGCTTTTGCCAGGCGTGAGGCGAGGGCAGGGCTGAGCAGGAGATGATCGAGCCGCAGGCCCGCATCGCGCGGCCAGCGGTTTCGCTTGTAATCCCAGAAGGTGTAGATGCGCTTTTCCGGGTGCAGTTCGCGGATCGCGTCACACCAGCCTTGTGCCACCAGCGAGGCAAAGGCCGCACGGCTCTTCGGCTGGATCAAGGCATCCTTGTCCCACGAGCGCGTCGCATAGATGTCGATCTCATCAGGCGCAACGTTGTAGTCGCCGGCGAGCACCACGGGCAGGTCCTGCTTGATCAAGGTTCTGGCGTGGCGCTTGAGCCGCGCGAACCAGTCGAGCTTGTAGTCGAATTTCGGTCCCGGTTGCGGATTGCCGTTCGGCAGGTAGATGCTGGTGACGATGACACCGCGTACCGCGGCCTCGATGTAGCGGGCTTCGTGATCGGCAGGTTTTCCCGGCAAGCGATCGCGGGTGAGAACGGGCTCGGCATTGCGGGCCAGGATGGCGACGCCGTTCCAGGTCTTCTGCCCACACCACACTGCGCCGTAACCGGCCTTTTCGATCGCGGCCGCCGGAAATTCGCCATCACTTGCCTTCAACTCCTGAAGTGCGACGACATCGGGCTTCGCCGTTCGCATCCATGCCAACAGATTGGGCAGGCGGCGATTGATGTTGTTGATGTTGAATGTCGCGATCTTCATGTAGAGCTACCGGCTCCTGCCTTCCCTTACCGGAGAAACAATGTCCAAGTTGAGCTTTGCCGTTATTGCCGCCGCCGTTGCGTTCTCCGGGGTCGCCTCGGCACAATCATCCGATCCGCGCGGCGCGTGCAAGGCGGACTATGACAAATTCTGCGCCGGCCTTGCGCCGGGCGGCGGCATCGTCGCCTGCCTCAACGCCAAGCGCGACAAGCTCAGCGCAACCTGCAAGACGGCGCTGGACAGCAGGAAAAAGAAGTAAGCGGCAAGCTGCTCAGCCCGGCAGAGGCGGCGGGCTTTCGGGCTGCTCGATCGGTGGCGGAGCGGGCGTCTGCTGCTCGGCTGCCTGCCCGAGAGCTGGCTTGGCCAGCGGCTCCACCACATTCCCGCCCTTGAAAATACGGGCGTAGCGGCGGCCGAGGCTGGTCAGCACCTCGTAGCCGATCGTTCCGAAATGATGCGCGAGCTCGTCGACGGTGATGCCCTCGCCGAGCAGCGTCACCATGTGGCCGCGCCGCGCCGCGTTCGGCGGCAGATCGGTGATGTCGATCGCGATCAGGTCCATCGAAACGCGGCCGGCGACCGGGCAGCGCTTGCCGGCGACGATGACCTCGGCACCGCGGGTGCCGTCGTTGGAACTTGCGGCGCGGAAATAGCCGTCGGCATAACCGACCGCGATGATCGCGAGTTTCGTCGGCCGCCGTGCGGTCCAGGTGCCGCCATAGCCGACGCTCTCGCCCCGCTCGATACTGCGGATCTGCACGATGCGGGCCTTGAGATCGACCACCGGCTGCATCGGATTGTCGGCCTCCGGCGTCGGGTTGACGCCGTAGAGCGCGGCGCCCGGCCGCACCATGTCGAACTGGAAGGGCGCGCCGAGGAAGACGCCGGACGAATTGGCGAGTGCCGCCGGCACGCCGGAGAATTCGCTGGCGATGCCGCGAAAGGCCGCGAGTTGCTTGGCGTTCACCGGGCTGTTGAGCTGCTCGGCCGAAACCAGATGGCTCATCACCAGCGTGATGCCGTGATCGCCGGCGTTGATGCGGGGGATGATGGCTTGCGCTTCCGCGAGCGTCAGGCCGAGCCGGTTCATGCCGGTGTCGATGTGGATGGCGGCGCCACCGGTCCAGCCGGTGCGGCGACAGAACACGTCCCATTCGGCGAGTTCGTTGAGATCGCCGATCACGGGGCGGCAGTTGATCTGGGCGTAGTGCTCGCCGGTGTTCTGGAAGTAGCCGCCGAGCACGTAGATCGAGGGCTCCGGCACCGCCGCGCGCACCTTGCGCGCTTCCTCGATGGTGGCGACGAAAAAGGTCTTGCAGCCGGCCTTGTTCAGGCCACGCGCGACCTGCTCGGCGCCGCAGCCATAGGCGTCCGCCTTGATCACAGCCGAGCATTCGGCCGGTACCGCCGTCTTCTCGAGCTTGCGCCAATTGGCGATGATGGCGTCGAGATCGACGGTGAGCACGCCGCCGAAGGTCGCGAGTGCGGCAGCCTGATTGGCCTCCGCGGAGAGAAGGCCGGATTGCGGGATCATTTTCGGGTCGGACGCCATTGTCATGGCGCCGTTTTACGCAAGAGGCCGGTCAGGTTCAACCCAGGGAACTCAGTAGTCGCCGCCGCCGCGGTCCGGCACCTGGCTGTCCGGCGCAAGGTCGCCGAACCGTGTGACCGACGCTTCGAAGGCCAGATCGACGGTGCCGGTCGGGCCGTGGCGCTGCTTGCCGATGATGACTTCGGCCTTGCCATGCGCGAGATCCATGTCCAGTCGCCATTTTTCGTGCTCGGGCGTGCCCGGGCGCGGCTCCTTGTTTCCGAGGTAGTATTCCTCGCGGTAGACGAACAGCACGACGTCGGCGTCCTGCTCGATCGAGCCGGATTCGCGCAGGTCCGAGAGCTGCGGCCGCTTGTCGTCGCGCGACTCGACCTGGCGCGAGAGCTGCGAGAGCGCAATCACGGGCACGCTGAGTTCCTTGGCGAGCGCTTTCAGACTGGTCGTGATCTCGGTGATTTCCTGCACGCGGTTTTCGCTGCGCTTGCCCGAACCCGACAACAGCTGGATGTAGTCGATGACGATGAGGTCGAGGCCCTTCTGCCGCTTCAGCCGGCGGGCGCGCGCCATAAGCTGGGCAATCGAGAGACCGCCGGTCTCGTCGACATAGAAGGGCAGCGACTGCAGCTCGATCGAGACCTCGCGGATCTTCTCGAAATCGGCCTCCGAGATGCCGCCGCGGCGGATCGACGAGGAGGGGATGCCGGTGCGCTCGGCCACGATACGCGTGGCGAGCTGGTCGGCCGACATTTCGCAGGAGAAGAAGCCGATGACGCCGCCATGGGCGGCCTTCATGGTGCCGTCGGCCTGGAGCTCTGGAACGTAGGCCCGGGCGACGTTGTAGGCGATGTTGGTTGCGAGCGACGTCTTGCCCATGCCGGGGCGACCGGCGACGATGATGAGGTCGGAGTGCTGCAACCCGCCCATCTTGTTGTCGAGGTCGCGCAGGCCGGTCGAGATGCCCGACAGCTTTCCGTCGCGCTGGAACGCTTTCGCGGCCAGATCGACCGCAAGCGTCAGCGCCTGCGAGAATTTCTGGAAGCCACCGTCATAGCGACCGGATTCGGCGAGTTCGTACAGGCGGCGCTCGGCGTCCTCGATCTGCGCCCGCGGCGCGAAGTCGACCGGGGCGTCATAAGCGACATTGACCATGTCCTCGCCGATGCCGATCAGGTCGCGTCGCAATGCCAGATCGTAGATGGTGCGCCCATAATCCTGCGCATTGATGATGGTGGTCGCTTCGGCGGCGAGGCGCGCCAGATATTGCCCGATGGTCATGCCGCCGATATCGGTGTCGGCGGGCAGGAAGGTCTTCAGCGTGACGGGCGTCGCGATCTTGCCCATCCGGATCAGGCTCGAGGCGGTCTCGAAGATGGTCTGGTGCAGCGGCTCGAAGTAATGCTTCGGCTCCAGGAAGTCGGAGACGCGGTAAAACGCGTCGTTGTTGACCAGGATCGCGCCCAGAAGGCTCTGTTCCGCTTCAATATTATGCGGCGCGCTTCGATAGGCGGGGGTTCCGGCTTCGGGCGCGAGTTTGAGAACGTTCGAATCAGTCAGGGCCATGGTCGAGCGATAGCAATTTTCTGGGGCGGATGCGGGGCCGGGATAAAGCGCCGCCTCAGACCAAAGCGGAAGCGAAAGCTCGCCGCTATCAACCGATCATTAAAATGGTGGATGATTGCCCGCCGCAGCACGCGCCGCGCTTGACGGATTTTCGTGGAACCAGGTCGCCGCCTGGAAGCGGCCGCTACCGTCGCCGCGGAAAACGCCGGATGAAGTGAACCTGAGGGGTCGGCGGGCCGACATATCGAGACGCGCGCGAATGACGCACGCTGGGCGCTTTCGGCTTGGTTCAGACCAGCAGGAGGTAGACCAGCGCAACCAGAGCCGCCCCGACGCCGGTAGCGATCAGGGCGTAATCGGTGCGGAGGTCGTCCTGCACGTCGAATGAGGTTTTGGTCTCGTTGCTCATGGCGACGGTCTAAGCCAGGGCCGACGAGACTTATGTGAAGCAGATCACATCTCCCCGGATTCTTTCGGGGGTACAGCCGGAACAGGTTAGCGGGCGGGGGATTGTCTCCCGATCTGCCACCAGGGAACGAGGCAAGCGATGCGGCCAGAACGGCAGCCCCGGAATTGGCGAAGCGAAGCAGGCAGCCGACTTTGGCTGTCGGGGCTGATCGCGGCCATGGAGCACGCTGCGCGGCCGGAAGTGCGTCGGGAACCGGTCGCCCCCGAAATCCTGAAGGCACTGCGGATACAATTGGCCTTAACGGATTCTTACCGGTCCGCTCCGGTTTCGACCCTGCGCCACTAGGACCTATTCACCAGCCAGCTTCAGTCTCGGCGTGGCGCCGGCTTCGACAGCCCGCAGCCGGGCCTCTTCACGGGCGATGTAGTTGCGCGTCATCGGCACGACGCCCTGACGCCGGGTGAGTTGGATCTGGAAGTTCATCATATTTTGCTTGCGGAATGTCATCTCGCTGGCTGCCAGATAAAATTCCCACATCAGCGCGAAGCGCTCGTCATACAGCTGTACGGCTTCTTCGCGTCGCGCCATGAAGCGCTCGCGCCATGCCTTCAGCGTTTCGGCGTAATGCAGGCGCAGTATCTCGATGTCGCAGACCAGCAGGCCTGCGCGCTCGATCGCCGGCAGCACCTCCGAGAGGGCGGGGATGTAGCCGCCGGGAAAGATGTATTTGGCGATCCAGGGATTGGTGGAGTCCGGGCCCTGCGAACGGCCGATCGAGTGCAGCAACATGACGCCGTCCTTATCCAACAGCTCGGCGCAACGCTGGAAGTAGATGTCGTAGAAGCGGGCTCCGACATGCTCCAACATGCCGACCGAGACGATGCGGTCGAACGGGCCGGCGACGTCGCGATAGTCCTGAAGCAGGAATTTGGCCGATCTGGTCAGGCCCTTTTCGGCTGCGCGCGCATTGGCGATCTGCAACTGCTCGGTCGACAACGTTATGCCGGTGACGTCAGCACCTGCGATCTCGGCGAGATAGAGCCCAAGTCCGCCCCAGCCGGAGCCGATGTCGAGCACGCGCTGGGCGCCCTTGACGAGCAGCTTTGCGGCGACGTGCCGTTTCTTGGCAAGCTGCGCATCGTCGAGCGTGCTCTCCGGCGTCTCGAAATAGGCGCAGCTGTATTGCTTGTCGGCGTCGAGGAAGAGCGAATAGAGCCTCGCGTCGAGATCGTAATGGTGTGCGACGTTGCTGCGGGAGCGCGGGCGCGGATTGAACTGCTTCAGGTGCCGCACCAGATAGCGCAGGTGCCACCAGGGTTTTGCCCAGTGCGGCAATAGGTCGGGTTGATCGAGCAGGATCGCGAGGGCATCAGCTATGGTGCCGTGCTCGACGACGAACTCGCCGTCCATGTAGGCCTCGCCAAGCCCGAGCTCGGGATTGACGAGGATCTTCCGCTCCGCGTCCGCGGTGACGAAGCGGACTGCGACCGGTTCGCCCGAGCCGTCGCCGACGGTGAACTCCGAGCCCTTCGCCGTGGTCACCGTCATCGACCCGCGGCGGATGAATTGAGACAGGAATTGACGCAACAATCGATCCATCGGCACCCATCCTCTCGAGCGAACCCGAAGAGATGCGACTTCACACCCTACGCCCGGGCATCTCAGCGGTTCCTATGCGTTTGCATCCAAGTCTAGGGAGGTGTTCCGGGCCTGCTATTGCGCTGTGTTCAAAGCGGATATTCCAAAACCGCTTAATCACATCCTTGCGCGCCGAGCCTGCTTCCATTCGCGGCTCAATCGGATAAAAGGTGACCCGCCGCGGCGCCGCCTGCCGGCTGCACCTCTCGGAATTCAATGGAGATGATGGGAATGTCGAGCCGAGCGCTCAGCCTCGCGACGATCTTGCTTCTGATCGGCTTCGGCGCGACCGATACCGTTCTCGCGCAGGCGACGAACCTCGAGGCCGGCAAGGCCCCATCCCAGCTTTTCGCGCAGACCTGCAATGCATGTCATAAGAGCCCGCGCGGCCTGTTGAAGACGGTGGCGCCGGGCTCGCTTCCGGGCTTCCTGCGTCAGCATTACACGACCAGCCCCGACATGGCCGGCGTGCTTGCCTCCTATCTCGTCTCCAACGGAGCCACCGACACCCGCTACCAGGCCAAGGACGGCCATAAGGACGGTAAGGACAAGAAGGACGGCGCCAAGGACAAGGAAGCCAATACCAATCCCGTGCAGGCCCCTGAGCATCAGGGCCGCCGGCAGCGTTCCCAGGAATCCGCCAAGCCGGAAGGCGAGGGTGCCGCTCCCGTGGCCGAGGGCGCGCGTCAGAAGCGCGCCGCGCGGCCGGCCGAAGAAGGAACGAAGGAAGGCGTAAAGCCCGAGGGCCAGGCTGCACCCGAAGGGCGCAAGGCCAAGCGTCTCGGCAAGCGCGGCCAGCCGGGAAGTGATGAGGCGCCGAAGGTTGATGCCGCGGCGCCGACAGCAGACGACAAGAAGAGCGAGCCGAAGGTCGAGTCCAAGCCCGACACAAAGCCCGAGACTGCGAAGGTGGATTCCGGCGAGGCCAAATCCGAAGGCAGCAAATCCGAAGGCAGCAAGCCGTCCGAGAAGCCCGCCGAGGCCAAGCCGGAAAGCGCCAAGGTGGAGCCGCGCGGCAGCAGCGAAGCTCCGGCGGTGCGGCCCGATCCGGTGCCGCAGGTGACGCCGGCGGCACCATCCGCCGCGAAGCCCGCCGAGCCAACTGCGCCCAAAGCCGCGGAAGAAGCTGCTCCCAAGCCCGCCGCGAGGTCCGAACCGCCAGCCAAGTCGCAGGAGCCGGCGCCGCCCGCGACTGCCGCGGCCCCGCCAGCGCCGGCCGAATCGTCCGGTCCGCCGGCGCCGCCGATTTCGCGATAAGCGACCATATTTTATAGACATGCGAAGGCCGCGCTCTGGCGCGGCCTTCGTCGTCTTGGGTACAAGCTCAATCTGTTGTCGCCCGCGGCCGGCGAGAAGCTGATCTGCCGGGCGAGGGTGATCAAGCCGGGGCGTCAGGTCTCCGTGGTCGCAGCCGACGTTTTCTGCGTCACCGACGGCGTCGAGAAGCATACGGCAACGGCGCTCGCGTCGACCGCGATGCTGGGCGAGGACGTTGCCGCCACAACGAAAAGCCCGGCCGCCTGAGGCGACCGGGCTTCGCAGCCTGCGCAAACGAGCGCGAGGCTTACTTCTCGGTCTCTTCCGCAGCCGGCGCCGGCTCGGCGTCGTCCTGCTGGGCTTCGGGGTCGAAGAACTCGCCGGCGGCTGCGATCGCTTCGGCCGCAGCATCCCGGTCTTCGTTCCGGCTCGAGATGTCCTCGCCGCGGTTGATGCGCTCGGCCTCGTCCTGGCTGCGCGCCACGGTGACGCTGATCTCGATCTCGACCTCGGGATGGATGGCGACCGTGATGGTGTGCTTGCCGATGGTCTTGATCGGCGCGTCGAGCTGAACCTGCGGGCGGGACAGTGAAACGCCGTCGGCTTCGAACGCCACGACGATGTCGCGCACGTTGACCGAGCCGAACAGTTGGCCGGCTTCCGAAGCCTGACGGATCACGATGATGTTCTTGCCCTGGATCTTCTCGGCGACCTTGGACGCCTCGCCCTTGGACTCAAGGTTGCGAGCCTCGAGCTCGGCCTTCATGCCGTCGTACTTGGCACGATTGTCGGCGGTGGCGCGCAGCGCCTTGCCGCGCTTGAGCAGGAAATTGCGGGCATAGCCGTCGCGAACCTTCACGACTTCGCCCATGTGACCGAGCTTGTTGACGCGTTCCAGCAAAATGACTTCCATATTCGTTCTCCTTTGATGTGCTGAGTGAGGTGGAATTTCGAACTTGAACTTTCGGACTTGAACTCAAGAGGTCGGCAGCGGCGGTGGCTGGCGCGTACGAAGAAAGCGTTCGCGGAGGCCGAACACGGCATCCGCGAGGCCGAGGATCACCATCGCGATGACGGGCCATCCGAACACGACCACGACGGCGTAGGTCGAGCCGAGCCAGAAGGTGCGGCTCTTCAGCGCCAGCGTCAGCGTATGCAGCACGGCAAAGCCGGTCAGCGCATATCCCATCATCAGCGCAGCCGTCGCGATTTGCGCCACGATCGCAAGCAGTCCGCCGGTGAAGCAGAAGGCGAGCGCGATGCAGAGCGCCACGAGCGTCATCGGCGGCAGCTCCGCCGTCATCAGGTCCGGCCAGGGGCGCCGCAGCCGGCCCGACGTCGCCGTCACCTTGGTGCTGAGCCAGAGGTTGAGGGTCAGCGTCATCATCGCAACGATGGTGGCACCGGCCGGCAAGATACGCACCAGTGCGCCGACGAATTGGTCGGTCTCGCCGGAGCTCTGCGGGTCGGCGGCGCGGAGGAGGCGCATCAAGCCACGGCGCAGCGTGCCGGTGATGGTCTCGGCGTCGGTGCCGATCGTGAGCAGCGCGGCGATCGTGGTCAGTGTGGCGAAGCCCGCGATCCACAGCAGGATGCGGCCGACCGGATACCACTCGAGCGCAGGCCCGGTGGGCAGCTCGGCGGCGGGCTCCGGCGCGGCGGGTCCCACCGGCCGGCTGAGCAGGACGAGATGGCCGAGCCACCAGGCCGGCAATGCGACGGTGACGGCGAAGGCGATGCAGTAGGGCAGGCCGAACAGGGCGCCAAGGCCAAGGGCGGCGGCGATGCCGCCGAGGCTCGCGCAAAGCGGTCCCCAGCCGATCGAAGCGACCATCAGCGGCAGCGGTGCGAGATAGAACAGGACGAGCGAGATCAGCGCGCCCGAAATGATCGAGGCGAACATCAAGGCCGACGCAGCGCCGGCGATCAGGGCTATCAGTCCAAAGGCCATCATCAGCTGTCCCGCTCCCTTCGAGCGGTTAGAGGCATCTCGCCCCAACCATCGGCGACCGGACGACCCGGAAGCCTTATGAAAAACTAGGTCGTTCGGCCGGCGGCTATGTCGCCGCCGGCCGAATTCGTCTTAGCGAATGACGTAGGGCAGCAGGCCCAGGAACCGCGCGCGCTTGATGGCGCGGGCAAGCTCACGCTGCTTCTTCGCGGACACCGCGGTGATGCGGCTCGGCACGATCTTGCCGCGCTCGGAGACGTAACGCATCAGCAGCTTGGAGTCCTTGTAGTCGATCTTCGGAGCATTCGCGCCCGTGAACGGGCAGCTCTTGCGGCGACGGAAAAACGGGCGGCGTGCACCAGCTTCAGCCATTGTTCTTACTCCCCATCCGTCGTGGTGGTGGTGGTTTCAACGTCTTCGCGCGGACGGCGCGGACCGCGGTCACCGCGGAAGCCGCCGCCTTCACGATCGCCACCACGGAAACCACCCTCGCGGTCGCCACGGAAGCCACCGCCTTCGCGATCGCCGCGGAAGCCGCCGCCACGGTCGTCACGCTCGCGGTCACGGTCGGCCTTGCGCATCATCGCGGACGGACCTTCCTCGAGCTCCTCGACGCGGACGCTGAGATAGCGGATCACGTCTTCGCTGATGCGCTCCTGGCGCTCGATCTCGGCGATCGCCGAGGACGGCGCGTCGATGTTGAGCAGCACGAAATGCGCCTTGCGGTTCTTGTTCATGCGGTAGGTGAGGGAGCGTACGCCCCAATTCTCGGTCTTGGTGACCTTGCCGCCGAGACCCTCGACGATGCCGGTCATCTGCGCAGTCAGCTCTTCGACCTGCTGGGTGCTCGCGTCTTGGCGCGCGAGAAAAACATGCTCATAGAGAGCCATGGAAGTCCTTTCCTCATGTTGGCGCATCGCCCGGCGTCAAGCCCTTAAGAGGCCTTCGGAAAGGACTCTGGGATTAAGCTCAGAAGGCGGAAACACGGGACGACGGGCCGACTGGCCCTGCCACACCAAAATCACGAATGATTTGCTGAGACCGTCCGTTCAGCTCCCGGCCGGGGTCTGCGGATGGGCGCGTTATACGGATTTCGGCCGACTTGGCAAGGTTGCAGGCGCCGTTTTCGGCGCGGGGTCCCGATGCGGAGTGGATCCCCCGCCGGCTACCATACCGGCTTGATTTGTTTGTTTGTATATCATACAAATAAGTCAACGGGAGCGAAACCCAATGGCAGAAAAGCCGGCCCACGAGCCGATCGAGGCGGCAGGCGACCCCAAGCACGCCGCCCGCGCCACGCGGTCGGCCGGTCGCAAAATGCGCTCGCTGCTGCTGGATGCCGCGAGCCCGCTGTTTCGGGAGCGGGGGCTGTCGGGTACAGCGATCGCCGACATCGCAGCCGCTGCGAACGCGTTCCCGAGCCAGATCACCTATTACTTCCGCACCAAGGAGGCGCTGTTCGTCGAATGCGCCTGCCGCGAGCTGCTGTATCTGGCGCGAGCGACCGAGCAGGCGGCGCTGAAAGCGCGCACGCCGCAGGATTATACCCGCGCGCTGGCCGAGACCGTCACGGCGAGCGATTCGGTAGCCTTCTTCGCCGAGGCGCTGACGCTGACGCGGCGGCGCCAGGATCTCGCGCCGCTGGTCGAGCGCACCATCGAGCGCCTGCACAGTGAAGGTGCGCGGGCCTATGCGAGCCAGGTCGCGCGGCACGGCTGGCGCTCCCTGCGCGCACCCGATGAGAGTTCGCGGCGGTTCTGGGCCGTCGCCATCGGAATCATCCTCGAGGGTTACGCCATGGGCCGGTCGCCAGAGGCGCTATGCGCCGAGATGCTGCGCGTGCTGGGCGAACAGGCGAAATCCGAGCATGACGCTGCGCGCCTGCGCCTCGTCGACGCGCGCGACGCCTCAAGCCATTCGAATGAGGAGAGTTAGGCCATGACTGCGCTTCGCATGCGTGCCCGCGATTTCCTGACCGACGACCAGCTTGCCGACGTGCGCCGGCGCGTGACCTGGAAAGGCGTCGCGCTGATCGCGCACGCCTGGGCGCTCATCATCGCCGCAATCGCCTTGGTCGCGTGGTGGCCCAATCCGATCACCTATATTGTCGCCGTCGCTATCATCGGCTCGCGCCAGCTCGGGCTCGCGATCCTCATGCATGACGGCGCGCATGGCTGCCTGTCCGCCGACGAGAAAACCAATCTGACCTTGAGCCAGTGGTTCTGCGCCTATCCTCTGTTTGCGGAGACGCGCAGCTACCGGCGCTATCATCTTCAGCATCATGCGCGCACGCAGCAGGAGGGTGATCCCGACCTCGTGCTTTCGGCGCCATTTCCCATCACGAAGCTGAGCTATCGCCGCAAGTTCATTCGCGACCTCACCGGGCAGACCGGCTACCAGCAGCGCAAGGCGCAGTTGCTCAATGCGCTCGGTCCGAAGGACTGGCCGTTGCGACAGCGCGCGGCGCATTTTTGGGAGAAGCTTGGGCCCCAATCTCTGGTCAATGGCGCGATGTTCGCAGCGCTCACGGCGGCCGGCGTATGGTGGGCCTATCCGCTGCTATGGCTGGTGCCGCTCCTGACCTGGATGATGGTCATCACCCGCATCCGCAACATCGCCGAGCACGCGGTCGTGCCCGACAGCAGCGATCCCTTGCGGAACACCCGCACCACCTACGCCAACTTCCTCGAGCGTCTGTTCATCGCGCCGTATTACGTGAACTACCACCTCGAACATCATCTCCTGTTCTACGTGCCCTGCTACAATCTGCCGAAGGTGCACCGCCTGCTGAGCCAGAGCCGGTACGCGGATCGCATGGAGGTGCAGCCGAGTTACGTGGCCGTGCTGCGGCTTGCGACCGCGAAGCCGAACCGCGATGACCGGCCGGGGCAATTGGTCAACAGCGCGCGCCGCGCGCAGGCGGGGTCCGAGGTCGACGCCAACCAGACGGCCGGCGGATTTTAGGGACCCGTCTCTCCAGTTGAAGGCTGCCGGTTGAAGGCTGGTCGAAGTTCCTATCTTGGCTTGACATTCCGGCCCCGGACAGTGTCTACGGCCCCCTTTGGAGCATGATCCGGAACCATGGCCTAAGGCCGTGTGTCATCGGCTGCCGGTTCTCGCAGGGATCACGCCCGACAAGCAGGGAGCGCCGATGACGGCAGCATTCACATTTCCGGGGCAGGGTTCCCAGGCGGTCGGCATGGGCAAGGCCATGGCCGATGCCTTTCCGGTGGCGCGCGCCGTGTTCGACGAGGTCGACGCCGCGCTAGGGGAGAAGCTGACTGCGACCATCTGGGATGGTCCGGCTGAAACCCTCCAGCTCACCCAAAACGCCCAGCCGGCCCTGATGGCCGTGTCCGTCGCCACCCTGCGGGTGCTGGAGGCCGAAGCCGGGTTTTCCGTGGGGCGGGATGCGGCCTTCGTCGCCGGCCACTCGCTCGGTGAATATTCGGCGCTGGCCGCGGCCGGCAGCCTGACCATTTCCGACACCGCGCGGCTGCTTCGCATCCGCGGTCTCGCAATGCAAAAAGCCGTGCCGGTCGGCGTCGGTGCGATGGCCGCTCTGCTCGGCCTCGACTACGAGGCCGCCGTGGCGGTGGCGGACGAGGCCGCTCAGGGGCAGGTCTGCCAGGCCGCCAACGACAATGGCGGCGGACAAGTGGTCGTTTCCGGCGACAAGGCCGCGGTCGATCGCGCCGTCGAGATCGCCAAAACCAGGGGCGCCAAGCGCGCGATGTTGCTGCCGGTGTCCGCGCCGTTCCATTGCAAGCTGATGCAGCCGGCTGCCGACGCGATGGCGGAGGCGCTGGCCGAGGTCACGATCAAGGCGCCGGCGGCCCCGTTGGTGTCGAACGTGCTGGCGAGCGCGATCACCGATCCCGACGAGATCCGCCGCCGCCTGGTCGAGCAGGTCACCGGTACCGTGCGCTGGCGCGAGTCGGTCGCCTATATGGCGGGGCAGGGCGTCACGCGTTTCTTCGAGATCGGTGCCGGCAAGGTGCTGACCGGCCTCGTCAAGCGTATTGCGGACGGTGCCGTCGGCGTTGCGGTCGGTGGTCCCAACGACATTGCTGCCGCCAAGGATGCATTGGCCGCTGCCAAGCAGGCCTGAGGCGCGATAATTCGTCGTCGCGCGCGAGTTCTTTAGTTGACGCACGATCCTTTCGGAAAACCGCTGCGCACTTTTCCGGATCGTGCCTTGGAGGAGTTATCGATGTTCGATTTGACTGGCAAAAAGGCGCTCGTCACCGGCGCAACCGGCGGCATCGGCGGCGCGATCGCGCAGGCGCTGCACGCGCAGGGCGCCACCGTTGCGATATCAGGCACGCGCAAGGAAGTGCTGGATGAGCTTGCCGGCAAGCTCGGCGAGCGCACCCATGTGCTGCCCTGCAATCTCTCCAAGGCCGACGAGGTCGAGGCGCTGGTGCCCGCCGCCGAAGCGGCGATGGGACAGGTCGACATCCTCGTCGCCAATGCCGGCATCACCCGCGACAATCTCTTCGTGCAGCTCCGTGACGAGGACTGGGAGGAGGTCATCAACATCAATTTGACCTCGACCTTCCGGCTTGCCCGCGCCGCCACCAAATTGATGATGCGCAAGCGCTTCGGCCGTATCATCGCCATCACCTCGGTTGTCGGCGTCACCGGCAACCCGGGGCAGGGCAATTATACCGCGTCGAAGGCGGGCCTGATCGGGATGATCAAGACGTTAGGTGCCGAATACGCCAAGCGTGGCGTCACCGCGAACTGCATCGCGCCCGGCTTCATCAAGACGCCGATGACCGATGCGCTCAACGACAAGCAGCGCGAAACGATTCTGACCAAGGTTCCGGCCAATCGCCTGGGCACGCCAGAGGACATCGCGGCGGCCGCCGTCTACCTGAGTTCGAACGAAGCGGCCTATGTCACCGGCCAAACCATCCACGTCAACGGCGGCATGGCCATGATCTGACGCTTCATGCCGCACCGCCCCCTGGCGGTGCGGAATGCGGCAAACGGCCGTTTCCGGAGCGAAATGAGGCTTGTAGTCAACGCAATTGAAGTATGATAACCGGACCTTCAACGGATGGGCAAAGAACGCCATTGCAGGTTTTTGAAACCCTGTATATTGGCGATGCGGAGCCTTGGCCGTCATTCGCCGGGCCTGCATCGGTTAGGATGGGGCCAGATCAAAGTTCGTAGGCGAAGGCAGTCAACGACCACGACGGCTCGTATCGTCCCGGGGGGTCGGGTCTACAGGGAACAACACGAGGTTATGCAATGAGTGAGATTGGCGAGCGGGTTAAGAAGATCGTGGTCGAACACCTTGGTGTTGAACCCGAGAAGGTTGTCGACGCTGCGAGCTTCATCGACGACCTCGGCGCCGACAGTCTGGACACCGTCGAGCTGGTGATGGCGTTCGAAGAGGAATTCGGTTGCGAGATTCCGGACGACGCCGCGGAGACGATTCTCACCGTCGGCGACGCCACCAAGTTTCTCGAGAAGAACGCGAAGAGCTAAGGCTCTTCATTTTCGCGGGGACAACATTGAAACCGGACGGACCGCCCAACAGCGGTCAGCCGGTTTCTTGTTATTGGCCGTGAATCTTTCGATGCGGAGTTTTCGAATATGAGGCGGGTTGTCGTCACGGGTCTTGGCATGGTTTCGCCACTCGGCTGCGGTGTCGAGCCGACCTGGAAACGCATCCTCGACGGCCAAAGCGGCGCACGCAAAATCGAGAGCTTCGATGTCTCCGATCTTCAGACCAAGATCGGCTGCACGGTCGTGCGCGGCGACGGCACCAACGACACTTTCAATCCCGATATCTGGATGGAGCCGAAGGACCAGCGCAAGGTCGACGACTTCATCATCTTCGGCATGGCCGCAGCCGGCCAGGCGCTCGATGATGCCAACTGGCACCCCGAGACCGAAGAGGACAAATGTGCAACCGGCACCATGATCGGATCCGGCATCGGCGGCCTCAACGGCATCGCCGAGACCGCGGTCCTGTTGAAGGAGCGCGGGCCGCGCCGGGTCTCGCCGTTCTTCATTCCGGGCCGCTTGATCAATCTCGCCTCCGGCTATGTCTCGATCAAGCATGGGCTGAAGGGGCCGAACCATTCGGTGGTCACGGCCTGCTCGACCGGCGCTCACGCGGTCGGCGATGCCGCCCGCCTGATCGCGCTCGGCGATGCCGACGTCATGGTTGCCGGCGGCGCGGAATCGCCGATCGGCCGCATCGGCATTGCCGGCTTCAACGCCGCGCGTGCGCTCTCGACAGCCTTCAACGAAACGCCGGAGAAGGCCTCGCGCCCCTACGACAAGGACCGCGACGGCTTCGTCATGGGCGAGGGCGCCGGCGTTCTGGTCCTGGAAGAGCTCGAACACGCCAAGCGCCGCGGCGCGAAGATCTATGCCGAGGTGATCGGCTACGGTCTTTCGGGCGATGCCTATCACATCACCTCGCCGTCACCCGACGGCGACGGCGGCTTCCGCAGCATGGCGGCGGCGCTCAAGCGCGCCGGCCTCACCGCGTCCGATCTCGACTACATCAACGCGCACGGCACCTCGACACCGCTCGGTGACGAGATCGAGCTCGGTGCCGTTGAACGTCTGCTCGGCAATGCCGCTTCCAAGGTCGCGATGTCCTCGACCAAGTCGTCGACCGGTCACCTCCTGGGTGCGGCCGGCGCGATCGAGGCGATCTTCGCCATTCTCGCGATTCGCGATAATGTTGTGCCGCCGACCATCAACCTGGACAATCCGTCGGTCGAGACTGCGATCGATCTGGTGCCGCATCAGGCGAAGAAGCGCGAGGTCAACGTCGCGTTGTCGAATTCTTTTGGTTTTGGCGGTACCAACGCATCGGTCGTCTTCCGGCGTCTGGTCCACTAGTTTGTTGTTGCGACGAATCCACCGTTTTGCCGTATTCGGCGATAGTCATGGAAGCGGGCGCGTGCATTTGGCTCGGCAAGCGATTGTCAGGTCGCGATTGAACCGGCAGGATTCAGGTTGCTTCGATGAGTGAAAGGCCGCCCATTTCGCCCCGGAGCCCGCGGGCAGCGCTCGAGCCCGAGCAGGTCCCGCCGCCGCCGAAGCGATCGGATCGCGCGCGCAATCCCTTCGTGATCGTCGGCAACGCCATCATCACCCTGCTGCTGATTGCGATGATCGGCGCGGGCGGCGCGTACTATTACGGCCGACAGGTGCTCGAGGCGCCGGGACCGCTGAAGGAAGACAAGATCGTCAACATCCCGCAGCGCGCCGGCAAGCGTGACATCGCCGAGACGCTGAACCGCGAAGGCGTGACCGACGTCAATCCGTGGGCGTTCATTGCCAGCGTCGCTGCGTTGAAGGCGAGCTCGGACCTCAAGCCCGGCGAATACTCGTTCCAGAAGAACGCATCCTTGCGCGACGTGATTGCCACCATCGTCGAGGGCAAGGTGGTGCAGCATGCCGTGACGATCCCGGAGGGCCTGACCTCCGAGCAGATCGTGGCGCGGCTCTCCGACAACGACATCTTCACCGGCAGCGTGCGTGAGCTGCCGCGGGAAGGCACGCTGCTGCCCGAGACCTACAAGTTCCCGCGCGGCACCCCGCGCGATCAGGTGATCCAACGCATGCAGCAGGCGCACAAGCGCGTGCTGACCGAGATCTGGGAGCGCCGCAGTCAGGACATTCCGGTCAAGAGTCCGGAGCAATTGGTGACGCTGGCCTCGATCGTGGAGAAGGAGACCGGCAAGCCGGACGAGCGCAGCCGCGTCGCCGCGGTGTTCGTCAATCGCCTGAAGCAGAGGATCAAGCTGCAGTCCGATCCCACGATCATCTATGGCCTCGTCGGGGGCAAGGGCACGCTCGGTCGTCCGATCAAGCGCAGCGAGATCACGCAGCCCTCGCCCTACAACACCTATGTCATCGAGGGCCTGCCACCGGGCCCGATCTCCAATCCCGGCCGGGCCTCGCTCGAGGCTGCCGCCAACCCGGCCCGCACCCGCGATCTCTATTTCGTTGCCGACGGCACCGGCGGGCATTCCTTCACCGAGACCTACGACGCGCACCAGAAGAACGTCGCCAAGCTGCGCGCGATGGAAAAGCAGATTCAGAACGACACGGTCGAGCCGGCCGAGGACGCGCAGGCACCCGCCGCCGCCGCGCCCGGTACCGCCGATACGCCGACGGCGACCACGCCGGCCCGCCCCAACCAGCAGAAAAAGCCGCCGGCCGCTCGCCCCGCGGGTCCGCCGCCGGCCCGGCAAGGCGCGGTGCAGCCCTCGCCCCCGGTGGTCCAGCGCTAGGCCAGGTGCAGACCTGCCCCGCGGGACTTTGCGGATTACATTTTCCTGCAAAATAGTCTTAAGATTCGCGTGGCTTGATGGCCGCGCGAATCCCGAGCTTCTGGAGAAATTGACCTGATGGCGTTGTCGTCCATGACCGGCTTTGCCCGAAGCCACGGCGCGAGCGGGCCGTATACGTTCGAATGGGAATTGAAGTCGGTCAATGCCAAGGGCTTTGATCTCAGGGTGCGGCTGCCGCAGGGGTTCGACGAACTCGAGGCTCATGCCAAGAAGCGCGCCGCCGAGCTGCTCTCGCGAGGCACGGTCTACGCCAATCTGACCGTCAAGCGCGCCAATGCGGCCACCAGCGTCCGCGTCAACGAGGACGTGCTCAACGCCGTCCTCAAGGCCGCCGCTGTGATCGCCGGCAAGGTCGATGCGGTCGCGCCGAGCGTCGACGGGCTTTTGGCCATCAAGGGTGTCATTGAGGTCGCCGAGCCCGAGGGCGACGAGGAAGAGGACAAGGCCGCGCGCGCCGCCGCCGCGGACGCCTTCGACAAGGCGCTCGCCGAACTCGTCCAGATGCGCAAGCGTGAGGGGACCTCGCTCGGGCAGATATTGATCCAGCGCGTGGACGAGGTCGAGCAGTTGGCGAAGAAGGCGGAGGCCGCGCCCGGCCGCAAGCCCGAGGCGATCAAGGCCAGGCTCGCCGAGCAGATCGCGAGCCTGCTCGACACTTCCGACCGTTTCGATTCCGACCGCCTGATGCAGGAAGCGATCCTGATTGCGACCAGGGCCGACATCCGCGAGGAGCTCGACCGCATCGCCTCGCACATCGCGCAGGCGCGCGAGCTGATCGGCAAGGGCGGCCCGGTCGGGCGCAAGCTCGACTTCCTGGCGCAGGAATTTCACCGCGAGGTCAACACCTGTTGCTCGAAGTCGAACGACATCGAGCTGACCAATACGGGGCTCGCCATGAAGAACGTGGTCGAGCAGTTCCGCGAGCAGGTCCAGAATCTGGAGTGATCGATGACGATTGGCGGTCACGGAACGGATGGTGTCGAGCGGCGCGGATTGATGTTCGTGCTGTCCTCGCCGTCGGGCGCGGGCAAGACGACGCTGTCGCGCATGTTGATCGACCGTATGCCCGGCCTTCGAATGTCGGTGTCGGCGACCACGCGGGCGATGCGGCCGGGCGAGGTCGACGGCAGGGACTATTCGTTCGTCGACAAGGCCACCTTCGAGGCGATGGCGAAGGCCGACCAGCTGCTGGAATGGGCGACCGTGTTCGACAACAGCTACGGCACGCCGCGTGCGCCGGTTGAGGCGGCGCTGTCAGCTGGGCAGGACGTGCTGTTCGACATCGACTGGCAGGGCACGCAGCAGCTCCGAGAGAAAGCACGCGCCGACGTCGTCAGCGTGTTCATCCTGCCGCCCTCGGCCGCCGATCTCGAGAAGCGGCTCCATTCGCGCGCGCAGGATTCCGACGAGGTGATCCGCAAGCGCATGAGCCGCGCCAGCCACGAGATGAGCCACTGGGCCGAGTACGACTACATCGTCATCAACCATGACGTCGACGAGGCCTTCGCCGAGGTACAGTCGATCCTGAAGGCCGAACGCCTCAAGCGCGAGCGGCAGACCGGCCTCGTGGGGTTCGTGCGAGGTCTGCAAGGCCAGCTTCAAGGTTAGGCTCCGTCAGCCGCGGCCCGTCCTTCGCCAGCCGTTCCAGCATCGTCGTGATCACGTCGATGTCGATGGCGTCCTCGGCTCCCGCATCTTCATCGCGACCGGCCGGCTCTTCGTCATTGACGCCGTTGGCCGCGAGCTGCGGCGCGGCCTCGATCTGGAATTCTCCGTTGAAGATGTCGGCATCGTCGAGCTCTGCGGCATCGTGGTGCGCTTGCGGTGCGCGCTCATCGATCACATCAATCTCGCGATCGATCGCGGCAAGCTGCGCGGTCTTGAGCTGGGCTGGCTGCGGACGCAGGGCATCGAAATCCACCGGGCGGGGCTGCCGAGCGTCCGGCGCGTCGGCGGGCGCTGCGTTGAGCCACGGCGCGCGGCCATCGTCGTGATCGTGCGGCTCAAAATTGTCCCAGTTGACGCGGCGCTGGTCGGCGGCCTGAACGCGGATGCGCCCACCGGCGAAGCGGTAGATGACGCTGGCGAGGATGCCGGCAAGCGCCAGTGCGCCGCCGATCACGAGCAGCAGCATCTGGAGCGAGCCGGTCTGCTTGTCGGCGGTGCTGTCTGCCGCGGCCAGAGCCATCGGAGCAGGGGACTTCGCCGGCTTCGCGGTCGGCTGCGCAGCGACCGCGGCAGGTGCAGGCGAGGGCTGCTCTGTGGGCGCGGCGGACGCCGTGGAGGCCTCGGGCCAGCGCGCGGCGACGTCGGGCTGCTGCGCGTTGGCGTCGGCGGCGGGGCTCGCAGCTTGTTGCGTCGGCGCAGGTCCCGCCTGTGCAGGCGTCTTCACCGTGGCGATGCTCTGGGGGGTCAGATATTCGGCGCGCGCGTCCTGGACCGAGTGCTGCTGCGGCACGGGTGTATCCGCTGCAGGCGTATCGGGCACAGCCTGTGCGGTTTGGGTGGCCTTGCCGCCTTCGGCGCGCAGATACCAGCACTGCCGCTTGGTCGCGCGCTCGAGGCGATAATGCCAATGCTGGCCCTGCGGGGCGGCGCCCTTTGGCGAGCCGAGGCAGTCGCTCGCGGCATTTGCCGTGCTCGGTGGCGTCGTTGCATTCTGCGACACGGCGGCAAGTGGCGCGCCGACAATGATGCTGCCCATAAGGGCGGATAAGAATTTTGCGGTGCGGTTGCCCATCCTGGTCTCCCGATTACGCATGACGCAACTCGTTACCTTCCCTTTGTCGTCAAAGACTTGGGTGGCAATGAGCCGCAAATCCGGAGAGGATGTGGCCTGAATCGGGCCTGCGCGGCGTTCGTTCCGCCGCGGAAGCAGACTTTTTCGCTGCTATTGCTTGGTCGAAGTCCAGGTTCCGCCGCAGCCGTCCGAGCGGCGGAAGGATCCGGAGCCACTGCGGGCAGCGAGGCGGCCGGAGCCGGTGAAGGTCACGCCGTCGCCTTGACCGAACGTGCTGACCGCGCCGCTCGCGCTGACGGTACCAGTGACGCCTTGGCCTATGACCTTGCCTGAGGAGACCACGACCGCGCCGGACGTGGTGCCGCCGCAGCCGACGCTGACGACCATCCAGGCGCCGTCGAAACTCCCGCCACCGCCACCACCCCCACCACCGCGTCGCGAGGAGCTGCGCGGCTCCTCGGCCGGCTTGCTGCGGCGCGCCGAGGGCGCCGGCTCGGCGGAACGGTCCGATCGCGAGCCGGACAGCGATTTCTCGTCATTGCCGATCGAGCCGCCGGCACTGCCGGACTGCGCAACGGCGGACGGTGGAGCGACGGTGACGGACAGGAATAAGGCCAGGGCAATCGCAGGGATGACGGCATTGCGCATGAGCAAAAATCCAAAAAATGAAAAATCGTATCAGCGGCCGGAGCCGTCGGCACAGACGGAACCGATAATGCGGCAAGCTTTGCCAGCCTTGCCGCATTCGTCAAGCGCGGCGTCTTTCGCGCGCTGCACGCTGTCGCGCTGGACCAGCGACCAGGATTTGTCGGAGATCGCGAACGCGCCGCAGCGGTTGCCATAGAAGGACAGTTCGATCGGACATTTGGCGCCGGCGCAATTGCCGCGCGCATCCGCTACCGCCGCGCGCCGCGAGGCGTGGTTCCAGGAGATGCCCCATTTGCCGCCGTCGGGCCCGTAGACGATCGAGCCCCATGGCTTCAGGTCCTCCATCTTGCGCATCCGCAGCAGAAGGCCCTCGGTGGCTTCGCCCGTCGGCGCCATGGAAATCCGCTGCTGGAGCTTCGTGATCGCGCGGGTCAGTCCATCGGGGCTGTCAGGATCGAAATTGAGCTCGTAGAGCCGCTCGCTGAGTTCGCTCAGCAGGGCGGCATCGCGCAAGGGGACGCGGTCCGGATCGGCGCGCAACCGATCCGCCGGAAGCACATCGGGCTGCATCGCTGCGACCTGCGGCGGCGCGGTTTGCGTCGGGGCTACGAAATAGAAGGTGCCGTCGATCGGGGAGGACGACACCCAGGGCTGCTGCGCGCCGGAGGTGGCGCGCTTCACGGCGAGGCCGACCTGATTGAAAGTCTGGAATACGTCGAGGCCCGCGGTCCGGACCGTCGCGGCCAATGCCTTGGTGTAGGGGCTGTGGCCGTCGCTGCCGTCCTGGGCGACGTTGCCGGGTTGCGTTGCGTAGGAGATCAGCGTGCCCTCAGGCGCGCGCATCTGCGCGAGGCCGCCATCTGAGGCGCGCAGGCCGCGCGAGCCGAAGGGGTTGTTGCGGCAGGCGTCCAGGATGACGAGGTTGAGCCGCGTGCCCGATCCCTGCATCTGGCGCAGCACGAGGTTGACGTCGGTCATCTGGAAGTCGACGTCGGCCTCGCGCGTCGGATTGGCGCCGACCGGCACGAGATAGTTGGCGCCCGAGACCTGCACGCCGTGGCCGGCATAATAGAACAGCGCGACGTCGGCGCCCTGCACCTGCCGGCCAAAGCTCTGCACCGCCAGGTCCATCGCGCCCTTGTCGAGATCGAGCCGGGCGCGGCCTCCGACCAGGGTGAAGCCGAGCAGGCCAAGCGTGTCCGCCATCAGGCTCGCGTCCCTGGATGGATTGTCGAGCGGCGTAATGTTCTTGTAGGCGGAGTTTCCGACCACGAGCGCGATGCGCTTCTCGGCCGATGCCGGGTGCGTGGCGACGACGAGCAGGGCTGCGACCAGCGTCGCCAGCCCCGGGACGCGATTGAAAATTCTCGCGCGCATCAAAATTCCCCAAAATAATGGCGTCAGTCTAACAGTCCGGCGCGCCGGCGAAAAGTGGTGCGACGGCGGGCAGCGGCGCAGGCCGCTCGAGCGCTTGCTGCCGATCCCGTCATCCTGAGGCGCGAGCCATGCGTCGCAACGCGACGTGTGGAGAGCCTCGAAGGATGAACGGCTGAGCCGCCAGCCGCCGTCGCCCTTCGAGGCCTCCGCTACCCTCCGGCACCTCAGAGCGACGGTGAAATAGAAGGGGCGCTCAATCCAGATTGCGAACGCGGCCGCGCGTTCCCGCGGCAGATTCTGCCCGAGCCTTGCTGCCGTTCATCGCCCAATGGAGGCCAAAGGGCGCAGGGAAGGCCGGGCGCCGGCGGCACCCGTTGGTCCGTGCGCTACGGGAGTGCACACGGGGTGGACCGATAGGGTGGCCGATCGCCCGGCCTTCCCTGCGCGGATGGTTTTAACGGTGTCCTTCGTGCTCTCCTCGGGGAGCGATGCACTATTGCCCCCGTCGCCCCGCCGATCGCTGATGCGCGCGCCCGGTTGGGCCGCCACATCACCGCGAGGCTTGACGCACAGACCCCGGGCGTCAGGACCACACGACTTCTCCGTCCACGGACGGTCCCGCCAAAATCGTCGAGGGCTTGCGTGTGCTCACCCCCGATGATCGACGAGCCCGCTCTCCAGCGCCGTGTCGTACGCGTCGAGTGAGGACTCACGGTTGCCCGCCCTGTCATCACGCCGCCCGCGCCGTCGCTGCCGCGTCCATCGCCACCCGGCCCGCATGTCGTGACGGTCGCGAACGCCCCTTTGGCAGGGCCAGGATGGCGCGTGTATGCCACAAATCCGAAATTCGGAAAAGTGAAATGTTTTTCTGCGGCGGGCTTGACGAGGTGTTTTGCCCGACGCCTCGCGGGTGCAGGCCTCTTGCGGCGAGAGGACTTGGGGCAAGCCCGGGGCCTCCTCGTGATCGCGAGCGCAGCGAAGCAATCAGAATCTTTCTGCGGCGGCAGTCTGGATTGCTTCGCTGCGCTCGCAATGACTCCGTGGACACAGCGTGCGCTATCCTTCCATCTCGTGTCCCGGACGCAGGCTGCTCGTTGGAGCGCCGGCGCGTCCCCCGAGTTGCCCGCTCCGCTTACGTCAGATAATCCGGCGTGAAATCCGCGAGCGCGCGGAGCTCGTCGGGTTGCAATAGCTCGATCTCGCTTCCCTCCCAAGCAATCAATCGGCGCCCTCTCAGCTCCTGGATGGTGCGATTGACGTGGACGATCGACAGTCCGCACGCATCGGCGACATGCCGCTGCGTCATCGGCATCTGGAAACGACCGCTCTTGACGAGGCCCACGACCTCCAGCCTTGCGGCGAGCTCGCAGATCAGATGCGCCACCTTTGGCAGCGCCGCCTGTGCGCCGAGGCGCGCAATCCATTGTCGCGAGATCGCCGCATCGATCAGCGTCTCGCGCCAGAACGCACGGGTCAGGTGAATGGAGCCGTCGAGCAGCTGCTTGAGTTGGCTGTGTGCGACGTAGCCGACGATGGTGGGGCCAAGACCGACGAGGTCCGCATCCATCGGCGAGACCAGCAGCGTGTGCAGGCACGGCATGTCGCCGGGAACGTGGAAGGCGAGGATCTGGCTGCGATCGCCGACGATGCGGGCCTGGTAGAGGAAGCCGCTGACGACGAAAACGCAACGAGAGGCATCTTCACCCTGGCGCAGCAGGATCTCGCCGTCGGAGACCTGGCGCAACGTGGACGGCAGACCCGCGATCTGGCGGCGTTCGTCTTCGGAGAGGCCTTCAATCGCCTGGAGATGTGCGATGAACTTCGGGTGCGGCATGGAGAGGAGGAGGTGTTTCAGTCGTCACGCGGCATCGCCGGCTCGAGCAGGCGTTGGGAGAGTTTTGCGATGGTCCAATCGGACACGGGAACCGCCTGGAACTCGCGGATGGCGCGCGCAAGCTCCTGATCCGACATCGGCCGCGCCGGCTCCTTCAACCTTCCATGCAGGAAGGCAGCGCGGATACTGTCCAGGTGCTCGCCCGAATCCGATGCGAACAGGTGGCGAATGCGTTTCAGGATCGTCGTAGGGCTCATGCGAATGGCGGGCGCAGTCCGCGATCGAGGGACGGGGAGTCGCGACCCAGTAATGTCGCAGACCGGTAGCAACCTGTGCTTCCGACTCGCGTTCTAGTCCGCTGTATGCGGGCCCGATGTATCATTTGATCGAACCGGCAGCATTTTTGGCGGGGCGCATGGAGCGTACACATGGAAAAAGCCCATGACGTGCTGATCCGGAACCTGGGCGAGCACACCGCACTCGCCCAGGAGGATGTCGCCGAAATTCGCGGGCTGACCTTTGTGCAGCGCGAGTTCGCGCCGAATGAGGATTTCATCCGTCAGGGTGACGAACCCGAGCATTCGGCGCTGGTCGTCTCCGGCATGATCGCGCGCTATCATCTGCTCGACAGCGGAAGGCGGCAATATCTCGCGTTCCATCTGTCTGGAGATCTGCCGGACTCCCAGGGACTGTTCATCGACCAGATGGACCATGGCCTCTGCGCCCTCGGGCCCGCCTCGGTGGCGTTCATCCCGCATCGCGAATTGCTCAACGCGTTTCGTCGGCGGCCGACCTTCGCGCTCTCGGTCTGGCGCGAGACCCTGCTCGATGCCGCGATCTTTCGCGAGGCCATCACCAACAACAGCGCCCGGCCGATGCACACGCGCATGGCACACCTGTTCTGCGAGCTGTTCTACCGCGCCCGCGCCGCGCAACTCGTTCGCGGCAATCGCTGCCGCCTGCCGATCAGCCTGGCGCAGCTCGGCGAGACGCTGGGCATGGCGATCGCGACGGTGAACCGGACGCTCGCCGACCTCAGGCGGAGCGGGACCATGGACATGCGCGACGGCGAGCTGATCGTCCTGAAATGGCGCGAACTGCAGCGGCTCGGAGGCTTCAGTCCGACCTATCTGCACTTGAAGCGCCAATCGCCGCCGCATGCGTGAGACCTTAAAGCTAACCGTCCGCGGCCGTGCGTCCCATCACCTCGTCAAAATGCTTCTTCACCCAGTCGTTGCAGGAGCAGGCTCTCGATTCGAGCGCCGGCGCATCCAGGATCAGGATGGCGCCACGGCGTGTCGCGAGGATCCGTCTGGCCTTGAACATCTGGATGACGCGGCTGGCATAGCTGCGGGAGACGCCGAGCATGCCGGCGAGCTGCTCGTGGGTGAGGGGGACCTCGGGGCCGCCGACATGCTCCTGCGCGGAGATGATCCACTTGGCGGCGCGCTGCTCGATCGAATGTGCGGCGTTGCAGGCCGCGGTCTGGAGCAGCTGTGCGAGCCGGCAGTCGGCGTAGCGCGAGAAGACCTGCTGGAGCGTGACCGACCTCTGCTGGGCCTGCTCGAGCCCCCGTAGCGGCAGCCGCATCAGGGTGCCGCCCAGCTTCACGACGATGCGCGAATAGGCCAGCGAGGCGCTGCGGCCGGCGGCAATGCCCACCGCGCCCTCGCGCCCGACGAGCAGGCTTTCGACCTCGCGATCGTCCTCGACCGGCACGGCGAACGACACGAGCGTGGAGCGGCAGGGAAAATGCACCGCCGCGACCTCGTCGCCGGCGTGATACAGGATGTGGCCCGCCTCGAGTTCGAGCGGCTGGAGATGCGGCGCGAGCAGTTCGAAATCGGAGTGGCTGAGCTGCTGGAGAAGATCGTTCTGGGGCCGACCGGTCACATGTCTTGCTCTGGCCGGGAATCGGCACCGGCCAGAACCCTACGTTTCCGTGACGGAGCCGACGGTTCCAAAGTGCACACAAGGCGTTTCTCAGCCGTTGAAAAAGTGGCCTCCGGCTTGCGGAATTCCGGAAAGTTTTGCCGAGGCGCATGGCCCGCGAGGCAAATGGCGCAGCCGAAACGAGCGGCCTTCAACCTTACGAGCTCTGTGCAGGAGTGCACACAGCAGGGGCGCGGACCGGCGTAGCATCCTCGTCGCGGAGCGCCGCAGCCCGTGCACTCTGCCCGACGGACCGCCGGCCCATATCTCAAATGCCGCCGGGCCGGCGAGCGCGAGGGCGGCCAGGATGTTCATCACCCGAAGTTCATTACCCGAAGCGTGCTTCGCAATCGTGCGCGGGCCGGCTTTTCTCCGCGTGGGCGCGATAGGCATCGATCGCCCTGTTGGCGAGCATCAGTTGCCGGCGTTCACCGGTCCTGAGCTGGGCCTCAATGGCGTCGAGCAGGACGTTCGCCGTCTCGTCCGGAGAGCCGAGCTCTCCGCTCTGCTCCAGGAAGCTCCAGGCGATGAAGAATGCGTTCTCGACGGTGCAGCGAATGGACATGGCTGCCAACGCGGCGCGGCCGTTGCCGTTCCGCGCGACAGACGAATGCCGTGAATTAGCGCGCGTGCCCGCGTTACTTCAGCGAGCTGCTGATCGATGTGAACTTCTTGTTCAGCGTCGCGCCGAGATTGTTGACGACGGCGATGATCGCGAGCGCGATGCCTGCGGCGATCAGGCCGTACTCGATCGCTGTGGCGCCGGACTCGTCGGCGAGGAAGCGGCGAATGGTCTGCATGGTCTTGTCGGGATTCCAAAAAGAGAACCGGCGAGGACCATAATCCGCACAGAGCGGGTTCCCCAATTTGGAACACCGGCTTGCGTCAATTTCGCGTTAATCGCAGCCGGCGGAGAGATACCGAGCCCGCCGCCTCGTTCTGCTCGCGCATTCTAGTTCTTGAGCACGATGCGGCCGACGACCTTGCCGGCGCGAAGCTCGTCGATCCATGTCTGGACGTCGCCCATCGGCTCCTCGCGCATCGGCGTCGGCTTGATCTTGCCGGCTCGGGCGAGCGCCATCAGCTCGTGAGCCTCGGTGAGCGTGCCGACCATGAAGCCCTCGATGGTCATGCGCTTGTAGACCCATTGCACCATCGGCAACGTGAACTGGCCGCCCATCAGGCCGGAGACCACGATCTTGCCGCCGCGCGCGGCGACAGCGACCGCGAAAGCCATGGACTTCTCGTTGCCCGCGAAATCGACGATCTCGTCGAAGCCGCCATCAGTTTCCTTGAGGATGCGCTTGATCACGTCGGGCTCGGCCGGATCGTAGGCCACAGCCGCGCCGTTCTTGAGCGCGGTCTCGCGCGCCGCACCGCTGAGATCGGCGACCGTGATCGGCTGCTTGAACATGGCCGCCGCGAAGGAGAGGCCCATCATGCCAACGCCGCCGAGACCGATCAGCAGGAGGTTGCGCTGGCGCGGCCGGTCGACCAGGCGCTTGAGCGCGCCATAGGCGGTGACGCCGGAGCACATCAGCGTCGCGGCCTGGTTGACGGGCAGGGGATCGTAGTCGAGCAGATATTTCGCGTCGGGCACCAGCACGTGGGTGGCGAAGCCGCCGTCGATGGAGACGCCGAGAAAGCGCTGCCTGGCGCAGAGGTTCTCATCGCCATTGGCGCAGTCGCGACACTGGCCGCAACCGATCCACGGAAACACCGCCTTCTTGCTGCCGACGAGACCGGCGAACACGTCGGGGCCGACTTCGTCGACCACGCCTGCGATCTCGTGGCCGAGCGTGAAGGGCAGCGTCATGCCGCGCGTAGTATCGAGCTTCTTGCCGCCGCCGAGATCGGCGTAGCCGTCCTGGATGTGCAGATCGGAGTGGCAGAGGCCGCAGCGCTCGATCCGCACCAGCACCTCGCGTCCTTGCGGCTTCGGCGTGTCGACGATGGTCTCGCACAGCGGCGCATCGAACTTGACGAGGGACTGCCGACGCATCAACGCCATATTTCTTCCTCCGAAATTATCTCTCTGTTTCGCTGCGTATATTGGCCAATTCACGGGCCATGGCAACAAAGCCGGAAATCGGAACGGTCTCGGCGCGCCGCGTCGCATCGACGCCCGCAGCTGCGGCGAGCCGCGCGGGATCGGCGCCCAGCGACTTCAGGCTTTGCCGCAGCATCTTCCGGCGCTGGCCGAAGGCGGCGGCGGCGACCTGTTCGAGCAGCTTGCGATCGCAGGCGAGAGGGTTTTCGCGCGGGATCAGTCGCACAACGGAAGACGTAACCTTCGGCGGCGGCACGAAGGCGGACGGCGCGATGTCGAACAGGATCTTGGTCTCGCAGCGCCAGTTGGCGAGCACGCCGAGCCGGCCGAAGGCCTCCTCGTCCTCGCGCGCCACGATGCGCTCGCCGACCTCGCGCTGGAACATCAGGACCATCATGTCGTACCAGGGCGGCCAGGGTTCGGTGGTGAGCCAGCCGACAAGGAGGTGGGTCGCGATATTGTAGGGCAGGTTGGCGACGATTTTTGCTCGTTCGCCCGACAGCAGCGGGCGCGGGTCGAAGGTCATGGCGTCGCCATGCACGATCTCGAGACGGCCGGGATAGCGCGCGGAAATATCCTGCAAGGCGGGGATGGCGCGCTCGTCATGCTCGATGGCGATGACGCGTCTGGCGCCGAGCGCGAGCAAGGCGCGCGTCAACCCGCCCGGACCGGGGCCGATCTCGATGATGGTGGAGTCCTCGAGCGGAGCCGCCGCACGCGCGATGCGCGCCGTGAGATTGAGGTCGAGGAGGAAGTTCTGGCCGAGCGATTTGCGGGCCGACAAAGCGTGCTGGCGAATGACCTCGCGAAGCGGCGGGAGGTCGTCGATCGCACTCATCGGGTTTTCGTAGCCGCCATCCGGCTCGCAAGCTTCAACGCGGCGATCAGGCTCGCCGGATTGGCCTTGCCGGTGCCGGCGATGTCGAAGGCGGTGCCGTGGTCGGGCGAGGTGCGGATGAAGGGCAGCCCGAGCGTGACGTTGACCGCGTCGTCGAAGGCCACCGTCTTGATCGGGATCAGCGCCTGGTCGTGGTACATGCAGACGGCGCAGTCATAGCTGTTTCGCGCGGCTTTGTGGAACATTGTGTCGGCGGGGAGCGGTCCCTTCGCCTCGATGCCGTCGTTGCGCAACGTCTTGATCGCCGGCGCGATCACGGTCTGCTCCTCGTGGCCGAGCGAGCCGTCCTCGCCCGCATGCGGATTGAGGCCGGAAATCGCGATGCGCGGATTGGCGATGCCGAGGCGGGATTGGAGTTCGGTCGCCACGATGCGCACGGTCGAGACGATCAGCTCGCTGGTGAGCTGGGCCAGCGCATCGCGCAAGGAGACATGGATGGTCACGGGCACCACGGCGAGCCGCGGCGACCACAGCATCATCACCGGCTGCGGCACGCGGCCGTCCTCCGCGGCGAGCTCGGCGAGGAATTCGGTATGGCCGGGATGGCGGAAGCCGGCGCGATAGAGCACGCTCTTGGCGATCGGATTAGTGACGACGGCGCCGGCGCGGCCCTCGCGGACATCAGTGACCGCCTGGCGGATCGAGGCGAGGGCGGCCGGCGCGCTCGATGCGTCGGGCTTGCCGGGCTCGGCGCTCGCGGGCTCGCCGGTCGCAACCACGGGCAGAGCCTCGGGGAAGGCGGCCTCGGCCTCGCCGGCGCTCACGGAGGCGATCGTGACGTCGGCGCCGAGCGCCTTGACGCGGCGGGCGATCAGCGCCTCATCGCCGAGCAGATAGAAGGCGGGCAGGTCCAGTTCGCGGCGCTTCAGCCAGGCTGCGATGGTGATGTCGGGGCCGATGCCGGCAGGCTCTCCCAGCGTCAGGGCGAGGGGCTTGGCAGGCTGCTGGGCCATCAGCGGTTGCGATACTCGATCATCGCCGCCTTGCGGAGCTCCTCGAGATAGGTCTTCTGGGTCTTCTCGTACTTCTCCTGATACATCTTCTCGCGGACCTCGCGCTTCTTCGGCGTGTCGATCATGGTCGGCTTGCGCGAACACAGCACCACCATCTCGATGCCGGCCTTGGTCATCTCGGGCGCGGTCAGGTGGCCGATCGGCGTGTCGTCGAGGACCTTGCGCAGCGCCTCGGGCAATTCCGCGGTGGTCTTGGTGACGGTGTCGCGTATGGTGGCGTTCGGCGTCGAGCGGAACAACGAATTGGCTTCTTCGCAGCTTCCGACACGCGCGCGATATTGCTCGGCTTCCTTATGCCGCGTCTCCAGGAACGCCTGCGACGAGCCGCGCGGCACGATCAGCACGATCGGCTGCATCTTGTATTCGGTGCCCTCGATCTGCAGCTTGTCGCCGGTCTGGGCCTGCACGGCCTGCGCGACGTCCTTCTCACCGACCAACAGCTTCTCCTTGAAGCGGCCGCGCACAAGGCTGGTCCAGACCATCTCGGCCTTCATGCGGCTCTTCAGGGTTTCGGGGCGGACGCCCTTGACCTCGAGCGACTTGGTGAGCTGGTCCGGCGAGATGCGCATGCGCTGCGCCATGCCCTCGTAGGACTGGTTGATGTCGGAGACGCCGGGGTCGACACCGTATTTCTTGCCTTCCTTCATCTTCACCCGGTCGTCGATCAGCTCGTTGATGACCTCCTGACGGGCCGGTGTCTTCTGCGTCGTCAGCTGGTCGAGCTTGGAGCGCTGCTCGATGTCGAAGTCGGTGATGGGATCGCCGTTGACCATCACGACGATGTTCTGCGCACGCGACGGCGTGCCGACCAGGAGCAGGGCGGTGAGGACGAGGAAGAGGCGGAAGACAGGCAATGGGATCGTCATATTTGTCGCTCGCATGTCAGCCGCGGTGAACCTGCGATCGGGAACACGCGGCCGGCACTTTCAAACCGTTCACTGGAGTCCGCCGCCGGAACTGCTGGTGGTCGCTGTGTTCGCCAGCGTGCGCAGGCCGATCTGGAACATGATCGCATGATTCAGCACGGGCGGCGCCGAGCCTGCGGAATAGCTATACCCAGTTACATAGTTCAAGCCGAGCACAAAACAATCGTCGACGTAGCCGGCACCGAGCACATACTGGTTGATCTTGTTGGCCTCCAGGTCCCAGCGCGCCGAGCCCGTGACCACCCAATTGGCCGCGACCTTGATCGAGCCCGACGTCAGGATGCCCTCGCGGCGGGTCAGATAGCCGAGTTCCGGCTGCGCCGCGTAATTGCCGTACAGCATGCTGACGGACCAGCGGTTGAAGTTGGCGCGGCCTTCCGCCTCGAAGCGCTGGATATTCCAGGTCTGCTCGTCCATGCGCGAGCGAACGCTGAACGTATAGGTGCTGTTGGGCGAATAGGCGGCGCTCGCCACATAGTCGGAGCGCGGCCTTTGCAGGCCGGAATCCACGCCGGTGTTGATGGAGTCCTGGACCGCGAAGGAGTTCATGCCGAACAGCTGGTAGGACTGGCCGAACAGCACCTTGACGGCGCCACCCTTGTCGAACTGTGTGGTGGACTGCACGCCGACATTGGCGCGGCCGCCGCCCTCGACGCGGTCGTAGCCGGAGAACTTGTCGACGCTGAACAGGTTCGAGGCGTCGAACACCATGCTCTGGGCGTCCTCGTTCGGGAGCTTGCCGGCATAGGTCTCGTTCGGCCGAATGATGATCTGCGCGATCGGCTCGATGGTGGTCGAACCCCAGGGCTGAACGTTGATGAAGGGGTAGCGGTATTCGAGGCCCACGGTCGGCATCAGGCGGAACGCCTGGGTGTCGCCGACAGGAAGATAGTTCGACACGCCCGGCTGGTTGGAGACCGAGGAGTTGATCGCATCGGCGCGGAGAATGGCGAACGGGGTCCAGATTTCACCGAACGGATCGGTGAAGGACTTGCGCCACTGCGCTTCGGCCGTCAGGCGGGTGTAGGTGCCCGGGAAGCCGCGCAGCAGGCACTGCGACGGCGTGCGCGCGAGCGGATCGGCCGACGCCGTCGTGCACAGGCTATTGGTGTTGGCGAGCGTCGTGATCGGGTCGAACACCGCGGTGTCACGCGACAGGTTCACGAAATTGGTCTTGTAGCTGAACTCGCCGCCGAAGACCGGATAGTTCAGCACGTTCGAATAGTCGATCACGGGGTAGACAACCGGCACCTGGCTCTGGTTGCCCGAGTAACTCAGCCAGTACATCGTGCGCGCGTCGAAGAAGCTGCGATTGCCGACACCGGTCAGGTAAAGTTGCGAGAGTGCATCCGTCGGCAGATACAGGAACGAGCCCAGCGGATCGCGATATTGCGACAACCGATAGTCCGAGAAGAAATAGTAGTCGGACATCAGGACGCCGTCCCAACCCCAGACCCATTTGTCGTTCAGCGCGAACTGACCCTTGGTGTCGACGGCGCCGCGGAACTGCTTGTCGCCAGGCTGGCCGGCGAGCGCGCTCCGATCGAGCTGGTCGATGCCGTAGACGCGGATCTGATAGGCGCCGTCCATCAGGCGCTGGCGGAATTCGGCCTGGAACAGCACGCCCTGCTTGGACGTGATGCGCGGGTTGAAGGTCGCGTCCATGTCGGGCGCGATCGCCCAGTAGAACGGAACCTCGACGCCGTAGCCGAACGGCGTATTCGACGTGAAGCCCGGCATCAGGAAGCCGGTCTTGCGCTTCACCGTCGGGTCGGGCGTCGAGAAATAGGGCATATAGGCGATCGGCACGCCGAAGAACTCGAGCTGCGCTGTCTCGAAATACAGCATCTTCTCCTGCTGGTCGTGGATGATGCGCGCACCCTTGACCTGCCATAGCGGCGGCTTCTTCGGATCGTCCTTGCACGGCGCGCAGGCCGTGTAGACGCCGTTCTCGAACACCGTGTAGTTGCCGCTGGAGCGATCGGAGCGGCTCGCCGCCATGCGGGTCTGGTCGGCCGTGTCGACGCGCAGCGAATCGACGAAACCGTCACGGTAGTCGTCGGAAAGGTCCAGGATCTCCGCATAGGTGATCTTGCCGTCGGCATCCGTCATGCGGATGTTGCCTTCGGCATGGAGCCGCTTGGTCTTCTGGTCGTAGATGACCTTGTCGGCTTCGACGCTGGTGCCGTTGTAGAACAGCTGGACGTTACCGACCGCGGAGACGCGCGAATTGTTGTAGTCGTAGTCGACCTCGGTCGCCTGAACCAGCATCTGGTTGTCGTTGACGGCCTTCGGTGGCTTCGCACGCGGCGGCAACGGATTGTAGGTGAAGCTCTGGGCGGAGGCCGGCGCCACGGCGGCGACGTCCATCAGGCCGCCGAGCGATGCCACGGCGGCGACAGCAAGCAGGAACCTGCGAACGGACAAGCCACACCCGTTCGCGCGCACCAATGTGCGCCGCGTCAAACGAGACACGGGCCCTCGGTGGACGGCCGTCACTATCCGTCCTCCTGATACAGCAAGGCCAAAAAGCCGGTGAGGCCGCCCACCACCACGGGCAACCACGCCGCAGCGATCGGATGCATCAACTCAGCCTTGCTCAAATCTTCAGTCACTTTCGACAGAACGTAGAGCAGAAAGCCTGCGCCCACGCCACTCAAAACCATCTTCTGCACGCCGCCCATCCGGAAGAATCGCAACGACACGGAGGCCGCGAGCATCACCATGGCCGCAAGCAAAAACGGCTGTGCCAGAAGCTTCTGATACTGGAGTCGGTATCCGGCTGTCGCGAAGCCCGAGCTTTCGGACGAGCGGATGTAGCTCGGTAGTTGCCAAAAGGACACAGTCTCGGGTGTGGAAAAACTGTTGCGGACCTGCGCCTCGGTCAGCGTCGTCGGAATCTCCAGGCTGGCCTGATCGACCGGCGGCGAATCCAGCGAGAAGCGGCGAACGCCCTTGAACAGCCAACGGCCGGCCTCGAGCGTCGCCTCGCGCGCCTCGACTCGTTCCTTGAAGTGCTGCTCTGTGTCAAACCGGAACAGCGTGAGCCCCGTGAGCCGGACGCCCTGCTGTTCGCTCCGCGCCGCGTTGATGATGGTCTGGCCGTCATTGGTGACCTGATTGAGCCAGAAGCCGGAGGCGTCCTGAATTCCGCCGCCGGGCGCCGAGCCGAACAGCTCGGCTTCCATGCGCTTGGACAGCTCGCGCAGATTGGCCGACATCGGATTGTAGGCGACGGTGGCGATCACGCCGATCAGCAGCGCGCTGCCCAGCGCCGGCGAGATGAATTGCCATGCGGAGACGCCGGCGGCGCGCGCGACCACGAGTTCGAGCCGGCGGGAGAGGGCGAGATAGCAGGTCATGGCGCCGATCAGCATGCAGAACGGCGTCAGCTTCTCCAGGAGCTGCGGCACCCGGAACAGCGAGGTCTCGGCCACCATGACCGCGGAGGCGGATGCGAGCCCTGAGGTCTTGCGCACCATCTCGATGTAATCGACCAGCACCAGCAGCAGGAAAATGCTGGCGAACACGCCGAGCGCCGCGACCACGAAACGGCCGGCGAAATAGCGCCCGAGTGTGTTGGTGAGCATGCTCATGCGGTGGCCGGCCGTCCGAACAGCCGCGCGATGCGTGCGTTCGACCTGTTGATGGCCTCCATGAGGCGCGGCGGCGGTTCGACCACGAGGCCGCCAATGATGATCGCCAGCCCGATGCCGATGGCACCAATGACCATCGCATATTGGACCAGCACCGCGCCCGGCGATTTCACCGCCATCACCGAGCAGGCAAAGCCGGCCATGCGCAGGCCGAACACGGCGAGAATCGATGAGCCGATCGAGAAGTTGCGGCTCTGGCGCGTGGTGCGAGGCGCCCCCAGAAACGCGAAGGTCAGCACGGCAAAGGCGAAGGGATAGATCGGCGCCAGCAGGCTGTCATGCAGGGCCGAGCGGAACTGGCCGGGAATCTGCTTGTAGACGGGATCGTCCTCGGACGGCGAGAGCAGCTCCCAGAGATAACGCTCGCGGATTCCGAGGGTGACGTCGCGGCCCTGGCCCGAGAACTTCGACATGTCGAAGCCGTAGCGGCCGAACGCCACCAGCGCGGGATCGCGCTTGCCAGCCTCGAAGCGCTGGAGATTGCCGGTCTCCAGCACCAGGAACGATCCGTTGTCGTTCTTCACGACTTCGCCATGCTCGGCGACGATCGAGACCCGCTCGTTCGGATCGCGGCGGTCGTCGATGAAGATGCCGGCGAGGATGCCGCCGGGCTGGCGTTCGCGAATCCGGATCGTCAGGTTCTTGTCGAGCTGGGCGAAGCGGCCGGGCTGCAGGATGTTGGTGAGCACGTCGGCGGTGATCTCCGCGTCCCACTGCTTGATCCGCCGCATGCCGTCTGGAGCGAGATAGGCCGCGATGAAGGCGACCAGCAGCGCCACGACGCAGGTGGCGTAGAAGAACGGATAGAACAGCCGGAACGGCGAGAAGCCGGCGGCATTCATCACGATGATCTCGGAGTCGGTCGCGAGCTTGTTCAGCGTATGCGAGATCGCGATCATCAGCGCGATCGGCGAGATGATCAGGACCAGCGCGGGCACGACGAGGCTGGTGATGCCGAGGAAGGTCAGGATGGTCTGACCCTGGCTCGTCATCAGGTCGATGCCGCGCAACGCCTGCGTAATCCAGATCACGCCCGTGAGGCTGACCAGGACCAGCGCAAACGACGCGAGCGTCGTGCGGAAGATATACCTATCGATTGACCCCATGCGCTACCGCACGAATCCCACCAAGTCCCCAATGCCGGCCGGAATTCCGGCTGTCCAACCAATCCCCGCAAGGGGACCCCCAAGGTCGGCCAACCATCTCATCCGCCGGCTTACTCTCTCAGTACCATCCCTTTGATCCGTCAACAAAATGGCTGCCCCGTGGCACCCTCAATATATGGTTAATATTTCTCTCGTTGTGGCCCCTCGGCCACGGGGGTGCTTGGCATCTGCCGGGCCGGTGGCCCATAGTGCGGCACGCTCAGTGAATCGCCGTTCAGCTCCGGCCGGTGGCCGGGGCCGCCGATCGGTAAAAAGCCCTGTCTTTTTGAGGAGTTACTCATGTCCGATGCCATCAAGGTCGGCTTCGTTCCCTTGTCTGCCGCCGTCCGTGGCATCATGGTCGTGTTCTGCGACGACGCTCTGAAGCTCGGCCCGGCGACCGCCAAGGCGCTCGGTGGGGCCACCGAACTCGTGAAGCGGGCGGCCACCGCCGCCGCCTTCAAGGGCAAGAGCCGCGCTGCGCTCGACATCCTTGCGCCGGAGGGCGTGAAGGCCACCCGCCTGATCGTGATCGGCGCCGGCAAGGCGGCCGGCCTGAAGGCTAACGACTTCCTCAAATTCGGCGGCGTGGCGGCGAGCAAGCTTCCGGCCGGCGCGGCGGCCATGACCATCATGGCGGAACTGCCCAATGGCGCCATGACCAGCGAGCAGGCGGTCGCGATCGCCTCGGGCCTGCGGCTGCGCACCTACAAGTTCGACCGCTACAAGACCAAGAAGAAGGACGGCGAGGAGGGCGGCTCGCGCGCCGACGTCTCGTTTGCTGTCGGCGATGTCGTGGCCGCGAAGAAGGCGTTTGCATCGGCCGCTGCGATCGTCGACGGCGTGATCATTGCGCGCGACCTCGTCAACGAGCCGCCGAACGTGCTTTTTCCCGAGGAGTTCGCGCGCCGCGCAGGCCTGCTCCGCAAACTCGGCGTCAAGATCGAGGTGCTCGACGTCAAGGCGATGGACAAGCTCGGCATGGGCGCGCTGCTAGGCGTCGGCCAGGGCTCGGCGCGGCCGAGCCGCACCGTGATCATGCGTTGGGACGGCGGCAAGAAAGGTGAGGCGCCGGTTGCCTTCGTCGGCAAGGGCGTCTGCTTCGACACCGGCGGCATTTCGATCAAGCCGGCCGGCAGCATGGAGGACATGAAGGGCGACATGGGAGGCGCGGCCTGCGTCGTCGGCCTGATGCATGCGCTCGCAGCACGCAAGGCCAAGGTCAACGCCGTCGGTGCCATCGGCCTCGTCGAGAACATGCCGGACGGCAACGCGCAGCGCCCCGGCGACATCGTCACCTCGATGTCGGGCCAGACCATCGAGATCATCAACACCGACGCGGAAGGCCGCCTGGTGCTTGCCGATGTGCTCTGGTACGTCGCCAAGAAGGCCAAGCCGAAATTCATGGTGGATCTGGCGACGTTGACCGGCGCCATCGTGGTCGCGCTCGGCACCGAGCATGCCGGCATGTTCTCAAACAATGACGAACTTGCCGAGCGGTTGCTGGCGGCCGGCATCGAAAGCGGCGAGAAGGTCTGGCGCCTGCCGCTTGGCCCTGAATACGACAAGCTGATCGATTCCCAGTTCGCCGACATGAAGAACACCGGCGGCCGCCATGGCGGCTCGATCACCGCGGCGCAGTTCCTCCAGCGCTTCGTGGACGGCACGCCCTGGGCGCATCTCGACATCGCCGGCACCGCCATGGGGGCGCCGAAGACCGACATCAACCAGAGCTGGGGAAGCGGCTATGGCGTTCGCTTGCTCGACCGTCTGGTCGCCGACCATTACGAACGCAAATGACCCGAGATGACTGAAGTCCTGTTCTACCATCTGCAAAACATGACGGTGGAGAACGTGTTGCCGCCGCTTCTCGAGAAATCGCTCGAGCGCGGCTGGCGCGTCGTGGTGCAGTCGACTTCGCCGGAGCGCGCCGATGCGCTCGACGCCCATTTGTGGACCTATCGCGACGATTCCTTCCTGCCCCACGCGACATGGCGGGTGAGCGACGCCGCCGATCAGCCGATCGTGCTTGCGGTCGAGGAGGACAATCCGAACGGTGCCAATGTCCGCTTCCTCGTCGACAACGCTGCGCTGCCGCAGGACGCCCAGGGCTATGAGCGCATGGTGCTGCTGTTCGACGGGGACGATCCGGACGCGCTTGCGTTTGCCCGGAGCGCCTGGACGGATTGCAAGGCGCGGGGATTTGATGTCACCTATTGGCAGGCCGACGAGCGGGGCCGATGGCAGAAGCGGAGTTAGCGGTCGCTCGCAATTAATGATAATTTGCACTTTTCGGGGGATGATGGCTTTTGTCACCTTCGTGCCGCAAAGTGGTGTTGGTACAATTGCTTAGGGCCGATCCTTCACTCGGGGAATTTAGTTTATCGTGCGACATCAAAAGCTTCCCAGCTCGCTCATAGTTGCGTTGGCGGCCGTAGCCCCGCTGGTCGCGGGCTGTTCGGGCGGGACCGATCTGTTGTCCAGGGATGCCCAGTGGTTCAACACGCCCAGCCGCCTGTTCATCAAAAGCATCTCGATCGAGTCGCCGCCGCTGACCCCCGACAAGCCGGTTGGGGCCGAGGATCTGGTCAGTGCCGACGGGGCTTGTGCTGGTATGGCGCCGCCGCCTGGGCCGGCTGATGCGAATGCGTCGACGACCGCGCCGGCTCCCATGGGCGGCACCGTCGCGCTCGGCCACACCGAATGCGATGTGGTGCGCGGCATCGGCGCGCCCTCGAGCGTCAACCTCTCCGGTGATGCCGCCGGCAGGCGCGTTGCGGTCGTGACCTGGACGACCGGTCCGCGCGCCGGCATCTACACCTTCACGGCCGGTCGCCTGTCCTCGATCGAGGGCACGCCGGAAGCTCCGGTCATGCCGAAGGCGACCAAGCCGAAGCCGAAGAAGAAGTCGGCGGCGTAACGGGTTGGCCTTTTGCCCTGATGCTGGTTGCAGCTGTCGCTGCAATCGGCCGCGTATGCTTGCCCCCAACCTCAAGCGATTTTGCATCCATTGATTGCGATGGGCGGGCGTGAACCGTGATCTCTCCGTTCGCGCTCGCCGGCGATCTTGTTCGCGAGTTTCGACATCGCGGATGCCGACCTTCGCCAAAGCGCCTTCATTGCCTCGAGCCGCGTTCTTCCGCGCGCGTTGAAAATCACGGGGGCGTTACGCGTGATCCGTGATCACGCGATTCGTGATGAGAGAGCCTTCGCATCCGCTTTCGAAAACTGCCCCGAAGCAAAACTGGAGGAAATCTCCAGAATAATCACGCGCGTCTCAAGCAACGGTTCAAGAATGTCATGTGCGCGAATGCTACGCACCGAGGGGAGGGGCTAGGTCGGAAGGATCATTTGGATGTCCATTACCTCTGTGTTTTCCCCGGTTACGGGGCAGCTCACCATTTTCGGCGACAGCGCGAATAACGGCCTCGTGATAAGTCGCGACAAGTCCGGCCGCATCCTGGTCAATAACGGGCACGTGAAAACGGTTGGTGGCGAACCCACCGTCGACAACACCACCGCGATCGACATCTTCGGTCAAGGCGGTGACGACACGATCAGCGTCGACGAATGCCACGGCCCGATGCCGGCGGTGCACATCTTCGGTGGCGACGGCAATGACAGGATCACGGGCGGCTCGGGAGCCGACCTCCTGTTTGGTCAGGCCGGCAACGATTTGATCAAGGGCGGCGGCGGCAATGATCTGCTGTTCGGCGGAGCGGGTAACGACATCCTCGACGGCGGCAGCGGCGACAACCAGCTGTTCGGCGAGGCCGGCGACGATGTCATGATTTGGAATCCCGGCGGCGGCACCAACCTGTTCGAGGGTGGTGAGGGCAACGATACGGCTCAGGTCAACGGAAGCAACGCCGCCGAGACGTTCACGATCACGGCGAACGGCACCCGTGTGCGGCTCGACGGGACGGGCGCGGCGCCGTTCTCGCTGGACATCGGCACGACGGAAAATCTGGTCGTGCACGGTGGCGGCGGCGACGATGTCATCACCGCGGGCAACGGGCTCGGCACCCTGATCTCGCTGACGCTCGATGGCGGCGCCGGCAACGACAGGATCATCGGCGGCGACGGCAACGACCTCATCATCGGCGGCAGCGGGGACGACATCGTCAATGGCGGACGCGGCAACGACGTCGCCCAGCTCGGGAGTGGCGACGACACTTTCATCTGGAATCCCGGTGACGGCAGCGACACGGTCGAAGGCGGATCGGGCAGCGACAAGCTGCTTTTCAATGGCGCCAACATCAACGAGACCATCGACATCTCGGCCAATGGCGGCCGGGTGCGCTTTACCCGCGATGTCGCCAACATCACGATGGATCTCAACAGCGTAGAGCAGATCGAATTCGATGCGCGGGGCGGGGCGGATAACATCAACGTCGGCGACCTCACCGGGACCGGCGTCAAGCAGGTGCTGGTCGATCTCGGAGCCGTTCCGGGAGGGACGCAAGGCGACGGCGCAGCTGATACGGTGACCGTCAACGGCAGCAACGGCAATCAGCACATCGAGGTCACAGCCACGGGCACAACGGTAACGGTCACGGGGCTGCAAGAAATCGTGACGATCGCAAATGCAGAGGGCGGCAACGACCGGCTGGTCGTGCAGGCGCTCGGCGGCAACGACGTGATCGATGCATCTATGCTCGGCGCGGCGATCGGGCTGACCATCGACGGCGGTGCGGGCAACGACACCATCACCGGCAGCCAGGGCGCCGATACCCTGATCGGCGGCGACGGCAACGACAAGGTCATCGGCGGCCGCGGCAATGACGTCGCGCTTCTCGGCGCAGGCGACGACATCTTCACGTGGAATCCTGGTGACGGCAGCGACACTGTCGAAGGCGGCACGGGAACCGATACGCTGGTGTTCAACGGCGCCAATGTGGCCGAGAACATGTCGATCTCGGCGAACGGAAGCCGTGCGCTACTCACCCGTGACGTCGGTGCTATCGTCATGGACCTCGCTGGCGTCGAGCACGTGCAGATCGCCGCAGCAGGCGGCGCCGACAACATCACCGTCAACGATCTGACCGGAACAGGAATCGCGCAGGTTGCCGTCGATCTCAGTGCCGGCCCCGGCAGCCAGAGCGGCGATGGAGCGGCGGACCGCGTGACCGTGAACGGCACGACCGGTGACGACAACATATCGGTCGTGACCTCCGGCGGATCGATCGTGGTCAACGGCCTTGCTGCGCAGGTGACGATTGCGCACGCGGACGCCGGTGATGTGCTCGGCATCAACGGCGGACAAGGCAATGACGTCATCAATGCGTCTTCCATCAAGGCGGGACAGTCGTTCAGCCTGAACATCAACGGCGGCGACGGCAACGACACCATCACCGGCAGTGCCGGCAATGACATTGTGAACGGCGGACGCGGCAACGATTTCGCCAATCTCGGTGCGGGCGACGACACTTTCGTCTGGAATCCCGGCGACGGCAGCGACACCGTCGAAGGCGGCAAGGGCACCGACACGCTGGCATTCAACGGCGCCAATATCAGCGAGACCATCAACATCTCGGCCAATGGCGGCCGGGTGCTGTTCACGCGGGATGTTGCCGCCATTGCGATGGACCTGAACGGGGTCGAACATGTCGACTTCAATGCCCTCGGCGGTGCCGACAACATTACGGTCGGCGACCTCTCCGGCACCGGCGTGAGTCAGGTCGACCTCGATCTCGGCGCCAATGACGGCGCCGCGGATACCGTGACCATCAACGCAACCGGCGGCAACGACGTCATCACGGTGACCGAGCACGACGGCATCATCACGGTGTCGGGGCTTGGCCAGGACATCAACATCACCGATGCCGGCGCGGGCGACAGGATCGTCATCAACGGTCTCGATGGCGACGACGTCATCACGGCTTCCGGCTTGCACGGCGGCATCCAGCTCGTTGCCAATGGCGGCAACGGCGACGACGTGCTGATCGGTAGTCCCGGAAACGACACGCTGGCGGGCGGTGCCGGTGATGACGTGCTGATCGGCGGCGGCGGCCTCGACATCCTGGACGGCGGCACCGGCAACAACGTCGTCATCCAGGGCGGAGCGTTCGCGGCCGCGATGCTGCTCAACCAGGCCATGGCGGCGAGCTTCGTCCCGGCAGGTGAGGGCAACGGCGAGATGCCGCTGCCCGATCCGCACGCGGCGCAGAGTCAGGTGCTCGCACCGCCGCAGCACGCCTGACAATAAGGCCTGATGGGATGAGCCTCACTAGCGCCCCGACGGAGGTGCGTTCCCTCCCCCCTTGTGGGGGAGGGTTAGGGAGAGGGGTAGCCCAGGAAAAGGTGCCGATGGTTGAAGATGGGGTGATAGCGACCGAACGACGGAAACAATCCCCGTGGGGCACCCCCCTCCCTGTCCCTCCCCCGCAAGGGGGGAGGGAACGGATGGAGCGCTGTTGCTGGCCAAGCTCGATTCGACTTCACGCCATTGCGTTCTCGCTGCATCGGACCGGAGAACGCTCATGACGACGAACGCGGTCTCCACCGATACGGGGCTCGATGCGTTGCTGACGCTGCTGCATCTGCAGGGTGTTGCGGCCGATCGCGAGCAGCTCAGGCACCGGCTGGGCGCGGCAAGCTTCGGCGCAGCGGATATCGTCCGCTGCGCCAGGTCTCTCGGGCTTAAAGCGCGAACCTATCGAACGCAGTGGAGCCGTCTGTCAGACACCCCGCTGCCTGCGATCGCGATGCTGCGGGACGGCGGCTTCATGGTCATCGCAAAGGCCTCCGCCGACAAGGTGCTGGTGCAGTCCCCGGAGGCACAGCGCCCGGTGCTGATGGATCGCGACGAGCTGTGCGCGATCTGGGACGGCGGCTTGATCCTGATGGTCCGGCGCGCCGGCCTGTCCGACCTCGGTCGGCACTTCGATATCACCTGGTTCATCGGCGCGATCGGCAAATACCGGCGGCTGCTGAGCGAGGTGCTGGCGGCTTCGTTCTTCCTCCAGCTTTTTGCGCTGGTCTCGCCGCTGTTCTTCCAGGTCGTGATCGACAAGGTTCTGGTGCACCGCTCACTGTCCACGCTCGACATCCTCGTCATCGGCCTCGTCGTCGTCTCCCTGTTCGACACCGTGCTCGGGATCCTGCGCAATTACCTGTTTGCGCACACGACCAACCGGATCGACGTCGAGCTCGGGGCACGCCTGTTCCACCATCTTCTGGCGCTGCCGATGGCGTGGTTTCAGGCCAGGCGCGTCGGCGATTCCGTGGCGCGGGTTCGTGAGCTCGAGAACATCCGCAATTTCATCACCAGCTCGTCGCTGACGCTTCTCATCGACCTGGTCTTCACCTCGGTGTTCCTCGCGGTGATGTTCGCCTATTCGGCGCAGATGAGCTTCATCGTGCTGGCGTCGTTCCCGTTCTACATCGCGATCTCGGCCGTGGCGACGCCGCTGTTTCGCCGCAGGCTGGACGAGAAATTCCGCCGCGGCGCGGAGAACCAGGCCTTCCTGGTCGAGAGCGTCAGCGGCATCGAAACGCTGAAGGCGATGGCGGTCGAGCCGCAGATGCAGCGCCGCTGGGAAGAGCAGCTCGCCGGCTATGTCTCGGCGAGCTTCGGTGTCACCAGCCTCGGCAACACGGCAAGCCAGCTGGTGCAGCTCGTCAGCAAGGTCGTCACCGCCGCCATTCTCTATGTCGGCGCCAGACTGGTGATCGGTGACGCCTTGACCGTCGGCGAGCTCGTGGCCTTCAACATCTTCGCGGGGCGGGTGTCGGCCCCGGTGCTGCGGCTCGCGCAGGTCTGGCAGGATTTTCATCAGGCGCGACTGTCGATCGCGCGGCTCGGCGACATCCTCAACAGCGCGGCGGAGCCGGCTTACTCCGCCGCCCGCGCGGGGCTGCCGCCGATCCGGGGCAACATCCGCTTCGAGCACGTCTCTTTCCGCTACCGGCTCGATGGGCCGGAGATCCTGCACGATGTCTCATTTGACATTCCAGCCGGACAAACCGTCGGCATCGTCGGATCGTCCGGCTCGGGCAAAAGCACCTTCGCCAAGCTGGTGCAGCGGCTCTACGTTCCGCAAGGCGGCCGCGTGCTGGTCGACGGAATGGATCTGATGACGACCGACCCGGCGGGGCTCCGTCGGCAGATCGGAATCGTGCTCCAGGACAACATGCTGTTCAACCGGTCGGTGCGCGACAACATTGCGCTGGCTGATCCGAGCCTGCCCATAGACCGCATCATAGACGCGGCGAAGCTGGCGGGCGCGAATGATTTCATTCTGGAGCTCCCCGAGGGCTACGATACGGTGGTCGGCGAGCGCGGCTCGACGCTCTCGGGCGGGCAGCGCCAGCGCATTGCGATCGCCCGCGCGCTGGTGGGCAATCCCCGGATCCTGATCTTCGACGAAGCCACCAGTGCGCTCGACTATGAGAGCGAGCGGATCATCCATGACAACATGAAGGAGATCGCGAAAGGCCGCACGGTCCTGATCATCGCGCACCGTCTGTCCACCGTCCGCGGCGCCGATCGCATCTTCACCCTGGAACGCGGCCGTCTGGTCGAGGACGGCACGCATGATGCGCTGATCAAGACCGGCGGCCGCTACGCCGCCCTGCATCGTCTCCAGGGAGGCATTTATGAGGTCGGCTAGCACTGTGCCGGCCCCGCGGCCGGAGCAGACCGTGATCCCGTTCCGGAATGGAAAGGGCCGGCGCGCCGAGGAAGTCGCCTTCCTGCCGGCGGCGCTGGAAATCACGGAAACCCCGCCGTCGCCGATCGGCCGCGCCATCGCAATGGCCCTGATGCTTCTCGTCTGCGCGGCGCTGGCCTGGTCGGCTTGGGGCACGATCGACATCGTGGCGTCCGCAACCGGCAAGGTCGTGTCGAGCGGGCGAAGCAAGGTGGTCCAGCCGTTCGAGACCGGCGTGGTGCGCGCCATTCACGTGCAGGACGGGCAATCGGTCAAATCGGGCGACCTGCTGATCGAGCTCGATCCGACCGTGAACGCCGCGGAGCGCGATCGTCTGCACGACGATCTCATGGCCGAGCGGCTCAACGTCGCGCGCCTCCGCGCCGCATTGACGGGCGGCGAAGGGGCGTCCGCCGATCTCGTCGTACCAGAGGACGCCGATCCCATGCTGGTCGCGACGCAACGGCAGCTTCTCGCCAATCAGGTCAGCGAGAACAGGGCCAAGCTCGCGGCGCTGGCGCGTCAGGAAGCGCAAAAGGAGGCCGAACATCAGACGATTGCGGCGACGATTCACAAGCTTGATGCGTTGCTGCCGGTCACCCAGCAGCGTGTCGAGATTCGCAAGACGCTGATGGAGAAGGAGATCGGCTCGAAGCTGACCTACTATGAGACCCTCCAGCTCCAGATCGAGCAACAAGAGGAGCTTCGCGTCCAGAGCAGCCGCTTGAAGGAGGCCGATTCGGCCGTCGCCGCGATCCGGGAGACCCGCATTCAGGCCTTGGCCGAGTACAGGAAAAGTCTCTCCGACGAGCTTGCCAAGAGCGAACAGAAAGCCAATGGCGTCGCACGCGATCTGATCAAGGCGCAGCAGAGGACGAGGCTTCAGCAACTGACGTCGCCGGTCGACGGCGTCGTGCAGCAGCTCGCGGTCCACACTGTGGGCGGCGTGGTCACGCCCGCACAGTCGCTGCTGGTGATCGTGCCGACCGATACGCGGCTCGAGATCGAGGCGATGATCTCCAACCGCGATATCGGATTTGTCGAGGTCGGGCAGGGCGCCGCCATCAAGATCGACACTTTCAATTTCACCCGCTACGGGCTTCTCGCAGGCCGGGTCCTGAGCGTCTCGCAGGACGCCATCATTCGCGACCGGCCTCAGGAGCGCGGGAGCGACCGTGCGCTTGGGACGCAACGCGACAGCAGCGAGCCCAGCGGGCAGGAGTTGAGCTACAGCGCCCGCATCTCGCTCGATCGCAGCCAGATGCAGGTGGACGACCGCCTCGTCAACCTGTCGCCGGGAATGGCGGTGACCGTCGAGATCAGGACCGGTTCGCGCACCATCCTGAGCTACCTGCTATCGCCGCTGCAGCGCTACCGGCACGAGATCATGCGGGAGCGCTAGTTCCCGCATAATGCCGACGAAGCTTCGCCATGCGGGCCGGCTCGGTCGGTGCGGCAAAGAACAGGTTATTCAACGACTAATTACCGGGTAGCAAAATACCGGTACTGTGCATGGGGTTGTTTTTCGGATTTTAATGTCGGCCCTTATAGGGGCGTCAACCCGCCGCCTCGTCGAACTGCGTGCTCGCCTCGAGCCACTGCTCCTCGGCGCGCGCCAGCGCGTCGGCCGCATTGGCGCGCGCTTTCGACAGTTGCGCGGCCTGCTTGGGGTCGCGGCTGAAGATGTCGGGCAGGGCCAGCGCCGTGTCGATTTTGCTGATGATCTCGCTGACGCGGGCGATCTCGGTTTCGGCTTCCGCGATGCGTTTTTTCAGCGAGCCGCGATTGTCCGATCTCGGACGCTGCGGCTTCTCGCTCGCCGCGTTGCGCTCGCGCGGGACGGGCTCGCCATTGCGCGCGGACAGCACCAGACGGCGATATTCGTCGAGGTCGCCGTCGTAATTGGTCACGGTGCGGTCGGCGACGATCCAGAGTTGATCGGCGCAGGACTCGATCAGATAGCGGTCGTGTGAGACCATGATGACCGCGCCGGGGAATTCGTTGATGGCTTCTGCGAGCGCGGCGCGGCTGTCGATGTCGAGATGGTTGGTCGGCTCGTCCAGGATGATCATGTTGGGGCCGAAGAAGGTCGCAAGTCCCAGCAGGAGCCGCGCCTTCTCGCCACCCGACAATTTTCCGACCTTGGTGTGGGCCGCCTTGCCGGAAAAGCCGATGGCGCCGGCGCGGGCGCGTACTTTCGCTTCGGGCGCCTCGCCCATCAGCTTGCGGACGTGGTCGTAGGTCGAGGCATCCTCGTTCAATTCGTCGAGCTGGTGCTGGGCGAAATAGGCAATCGAGAGCTTGTCGGCGCGGGTCACCTTGCCCGAGAACGGCGCGAGGCGGCCCGCGAGCAGTTTCACCAGCGTCGACTTGCCGTTGCCGTTGGAACCAAGCAGCGCGATGCGGTCGTCATTGTCGACGCGCAAGGTGACGCGGTTCAGCACGGGCGTGTTCGGATCGTAGCCGACCACGACGTTGTCGGCCGCGATGATCGGGGGCGACAGGATTTTCTCCGGCGCGGCAAAGCTGATCTCGCGTACGTCCTGGGTGACCAGCGCCGTGATCGGCTTCAGCCGCTCCAGCATTTTCACGCGGGACTGCGCCTGGCGGGCTTTCGAGGCCTTGGCTTTGAAGCGGTCGACGAAAGCCTGCAAGCGGGCGCGTTCGGCCTCCTGGCGCTTGACCGCTTTGGCATCGAGCATCTCGCGCATGGCGCGTTGCTCCTCGAAGGAAGAGTAGGTGCCTTTGTAAAGCGTGAGCTTGCCGCGCTCCAGATGCAGGATCTGGTCGACCGAGCTTTCCAGCAGGTCGCGGTCATGGCTGATCACGATCACGGTGCGCGGATAATGCGCGAGGTGATCCTCGAGCCACAGCGTGCCTTCGAGGTCGAGATAGTTGGTGGGCTCGTCGAGCAGCAACAGGTCGGGAGCCGCGAACAGCGTTGCGGCAAGCGCAACGCGCATGCGCCAGCCGCCGGAGAATTCGGCGCAGGGGCGGAGCTGATCGGTGGCGGAGAATCCGAGGCCGGAGAGGATGGCGGCGGCACGGCTCGGTGCCGAATGCGCGTCGATGTCGACCAGCCGGGTCTGGATTTCGGCGATCCGGTGCGGGTCGGTCGCGCGCTCGGCCTCGGTGAGCAGCGCGTCGCGTTCGAGGTCGGCTTTGAGCACGACCGAAATCAGGCTCTCGGGGCCGTTCGGCGCTTCCTGCGCGAGGCTGCCGACGCGCCAGCGGGGCGGCAGGGTCACCGTGCCGTGCTCGGCGGCGAGCTCGCCGCGGATCACCTTGAACAGGGTCGATTTGCCGGTGCCGTTGCGACCGACCATGCCAACGCGGGATCCGGGCGTGATCTGCACGGAACTCTGGTCAATCAGAAGGCGTCCGGCGAGGCGGATCGAGAGATCGGTGATGGAGAGCATGCGGCCTTGTCACCGCACCCGCGATCAAACGCAACCCGTTTTTCCGTGTCTGCAAGCCGGTGCTCGTCGACTCAGTGCGATTCGCGCTCGCGCTGCTTCAGCTCATTGAGGAGTTGCTCGAGGTGCGTCGGCAGCCTGGCTTCGGGCCGCAGGCTCTGCTGGAGCCGTTCGCCCACCGCATCGCGGATCGAGCGGCTGGTGCGCCGGTCGATTTGTTCGCTGTCATCGGCGAAAAGGGCAGGCATCGCAGGGTTCCGTGTTCTCAAAGAAGCGACACGGTACCAAGTCCTTGGCCCCCAAATGGTTTCGCCACTCGCGGCGATTGCGCGGCCTTCTAGCAAAAATTGTGTGAAGCCGTTTGATATCCCGCTCCGAATACAAAGCCCCGGCGCTGGGGGACGCCGGGGCTTCGCTTGGAAGGTACCTGGGGGCTCAGGTACCTTTGGAAAGGTGCTGTCGGGCTCAGTAGCAGCGGTTGATCATCCGCCAGCGGGGTCCCCAGGGGGTCGGGACCAGCCGGCGCACATAGCAGCCGCCATAGCCGTAGGAGACGACGGGGCCGCGGGCATAAAAGCGCGGTCCACCCCAGCCGTGGCCGTGGTGCCAGCCACCGCCGCCGTGCCAGCCGCCGCCGCCGCCATGCCAATGAGCGGACGCGGAGGTCGGCGCCAGCGCGGCACCAAGCGCGACCGCGGCGACGGCGGCGAGCGAAAGTTTCCTCAACATGGTGATCTCCTCAAAACTGCCGGCGCGGGGCTATCGCGTCGATGGAAAGGCCGCCGAAACGGTCCACCTCAGGAGGAGGCTTTGGTTTCGATGGACCTGAGATTATCCGGGCGAGGCTGAACCAAACCCTGACGCGGCCTTCAGATTGGGTTCATCTGGGTGAAATCGTCGTAATCCATGTTGGCATTCGAACCCCCGGGCCTGCGGCGAAGCGCCCGCGAGCCGGTTTTGGCGGTCGCTTGCCGTATGGCGAAGGCGCCGATATAAGCCCGGCAACTCCGAACCACCGTTTTCTCTTCAAGGACAACATCATGGCCATCGAACGCACCTTCTCGATCATTAAGCCCGACGCCACCGCGCGTAACCTTACCGGGGCGGTTAACGCCGTGATCGAGAAGGCGGGCCTGCGCATCGTCGCGCAGAAGCGCATCCGCATGACCAAGGAACAGGCCGAGACCTTCTATGCGGTCCACAAGGCGCGCCCCTTCTTCGGTGAGCTCGTGGACTTCATGACGTCTGGCCCCGTGGTGGTCCAGGTGCTGGAAGGCGAGGGTGCCGTCTCCAAGTATCGCGACGTGATGGGCGCGACCGATCCGTCCAAGGCGGCTGACGGCACCATCCGCAAGCTCTACGCAAAGTCGATCGGCGAGAACTCCGCGCACGGTTCGGATGCGCCGGAGACCGCCGCGATCGAGATCGCGCAGTTCTTCTCGGGCAACGAGATCGTCGGCTGATCCGTCAGCCGATCAGGTAACGAGACGCGGCGAAAGGACGTAGTGTGAACTGGCTCTGGCAGATCTTCGATCCCGCTACGATCGGGGCATTCTTCACCCAGTTCCGCGTTGAGATGGCCGAACCGACCTTCTGGGTCGCGGTCGGCAAGATCATCTGGATCAACATCCTCTTGTCCGGCGACAATGCGCTGGTGATTGCGCTCGCCTGCCGCGGCCTCAAGCCGCGGCATCGGCTGTGGGGCATGATCCTCGGTGCCGGCGCCGCGGTGCTGCTGCGGATCATCTTCACGGGCATCGTCGCGAGCCTGATGGAGCTGCCGTACCTCAAGCTGGTCGGTGGTCTTGCGCTGATCGTGATTGCGGCAAAGCTGCTGGTGCCGGAGCAGGAGGACGAGGACGGCGTCGAGTCGGCTTCGCATCTGTGGCAGGCCGTGCAGATCGTCGTCGTCGCCGACATCGTCATGAGCCTGGACAACGTCATTGCGGTGGCCGCGGCCGCCAATGGCAGCGCGCCCTTGCTGGTGCTCGGCCTTGCCATCAGCGTGCCCTTGATCGTCGCCGGCGCGGCGCTGATCATGGCGCTGCTCGCGAAGCTGCCGGTTCTGGTGTGGGCCGGCGCGGCACTGCTCGGCTGGATCGCGGGCGAGGTGATTGCGACCGATCCCGGCATCGCGCCGAGGCTGCACACGCTGTTTGACGGTCCGTTCGGCGCGTCGCTGGACAACATGCTCGGCGCCTTCCGCATCCCGCCGCAATTCGCCCATGGCGGCGGAGGCGGCGAATATCTCTGCGCAGCTCTCGGCGTCGTCGTCGTTCTGGTCGGCGGCTCCATCTGGCGCCGGCGCAGCATGAGCGCGGCCGCGCTGGAGTCCTCCGAGCGCCACGCCAAGGCCTCGGCGGAGTAGACTTACCTTTTGAGCATGATGTTTTCGGAAAAGCGCTTCACGCTTTCCGGAGCATGCGCTAGCGCCGGACGATCGAGCCGGCGCGGTTGATCAGGCGGGCGAGCGCGCGGAAGCGGCTGCCGACGCGATCCGCGACGAGATCGCCGAGGCGGTGCTCGAACACCAGCAACAGCTTGCGGCCCATGCTGCGGAAATGCGTCGCGGGCAAGACGCCCGGACGTGCCGCCGAGATCAGATGCGCGACGCGGAAGGCCGCGCCCAGCAGGCGGGCGCGTTCGAGCTGCGCCGGCGTCAGCAGCTCCTGCATGGCGACCGGCGGCTGGTTCTCCTCGCTGAGGCCCGCATAGCGATAGAACACGGACAGGCCGACGAAGGCGCGCTCGGTGTGGGTGATTGCGCCGAAATTGCCGTTGACGACGAGGCTCAGCGTCTGCTCGCCGCGATGATCGGGATGCACGCGCCAGCCGATGTCGGACAGCAGGCACGCGGCATGGCGCAGACGGCGGTCCTCCTCGGTCTCGCGCAACTTCACCACGCGCGCGAGGCGGTCGGTCCAGGCGATCAGCTCGCGCGCGTGCTTGGCCGAACGCGACAGCAGCTGGTTCAGCTCCTCGGCCGCGCAGATCAGTCCGTCCTTGTTGCGTTCGGACTCCGGCAGCTTCTCGTGCAGCAGGCCCTCGCGTACGCCGAAGGTCGAGAACACGATGGTCTTCGGCTTCGCCACCCGAATGATGTGCTCGAGCACCAGTGCGGCATAGGTGAGGAGCGGGCGCCGGGCATCGGCGACGATCTCGATGTCGGCGAGCATGTCGGCGGCCGCAAGCCGGCGCAGGCGGCGGGAAAAATCGAGCGCCTCGGCCGCCGAAATCGAATAGCCGTGCATCACCTGGAGCGGATAGCCGCTCTGGATGATGTGGATGCGCGCAAGCGCGCGCCAGGTGCCGCCGACGGCGTAGAAGCTGCGGCCGCGGCCCGCGGTGAGCTGCGGCACCCCGTCGAGCGCTTCGCGCACGATGCGGTCGGCGCGTTTCAGGGATTTATGCGCGAGGTCCTGCAGCGCGAGGCCGCCGAGCGGCAGCGTCACGCCGCTGCGCACGGTGTTTTTGCGCACGTCGATCAGTTCGAGCGAGCCGCCGCCGAGATCGCCGACGATGCCGTCGGGATGGTGGATGCCGGAGATCACGCCGAGCGCCGACAGCCGCGCCTCGCGCGGGCCCGACAGGATCTCGATCTTCACCGCGCAGATGCGCTCGGCCTTCGCGATGAAGTCGGCGCCGTTGGAGGCGTCGCGGCAGGCGGCGGTCGCAATCGCAAACACCCGTCCGACCTGCATCACCCGGCACAGCGCACGGAAGCGCTTGAGCGAGGTCAGCGCCTTGTCGACGGCGTCGGGGGCAAGCAGTCCCGTGCTCTGCACCTCGCGGCCGAGCCCGCACAGCGTCTTCTCGTTGAAGATCGGAATCAGGCTCCGCGTCAGTCCCTCGTAGACGACGAGACGGACCGAGTTGGAGCCGATGTCGATGACCGCGACGCTCGAGCCGCGCTTGCGCGGCCGCTTCACGTCGACGATCCCGGATCAGGATTGATGACGTTCATTACGGCGCGTGAGGCGGCGCGGCGAGGATTCCTTGAGCGACTTACCACGGCCAGACAGACTCGGATTTGTCATGAAGTAGTTGTGGACGTTGAAAGGCTCCTCGCCCTTCGCGGTCTTCATACGCGTTGAGGACCCGTCCGGCAACAATTGCCAGCTCTGTTCATTGTCCTTGAGATTCGCGACCATGATCTGTTCGAGAACCTGCTGATGCACCGTGGGATTTTGCAGCGGACACAGCACCTCGACGCGGCGGTCGAGGTTGCGCGGCATCATGTCAGCCGAGGAGATATACACAGCCGCTTTCGCGCTCGGCAGGCCCTGGCCCATGCCGAAGCAGTAAATTCGGCCGTGTTCGAGGAATCGTCCGATGATCGACTTGACGCGGATGTTCTCCGACAGGCCGGGAATGCCGGGCCGTAGGCAGCAGATACCGCGCACCACGAGCTCGACCTGCACGCCGGCCTGTGAAGCCTCGTAGAGCGCATCGATGATGTCGGGGTCGACCAGCGCGTTCATTTTCATCCAGACCGCACCGGGCCGCCCGTGCCGTGCATGCGCGGTCTCGCCCTGGATGTGCTCGATGATGCGCTTGCGCAAGGTCAGCGGCGACACCGCCATCTTTTCCAGGTCGCTCGGCGCGGCATAGCCGGTGATGAAGTTGAACACGCGGGCAGCGTCGCGGCCGATGGTTGGATCCGAGGTGAAGTAGGAGAGGTCGGTGTAGATGCGCGCGGTCACCGGGTGGTAATTACCGGTGCCGGTGTGGACGTAGGTTGTGAGGCTGCCGCCCTCGCGCCGCACCACCATCGACAATTTCGCGTGCGTCTTCAGTTCGAGGAAGCCGTAGACGACCTGCACGCCGGCGCGCTCGAGGTCGCGCGCCCAGCGAATGTTGGCCTCCTCGTCGAAGCGGGCCTTCAGCTCGATCAGCGCGGTGACGGATTTGCCGGCTTCGGCAGCTTCCACGAGCGCGCGCACGATCGGCGAGTTGCTCGAGGTGCGGTAGAGCGTCTGCTTGATGGCGACGACGTCGGGATCGCGCGTCGCCTGCTGGAGGAACTGCACCACGACGTCGAAGGATTCATAGGGATGATGGACGACGAGATCCTTCTGCCGGATCGCAGCGAAGATGTCGCCGCCTTGCTCGCGCACGCGCTCGGGATGGCGGGGCACGTAAGGGGTGAATTCCAGATCGGGCCGGTCGAGGCGGGTGAGCTGCGAGAGCTCGTTCATGGCGAGCACGCCATCGACCAGGAACACCTCGTCGTCGGCGGTCGACAGCGCGTGCTGTACGAAGCTGCGCAACTGCTCCGGCATCTTGGCATCGATCTCGAGCCGGATCACCGAGCCGCGGCGGCGGCGCTTCAGTGCGGTCTCGAACAGGCGGACGAGATCCTCGGCCTCTTCCTCGATTTCGAGTTCGGAGTCGCGGATGACACGGAAGGCGCCCTGGCCGTGCAGATTGTAGCCGGGGAACAGGCGGTTGATGAACAGCGCGGTGGCCTGCTCCAGCGAGATCAGCCGAACCACCTTGCCCTCGGCCGGCAGGCGGATGAAGCGGTCGATCTTGCCGGGCATGCGGATCAGCGCGTTCATCTGCTTGCCATCGGCGGCGCGCGTGAGCTGGAGCGCGATGGTGAAGCCGAGGCTCGGAATGAACGGGAAGGGGTGGGCCGGGTCGATCGCAAGCGGTGTCAGCAGCGGGAACACGTTGCTGAGGAAGTAGTCCTCGACCCAGGTTCGTTCCGCCTTGGTGACTTCCTTGCCCTCGACCAGCACGATGCCCTCGTCGGCGAGCGTGCCGCGCAGGTCGCGCCAGATTGCCTGCTGGTCGGAGGCGAGCTGCGAGACGGTTCGGTTGATCAGCGCGAGCTGCTCGGACGGCGTCAGACCGTCGGGGCTGCGCTCGGCAATGCCCTCGCGCACCTGGGCCTTGATGCCGGCGACGCGGACCATGAAGAACTCGTCGAGGTTGTTCGCTGAAATCGACAGGAATCGCACCCGCTCCAGCATGGGATGGCTGGGATTGACCGATTCCTCCAGGACGCGGCGGTTGAAGTGCAGCCAGGAGAGCTCGCGATTGATGAACCGCTCAGGGTTCGATGCGATCGCAGGCGGGCCCTCGGCTTCCGGGGCTTTCTCTTTAACTTCAATAGCTTGCGCAGAATCCATCAGAAGTCGATCCATCCAGTTCGCCCCAATTTGCGACTTACGCGCAAAACCCGCGGGAGCATGTGTTAGAGCGATGACGTTTCGATGACATTGATGTTCCGCCGCCCGGCCGCGTCAAGCCGCCTTGGTCAGACATCCCGGAGCAGCCCGGCCGCCAGCGCCCTTGTGACGGGGCGGCCGAGGCGCAGGGCCTCGCTGTCCAGCAGGTCCACAGCCCGTCGGGCGGCGGCCGAGGACCGCTCCAGGCGAGTGGCGAGGTAGCTGACCACGCTCTCGTCCACCGCGAGCTGGCGGTCGGTGCAGAATTTGACGATCAGGCCGCGGAAGAGCTGGTCGTCAGGCGGCAGCAGCGAGACAACGGGGACGGCGCGGAGCCGCGAGCGCAGGTCGGCGAGTTCGATCTCGAGAGAAGCGGGCGCCTCGCGTCCGGTGAAGAGGACGTAGGCGCCGTCCTCGCGGGCTAGATTCATCAGATGGAACAGGGCGCGCTCGTCGAATTGCCCGGCCTTGGGATCCTCGACCACCAGCGCGCCAGTGGCGAGCGCAGCCGGGACGGCCTCGGCGGTCAGCCCATTGGCCGTGGTCGAGCGGGCGCCTGAAGCCTCGGCCCAGATCGCGGCGAGATGGCTCTTGCCGCTTCCTTCCGGGCCGGCCAGCCACATGATCCGATTCGGCCATTCCGGCCAGGCGTCGATGAGGGCAAGACCGGCGGCGTTGACGGGGCCCTCAAGGAAATTGTCCCGGCTCAGGCTCTCCGCATGCGGAAGCGAAAACGCCAATTGTCGGGGATGAACGTGGCCTGGCACGCTTGCTTTGCTCCGTGCCGGCGTGCCGGCTTCGTTTGAAGAGATGCGACTTAATCGAGCGGGAGTTGGCCTTTTGCGGGGCCGCTTCCCAACTCATTTGGCCTCGATCGTGCTCATGTGCCGCAACCACTCGACAAGATAGAGCGACACGGAGGAAAGCGTGAAGACCGTGACGAGGCCCATCAGGATGATATCATAAGGGCCGGCTTTGAAGCCGAAGGCGAGGGCGGCCAGCACCAGCGCCGCGAACGCCACCTGGGCCACAGTGTTGAGCTTGGATACCTTCGAGGGCTTCATCTCCACAGGCCGGTCGAACAGCCACGATATGATCACGGCAGCGACGATCATGATGTCGCGCGAGACCACCAGGATGACGATCCAGCGCGGAATCGCGCCCCAGATGCCCAGCGCCATGTAGATCGAGACCAGCAGCGCCTTGTCGGCGAGCGGGTCGAGCAAAGCGCCGAGCTCGCTCGTCATGTTGAAGCGCTTGGCAAGGAAGCCGTCGACCGCGTCGCTGATACCGGCGATCAGGAAGACGGCGAACGCCACCTCCATTTGGCTCGACACGATGGCCCAGACGATGATCGGGACCAGCATGATGCGGCCCAAAGTAATGATGTTCGGTATACTCACACGGCGCTTCCCGGCACCCGGCCTGACCTCGAATTCGGCCCTTTGGAGGCTGAACCGGTTGATATCTCTACATAGTATACGGAGGCGCGCCATGCGAGCCATTGCGCGTCCCCGGAATTCGACGTAACCAGCCGCAAACCCACTGGAAATCGGGCATGACCGACCGCAAAAACGGCCTCACTTACGCCGATTCAGGCGTCGATATCGATGCGGGCAACCGCTTGGTCGACCTGATCAAGCCGATGGTGCGCGCCACCGCACGTCCCGGCGCTGACGCCGAAATCGGCGGATTCGGCGGCCTGTTCGATCTCAAGGCGGCCGGTTTCAAGGATCCCATCCTGGTGGCCGCGACCGATGGCGTGGGCACCAAAGTCAAGATCGCGATCGAGACCGGCCTGCATGGCGGGATCGGCATCGATCTCGTCGCCATGAGTGTCAACGACCTCGTGGTGCAGGGCGCCGAGCCGCTGTTCTTTCTGGACTATTTTGCCTGCGGCAAGCTCGATCCGGAGGCGACCGCGTCGATCGTCGCCGGTGTCGCCGAAGGCTGCCGCGAATCCGGCTGCGCCCTGATCGGCGGCGAGACGGCCGAGATGCCCGGCCTCTACAAGGACGGCGACTACGACCTCGGTGGCTTTGCCGTCGGCGCCGCGGAGCGGGGCACGCTCTTGCCGCGCAAGGACATCGCCGCCGGCGATGCCGTGATCGGGCTCGCCTCGTCGGGCGTGCACTCCAACGGTTTCTCGCTGGTGCGCAAGATCGTGGAACAATCCGGCCTCGGCTTCGGAGCGCAGGCGCCGTTTGCGCCCGTCATGACGCTCGGCGGCGCGCTGCTGACGCCGACACGTCTCTACGTCAAATCCTGCCTGCGCGCGATCCGCGAGACCGGCGCGGTGAAGGGGCTCGCCCACATCACCGGCGGCGGCTTCACCGACAACATTCCGCGCGTGCTGCCGAAGCATCTCGGAGTCGGTATCGATCTGGCGCGCCTGCCGGTGCTGCCGGTGTTCAAATGGCTGGCCGCGCAGGCCGGCATCGCCGAGCTCGAAATGCTGCGGACCTTCAATTGCGGGATCGGCATGATCGCGATCGTCGAGCCGGACAAGGTCGAAGAGGTCGTCGAGGTCTTCGCCGATGCCGGCGAGACCGTGGCACAGCTCGGCACTGTGATCCCGGCCGAGGGCGAGCACCGCGTCGTCTATAACGGCCATCTCGATATGGCGCTGTAGTGACCGGCGCTGTGATGAAACGCCGCGTCGCCATCCTGATTTCCGGCCGTGGCTCCAACATGGCTGCGCTGGTCAAGGGCGCGGCCGCGCCGGATTTTCCGGCGGAGATTTCGCTCGTCATCTCGAACAAGGCCGATGCGCAGGGGCTGGAAAGGGCCAAAGCGAGCGGCGTGAAGACGCTGGTGATCGAAAGCAAGCCGTTCGGCAAGGACCGCGCCGGATTCGAGAAGGTGCTGCAAGCAGCGCTCGATCAGCACGGCATCGAGCTGATTTGCCTCGGCGGCTTCATGCGCCTGTTCACGGCCGAATTCACCAAGGCGTGGTACGGGCGGATGCTCAACATCCATCCCTCGCTCCTGCCGTCCTTCCCCGGTCTCGACCCGCACGGCCAGGCGTTGCGCGCCGGCGTCAAGCTGTCCGGCGCGACAGTGCACTTCGTGATCCCCGAGACCGACGCCGGCCCGATCGTGATGCAGGGCGCGGTGCCTGTGAGCGATCACGATACCGCGGCCACGCTGTCGGAGCGTATCCTCGAAGTCGAGCACCGCATCTATCCCGCAGCACTGAGCCTGCTCGCGACCGGCAAGGTCCGGATCGAGGGCGATGTGTGCAAGACCGCCGGCAGCGGGCCGTCGGAGAATTTTCTGGTTGCGCCGTTGGTGCGGTGAAGCGCCGTCGCACTCGGAAACTTCCCATCCCAAACAAAAACCCCCGGCAGAGCCGGGGGCAACGTCATGATCTCTTGCGCAGACCGCGAGAGAAATCAGGAAACCTTGAGGTTCTCCGCGGATGCCTTGCCGCGGTTCTCCACGAGGTCGTATTCAACCACCTGATTTTCATTGAGGGTCGAGAGTCCGGCGCGCTCGACGGCGGAGATGTGGACGAAGACGTCCTTGTCACTGCCGTTCGGCTTGATGAACCCATAGCCCTTGGTCGGGTTGAACCATTTGACGGTGCCCTTTTGCGGCATCCTCAGTCTCCTCCGCTAGATACAAAAACGACGCGGCCGCTTTTCGCGTGCCACGCCACAAACGGGCTTCCGGTAGTCTGTTCGAGTCTTGAGTCTCAATGTCGCGAAACGCACAGTCGAGCGGCCAATTCCGATTGTGTCCGATATTGCAACATGAAAATCGCCCGTTAGCAAGCCGCGCGCGAATTTCAAGAGCCCGACCGGAGTACCCGACCGCAATTTGCGACCTGTGGCCGCGGAACCACAATCGGAAGCAATGCCTTTGCCTGGACGCGCCAGCCGGTTGACCCTCAGTAACAGTTCGGCACAAATCGCGGCACGCGTGCGCCGCTCCTGTTGCATTTTTGCGCGCCGCTCTTTGCTTCGGGATTTGTCGCCATGTGCTGCATTTCGCAGCCCTCAGAGACACGGCAGGCGATCAGGCTGAACCGCGTCCGCTGGATCGCGGCTGCCGTGGCGTTTGCTCTCATCATGGTGCTGTCGACAACATCAGGCTTTGCGCAAAGTCCGACGCCCACGCCGACCCCGACACCCACGCCGTCACCGACGCCGATTCCGATGCCGACAGCGACCAATCACGACCAGTCGGCCGGCAACAGCGCGCTCAATCTCGGCTCGAATTTCCTGGAGCGGCTCGGCAACCAGGCGTCTGGCGGCGTCAACCGGGCGTTTCGGACCAATCCCGGCGGCGGCGGCGCATCGGCGAGCACGGAAGATCCGCGCTACCGCACCTGGTTCGAGGGCTACGGCATCTCGGTCCGGACAGATGCGCAAGGAGACTTTGTCGGCGACAAACGCAAGACGTTTGGCGGTGTCGCAGGCTTTGGCGCGCGGCTCGCGCCGGGTGTCAATCTCGGCTTCTCCGTCGACCAGAGCAACACCGACATCGACGTGCCGCTCGCACTTCAATCCGCGACGCTGGACCTGACGCAACTCGGCTTCAGCGGCTCTGTCGACAAGGGTCCCTGGACCTGGGCGTTCGCTTTGGTGCACGGCTTCGGCAAGGTCCGCTCCAGCCGGGATACCGGCCTGGGACTTGCGACCGCAGGTTATCGTGCCGCAGTCGACGGCGCGCTGACCGAGATCAGCTATTACTGGACCAAGGACCAGATGCGCATCGTGCCCAAAGGCGCACTGGAATATGTCCGCGCCACCAGCGTCGCGTTCCAGGAGGTTGGCGGCCTCGATCCACTCAATGTCGGCTCGACGGCGCTCTCGCGCGGGCGGGTCATGATCGGAGCCGAGGTCGGGCGCTACTTCATCTTCGACCAGAAGATCCTGGACCTGTCCGCCTATGGCAAGTTCGTCGACAATTTCCATCAGAACCTGGGATCGGTGCAGGTCAGCCTCGGGACCCAGAGCATCGTCGTGCCCGGTATCGGCGAGAGCCGCTACGGCATGGATGCCGGCGCCTCGGCCTCGCTCAGCCTGACCAACACGGCGCGGCTCTACGTCAATTACGACGGCAAGTTCCGCAACGAGCTGACGTCGCATCAGGGCACGGTCGGCTTCGAACATCGGTGGTGAGGCGAAGCCTGCCCACGTCCGCCCAAAGCAGGATCCGGAAAACTGTGAAGCGGTTTTCCGAAAAGATCATGCTCAGGCTTTAGGTCGGCATTGCCGCGACATATCCCGTCAATCCAAAACCCTCGCGCGCGGCCGTCATCATCGGGGCCAGCGCGTTCGGGTGGATGAACTCGTCGCGGAAGCAGGGATGGATCTTGGGGTCGAAGATTTTCTTCAGCCAATCGACCACGATCTTGTGGCGCTCGGAGGCGCGGAACTCCTTGTGGTAGGTGAGCCAGAGATCGGCGTGGTGGCTGACGCCGAGATCGACGGCAACGAGCGGAGCACCGAGCGCGATCGAGACTGTCGGCAGGAACCCGATGCCGGCGCCGCGCTCCACCGCATAGAGCACGCCGACCGAGGAATTGGTCTTGATCCCGACAATGCCCTCCAGGGACTTAAGTCCGAGCACGCGGGCGTAAGCGCCGTCGTCGACCTGCGGGGCGCTCTGCTTGATGATGCGGTGGTTCTTCAGCTCGGCCAAGCTCGCGGGCACGCCGTAGAGGTTTTCGTACTCCTTGGAGACGAAGGGATAGATGTGCAGCCGGCCGAGCTTGGCGACGATCAGATCGGGATTGGTCGGCGGCTCGAGCTGGATCGCAATATCGGATTCGAGCCTCGCGACGTCGGCCTGTTCCATCGCGCAGCGCAGGTCGACGGTGATCTTGCGATAAGTCTTCTGGAAGTCGATCAGTCGCGGCAGGATCCAGAAATTGCCGGGGCCTTCCGTCACCGCGACGCGCACGGTGCCTGACATGTCATTCGACGATCGCGAGGCACGCCGGAACACGTTGAAGGCATGACGCTCCATATGCGCGACGTCGGCGATCATCGCGCTGCCTTCGTCACTGAGTGTGAGCCCGCTCTGGTCGCGCAGGAATAGCTTGCAGTCGATGCTCTCTTCGAGCCGGTCGATCCTGCGCATCAGGGTGGTGGAGGTGAGCCCGAGCTGCTCGGCGGCGTTGCGGAAACTTTTATATTTTGCGCAAGCTAAAAATAGTTTCAAATCGTCCCAGGACATATCCAGGGCTTCTTCACGGTGCTGCATCATCGCAGCACCCCGGTGCAATAACTGCTGCATACGCCTGATCCCCAGCCGCTAAGCTCTTGGTCATAGCGGGGCACGAAAGCCGCGAACGATAGAGGGGTGATATGGGTATGGAAAGGGGCTCGTTTGCCGCAAGGCATGATTTCGACGCGCTGCCGCTCAGTCCGGATGTCGACGTCCGTCGCGCCCAACTTTCCGAAATCGCCGCGCTGTCGCAGTTGGCGCACCGGCTGGTGCCGGGCGTTCGGATCGGGGCGGCGGAGCTTGCAAAATATTTCGCCTTCGACCCCGAGAGCATCCTGACTTTCAGCCGGAAGGGCAACCTTGTCGGCGGCATGGCCTTCCTGTTTCTCAACGATCGCGGGCATGATGCGCTGCTGCTTGACGAGATCTGCCTCACCGCGCCGGAGACGCGCCATCTCGCGTCCGCGAAGGAAGACGTTTCCGCTATCTACATCTGGGCGATCGCGGCGACCGGGCGCGGCGTCGCTGGTCTCGGCAAGGCCGCGGCTCATCTTAGACAGCTAAGGTTTCGCAACGCGGATTGCTATGCGCAGCCGTCAACCGTGGCCGGCCGCGATATCATGAAGGCGACAGGATTCGAGCCTGTTCCAAGCTTCCAACCCGATCTCTGGTGCTACGAGCGGCCATGGCATCGGCAGCCGATGCGCATGCCGGGCGCGATCATCCAAGCAAGGAGTTTTGCAGATGCACGGTACTAGGATTCCTCTCGCGAAGCCCGATTCCCGCGCCATCACCATTCGCCTCGCGCGCGATCTCAGCGATCTCATGCTGGTCACCTCGATCCGCTCAGCCGTCTATCTCGCCGAGCAGGATTGCCCGTTCGATGAGGAGTTCGACGGCAACGACATGGTCGCCGCGCATTTCATCGGCTATGTCGGCAACGAGCCTGCGGGCTGTCTGCGGGTGCGGTTCTTCGGCGACTTCGCCAAGGTGGAACGGCTTGCGGTGCGGCACCAATATCGGCGGTCGCGGGTCTCGTTCAAGCTGGTACAGGCGAGCGTCGATTATGTGAAGCGCAAGGGCTTTCGCAAGATCTACGGCCAGGCGCAGGACCGGCTGGTCGATTTCTGGGCCCATTTCGGCGCCAAGCCGCTTGGCCACAATCGCAAGATCACTTTCTCCGACTTCTCCTACACGGAAATGCTGCTGGAGATCGAGCCGGGCCCGGATGCCATTACGCTGGACAGCGATCCGTACGTGATCATCCGCCCCGAGGGCGATTGGGACCGGCCGGGCGTGCTCGACGCCTCGGCAGGACGGGCCGTGACGTCGCCGCTGCGGGACGTCGCGCTCGCCAGCCGTTGAAACTGGTGCAGCTGCGCGCAAAACCATGCTGGTTTCCATCACCGACGATCCGCCGATCCTGGTCTGCGCGGATCTCCAGGTCGAATATCTGACCCCCGGACGTCGTCACGTCATCCTCGACGGCGATGCCGCCACGGCGCGCTGCGTGGAACTGCTGACGCTGTGGCGCGACAATCTCTGGCCGGTGATGCATCTGAAGCGCATCGCGCAGGCGGCCTGGTTCAATCCGGCATCCAGGCTGACCGATTGGATCGCGGAGGCGAAGCCGCGGCCGGGAGAAATGACTTTCGAGCACCCGCTGCCGTCGGCCTACAGTTCGGCGCGTTTTGTGGACTACATGTCCAATATCCGCAATGTCCGTTGCGTGCTCGCGGGCTTTTCCCTGGACGAAACTGTCCTGGCCACCGCTGTCGACGGGTTTCATCGCAGCCATCGCTTCCAGGTGGTGGCCGACGCGGTCGCTTGCCGGCAGCCGGGGACTGCCGATGCTGCCGCCTACAAGCATGCGGTAGTGAATGTGATCGGAAATTTTGCTACAATCCAGTCCAGCGCCGAACTGATCAGAACCAGCGGCGCCGTTGCGGTGTAGGCGGCCGCGATCGACGGACGGAGTGGGACATTGTCACGGGGAGATCAGCTCGAGGAGCTGGCAAGCGACCTGTCGCGTGCCGCCGAGGCGGCGCGCCGTCTTGGTCTTCCCACGACGGTGTATCTGCTCTCGATGGCGCTGGTGGAGGTGCGGGAAGCCGCTGCTGCCGATAACGATGGGAATGACGAGGGCGCGGCGTGACAGCGGCCCGATGTGCGGCTTTGTGCAACGCTGCTGAGCGCTTGCTGCCGACGAATTGACGTTGCAAGTTCTGCGCTGTGGCAATAGCCAAGGAACTGGATCATCGAGTGATGACGCTGGCCGCGCCGGCGACGTGACGCTTTCAAGGATGCCCGCAAATGTCCATGTTGCCCAATTCGCAAGAGGCCCGGGATGTGGCCTACCAGCTCCATCCCTACACCAACGCGCGCGCCCATCAGGAGGCCGGTCCCCTGGTGATCGAACGCGGCGAGGGCCCTTACGTGTTCGACGCGTCGGGGAAGCGCTATTTCGAGGCGATGGCAGGCCTATGGAGCGTCGGGCTCGGCTTCAACGAGAAGCGGCTGGTCGACGCCGCGCACAAGCAGATGCAGGCGCTGCCATTCTATCACACGTTCTCCGCCAAATCGCACGGGCCTTCGATCGATCTTGCCGAGAAGCTGGTCGCGCTCGCGCCTGTTACGATGAGCAAGGTGTTCTTCACCAACTCCGGCTCGGAGGCTAACGACACCGTTCTGAAGTTGATTGCCTATCGCTCCAATGCGCTCGGCCAGCCACAGCGCAAGAAGGTGATCAGCCGGATGCGCGCCTATCACGGCGTCACCATTGCGTCCGCCAGCCTCACCGGGCTGCCGAACAACCACCGCTCTTTCGACCTGCCGCTCCCGAACATCCTGCACACGGGCTCGCCGCATTTCTACAAGGACGGCGCGCCGGGCGAGAGTGAGGAGGCGTTCGCGACCCGGCGGGCCGAGGAACTCGACGCGCTGATCCAGAAGGAGGGGCCGGACACGATCGCAGCCTTCTTCGGTGAGCCGGTGATGGGCGCGGGCGGTGTCATCGTGCCGCCGGCGACCTATTGGGACAAGATCCAGAAGGTGCTGAACAAGTACGACATCTTGTTGGTCGCCGACGAGGTCATCTGCGGCTTCGGCCGCACCGGCAAGATGTTCGGCTGCGAAACCTACGGCATCAAGCCCGACGCGATCGTGGTCTCCAAGCAGATCACCTCGAGCTATTTCCCCCTATCGGCCATCATGATGAACGATCGCATGTTCGAGCCGATCGCCGATGAGAGCAACAAGATCGGCGTGCTCGGCCACGGCTTCACCGCGGGCGGCCATCCGGTCGGCTCGGCGATTGCGCTGGAGAACTTGAAAATCATCGAGGAGCGGGGTCTGGTGGCGCATGCCGCCGAGCTCGGTGGCTACATGCAAGGCAAGCTGCGTGAACTCACCGGCCATCCGCTGGTCGGCGAGGTCCGCGGTGTCGGCATGATCGCTGCGATCGAACTGGTGCTGGACAAGGCGCGCAAGACCGCAGCGGCAACACCGGGCGCCGTCGGCGGCATGGCAAGCCGCATGCTGCAGGAGCGCGGCGTGATCTCGCGCAACATGCTCGACGCCATCGCCATCTGCCCGCCGCTGATCGTCACCAAGGCCCAGATCGACGAGCTGGTCGCGGCGATTTCAGGTGTGCTGGACGACATGAAGGGCGAAGTGGCGAAGCTGACGCCGGCGTAGGGGGCGTCGCTTCACGCGTGAGCGGAGCGCTCTATCACACCCCCGGTGTCGTCCTGGCGAAGGCCGGGACCCATACCGCGTGATCTATCGAGAAGGGTGGTAGCAGTCCCGAACGACGAGTCTTCGCCAAACTGCTCCCTGGGGTAATGGATCCCGGCCTTCGCCGGGACGACAAGGAGGCATCGGGCCTATTCCGCCCGCTGAACCCCGATCACGCGGCCTTTCTCGACCGCCAGCGCCAGCTCGCCGCGCTTCAGTTTCAGGGCGGCCTCGCCGAACAGCTCGCGGCGCCAGCCGCGTAGCGCCGGCACGTCGGCCTCGTCGTCGGCCGCGATCTCCTCGAGGTCGTCGACGGTCGCAATCACCTTGCTGGCGACCGCATGGCGCTCCGCGGTCATGCGCAGCAGCACCTTCAACAGCTCGACGATCGCGGCGCCATTGTTATTGTTGCGCGGCTTTTCCAGCTTCGGCAGCGTCGCGTGATCCCGCGCCAGCCCGCGCTCGACGGCGGCGACGATGTCGGCGCCCCATTTGGATTTCTCAAAACCCTTCGGCACCGAGCGCAGGTTCGCGAGCTTCTCGATCGTATTCGGCGCGTGGGTCGCGATGTCGCTGACGGCCTCGTCGCGCAGCACGCGGCCGCGCGGCACGTCGCGGCTCTGCGCCTCCTGCTCGCGCCAGGCGGCGACCTCCATCAGGACCGCGAGGTCCTTGGGCTTGCGCACCCGCGTCTTGAGCCGTTCCCAGGCACGCTCGGGGTGGAAGTCGTAGGTCTTCGGCGAAGTCAGGACTTCCATCTCGATCGAGACCCATTCGCTGCGCCGGCGCTTCTTGAGGTCGGCATCGAGGGCTGCGAACACGTCGCGCAAATGCGTGACGTCGGACACGGCGTAGTGCATCTGCTCCTTGGTCAGCGGCCGGCGCGACCAGTCGGTGAAGCGGTGGGTTTTGTCAGGGCGGTGTCCAGTGACCTTCTCGACCAGTGCGTCGTAGGCGATGCTGTCGCCGTAGCCGAGCACCATCGCCGCGACCTGGGTGTCGAACACCGGGTGCGGAATGATATTGGCCTGATGCCAGATGATCTCGATGTCCTGGCGGGCGGCGTGGAACACCTTCAACACGCCCTCGTTGCCCATCAGCTCGAAGAACGGCTTGAGGTCGATTCCCTCGGCCAGGGTGTCGATGACGATCGCTTCCTCGGCGCTGGCCATCTGCACCACGCACAGCAGCGGGTAATAGGTGGTCTCGCGCAGGAACTCGGTATCGACGGTAATGACGGGGTGCTTGGCCAGCCGGCTGCAGGCAGCCGCAAGGTCAGCGGTGGTGGTAATCAAATCCATGAACGGCCCATGACAAGTCCATCAGCCGTTCTGCCGAAAGCGCTGTGATGTCAAGGGGCTCGAAGCGAATTCGAGCCTTGCATTTGGGCCGGAATCGCATTTTCCGACGAAAATCCTATTCGTAGCGGACCCGCCGGGAGGGTTTGCGCGCACAAGGCAGTGCCACCACGACCACGCACATGGCGACCAGCGCCAGCCCCAGGAACTCGAAAACCAACAGATCCACGGCAAACCCCCTCGGAAACATTGCTAAACTTGTCTAGGGCGAATTGAGGGTCTGTTAATTCTCGTGGTTACCGGCGGCGGGTCGGGCCGGATGGTGGACGTGGGGTTAACGGGGGCGGCCGTCCAAAACGAATTCGGCGCCCCGCATGACGGAGCGCCGACGTTCGTTTGACGTTGCATCCGGCCTTACGGCAGCTTCAGCGAGGTCTCCGCGTTATACGGCTTCAGCGTCTCGTCGGCGGCCTTCTGGGCGGCGGCGAGGGCCTCCTTCGGTTGCTTCTTGCCGTTGAGGACCAGCATGACCTCGTCCTCCAGCGTCTTGCGCACCGGCACGGTCTTGTAGGTCGCAAACCACGGTTTTGCGACGTCGAGCTGCTCGACGGCGGTCTTGGCGTCCGGGTTCTTGTTCAGGAATTCGACCATGTCCGGCGTCTTGTAGGCGGCCATGTTGGGGGCGAAATACCCGGTGGCGCGGCTCCACCAGCCGCTCTTCTCGGGCGAGGTCATCCACTTGATCAGCGTCCAGGCGGCCTTCTGCTTGTCGGCTTCCTGGCCAGCCGGAACGATCAGCGAGGCGCCGCCGATCGGCACGGCGTTGCGGACGTTGCGCGGGATGAAGGCCACCTTGTAGGCGAACTTGGCGTTGTCGCGCACGTAAGTGAGCGAGCCCGTCGAGAGCATCATCATCGCGGCGTTGCCGGAGATGAAGGAGGTGCTGACGGCCGGACCGGGCGTGGCGCCGGGCGCGTGAACCTTGTGCTTGGTGACGAGGTCGTTCCACCAGGTCAGCGCGCCGAGCATCGAGGGCGTGTCGTAATAGACCTCGCCGCCGAACTCTTCGTTGTAGTAGCGCCCGCCATTGCTCATGGTGAGCGTTTCCATCATCCAGCCGCAATAATCGTAGGCGCAGGGGATCGCGATGCCCCATTGGGTCACCTTGTCACCCTCGCGCTTGGTGAGTTTCTTGGCCCAGTCGGTCAATTCGGCCCAAGTCTGCGGCGGCTTGTTCGGATCGAGGCCCGCTTCCTTCGCCTTGTCGGCGTTGATGTAGAGCAGCGGCGTCGAATTATGGAATGGCACGCCGTAGACCGAGCGGTTGATCACCGCGTTGCCCTGCAGCGCCGGAAAGAACTGGCCGAGAAACTGCTCCTTGGTGGTGCCGTCGGCGGCGATCAAGGGATCGAGGTTTGTGAGCTCGTTCTCGATCTGCATATCGAGCAGAAAGTTCGCCGACATGATCACCGCAGCCGGCGGCTTGCCGGCCTTGATCGAGGCGCGCGTCTTGATCAGCGTGTCGTCATAAGAGCCGGTGTAGACCGCGGTTGCCTTGATCGCGGGATGGGTCTCGTTGAATTCCTTTATCAGGGTGCTCATGTCGCGGGCGAGCTTGCCGTCGACGGGCACGGGGAAGAACAGGTCGATCTCGGTCGGGCCTTCGGCCAGCGCCGGGAAGGTGAGGGCGCCTGCCAAAGTGCCTGCGATGGCAAGGCCAAGCATGAGCCTGCGGGAAAACAGCATCGAGAAATCTCCTATTTGATGCCTGAGGTGACGAAAGAGCTGATGAAGCGTTTCTGGAAGATCAGGAAGGTGATGAGCAGCGGTGCGATCACCATCAGCGTGCCGGCGGCGATGGTGCCCCAGGCCTGCGTTCCTTCCGCGGTCGCCGTGAAGACCGAGAGCCCGACCGTGAGCGGCCGCTTGTCCGGCGAGTTGATCACCATCAGCGGCCACAGGAAGTCGTTCCAATGGCTGGTCACGGAGATGATGGCAAAGGCTGAGAAGCTCGGCATCGACAGCGGCACATAGATGTGGCGAATGCGCTGGAGCAGGCTGGCGCCGTCGATCAGGGCAGCGTCTTCCAGCTCGGTCGGTATAGCCTCAAACGCTTGCCGCATCAGGAAGGTGCCGAAGGCGGAAGCGAAGAACGGCATCATCACGCCGGTGAGCGTGTCGTAGAGGCCGAGCTGCGCCACCAGGCTCAAATTGGGCACGATCAGCAGCACCGGCACCAGCATCAGCTGCATTAGGAACAGATAGAAGATCAGCGTCTTGCCCGCGAAGTCGAGCCGGGCAAAGGCAAAGCCCGCCAGCGTGATCGTGACGACCTGCACCAGGAGGATGCCGGTGCAGATGATGATGGTGTTGAGGGTGTAGCGCGGGAAATCGCCGATTTCCCAGGCGTCCCTGACGTTGTCGAGCGTCGGCTTCAGGCTCGGCATCAGCTCGGCCATGAGGTTGATGCCGTCGGATGCCGGGCGCAGCGTCGCCACACCCATCCACAGGAACGGGATCAGCCAGACCACCGCGAGCAGCACGGTCAGCGCAAAGCCGAGCTTTGGCGTGATTTCCCGGCGGGTGGCGAGTGGGGCGTCCCTGAACAGACGGTCGAACAGCCTCATGACCCGCCCTCGCGGTTTGCCATCGTCCGGAATGAGAGCGCGGTGAGGCCCATCAGCGCCGCAAGCGTCAGCAGTGTAGCTGCCGAGGCCTTGCCGATGTCGTAGTGCTCAACCGCCTGCTGATAGATGTAGAACAGCACGAGATTGGTCGCGTTGGACGGCCCGCCCTTGGTCATGACGAAGACGTGGTCGACCTGCGTGACCGCGTTGAGCGTGGCGATGACCGTGACGAACAGGAAGGTGGGCTTGAGCTCGGGCAGGATGATGTGGCGCAGCCGCTGGTACGGCCCGGCACCGTCGAGATAGGCGGCTTCCATGACATCTTCCGGCACCGCCTGGAGGCCGGCCAGGAAGAACAGCATGTAGTAGCCGGCGTTCTTCCAGATCGTGATGACCATGATCGCGTAAAGCGCGATGTCGGAATCGCCGAGCCAGTTCGGCAGCACCGGCAGGAAGCGGCCGATGTAATAGTCGAGCAGCCCGACGTTGGGCAGGAAGATGAACAGGAACAGCGCGGAGGCCGCGACCATGGGGATCAGCACCGGCAAAAACAGCGCGGCGCGCAGCGCGCTGGTCACGGCATTGGTGCGCGCCAGCGCCAGCGCGAACAGCAGCGCGAGGCCAATGCTCGGGACCGCGGTGCCGACGGCATAGACGAGATTGTTGACGACCGCGCCAGTGAAGGCGGGGTCCGCAAGCACCGCTGCGATGTTGTCGAGGCCGACGAAACGGACCGGCGCCCTGGGTGTGGCGCGCTGGTACAGCGCGTCGACGAGGACGCGGCCCATCGCACCATAGGTGAACAGTGCGAGGAAGATGAGCGAGGGCAGCAGCAGGAGATAGGCCGGCAGCGAGGTCTTGAAGCGGTGAGAGAACCGCTTCAGGACATGCAGGCGCGGCGCCGCCGAGGCCGCGACCGGGAGAGCCGCGGGTTCTGCGAAGCTCATCTCACCGCGCCGGGAAATTGAGCGCATAGTCGCGGTCGTCCACTCCCGCCGGTGGCTCGAAGGGAAAGCGCAGACTGGTGTCGAGGAAGTCGTGGCTGTGCACGACCAGGTTCTCGCCGTCGATCAGCACCACGCCGTAAGCCGGCGGCTCATGGCTGGCGAGATGCTCGGCCGCGGCAGCGTCGAGCTCGAACCAGACCTGGTGATTGGTGCCGCGGAGCGTCGAGAACGGGATGTTGCCGTAGCTGCCGAAGATCGGCCGGTGCACATGGCCGAAAAAGAGGTGGCGGATGCGCGACCGGTAGGGCGCAATCACCTCAGCGAACTCGGCGCTCTGTGCCAGCGAGATTTCGTCCATGGCGTGGACGCCGACCGGGAATGGCGGATGATGCATGAAGACCACGAATGGGATGTCCATCGGCGCGGCCGCGAGCGTGCTCGCGAGCCAGCCGAGACGCCTGGAGCACATCTCGCCGGCATGGCTGGTCTCGTCCAGCGTGTCTAGAAACACGAACAGGCCGTGCTCGGTGGTGCGCGTGCCCTGCACGAAACCGTTCGGATCGCGCGGGGCCGCCTTCAGACTATCGAGGCAGGTGACGCGACGGTCATGATTGCCGACCATGGCGATGTAGGGAATTTTCAACGCCGCCATTGCGTCGGCGAAATTGGCGTAGGATTCAGCCTCGCCCCAATGGGTGAGGTCGCCGGTCACGACCGCGAAGGCGGCGTCGACGTGATGCTTGTTGACGTCGGCAATCGCAGCGTCCAGTCGGGCGCGCGGATCGAGGCCATACAGCAGCAGCCCGGGGTTCGCGAGATGCGTGTCGGTGATGTGGATGAACTTGAAGGGCATGGCGCTTGTCAGGATCGTTGGAGGGTGGGCGCCTCCGGCAAGACGACCCTGACAGGCCGTTAGAGTGGGAGTGTTTCAGTTTGATGACAGCGGTTCCGGTGGCGCGAGGCGTCCACAAGCTCGGCTCGCTACGCCTTCGCCTAATCCACCCTACGCACCGAGTTTGTCATCACGTCCCGCAGAACGTCTGCAGCACCCGCTGCTCCGGCAGCGGGGGATCGGCGTAGGCGGCGTAGTCCGGCTGGTCCTCGAACGGTTTGGCCAAGACCTTCACCAGCTCCTCGAATGGCGCGTAGTTGTCATCGTTGACCGCGGCCTGGATCACGGCCTCGACGCGGTGGTTGCGCGGGATGAACATCGGGTTGACGGCGTGCATGACAGCCTGCCGTTCGGCTGCGGTCTGCGGCTCAAGCGCCGTGCGCTCGCGCCAGCGGCTGGCCCACTCGTCGAACGCCCCGGGGTCCATGAACTGGGCGCGTGCATCGTCGGCAGCCGGATCGCCGGCGGCGTCACCAAGCTTGCGGAAGGTGAGGGTGAAGTCGGCCTGGTTCTTGGCCATGGCATCCAGCAGGTCCTGGATCAGCGCGTCGTCGCCGTCGCGCTCCGTGAACAGGCCGACCTTCTTGCGCAGGCCTGCCTGATAGGCGTCGCTGAACGTGTCGGAGAAGGCGGCGAGAATGTCCTGGGCCTCGGCCACCGCCTTTTCCTGATCGTCGGAGAACAGCGGCAACAGGCATTCCGCCAGCCGGGTCAGATTCCACAGCGCGATGCGCGGCTGGTTGGCATAAGCGTAGCGGCCCATCTCGTCGATCGAGGAAAACACCTGCGCCGGATTGTAAGTGTCCATGAAGGCGCAGGGGCCGTAATCGATGGTCTCGCCGGAGATGGAGCTGTTGTCGGTGTTCATCACGCCGTGGATGAAGCCGACCAGCAGCCAGCGTGCGACCAGATTGGCCTGGCGCGCAACGACGCCACCGAGCAGCGCGTGATAGGGCCGCTTGGCGCCGAGCAGCTCCGGATAGTGCCTGGCGATGACATGGTCGGCGAGCCGGCGGATCGCGTCGGTGTCGCGGCGGACGGCGAAGAACTGGAAGGTACCTACGCGGATATGGCTCGAGGCAACGCGGGTCAGCACCGCGCCGGGCAGCGCGGTTTCGCGGATGACGTGCTCGCCGGTGACGACGGCGGCGAGTGAGCGCGTGGTCGGGATGCCCAGTGCGAACATCGCCTCGCTCACGATATATTCGCGCAGCACCGGCCCGAGCGCGGCACGGCCGTCGCCGCGGCGGGAGAACGGGGTGGGTCCCGAGCCCTTGAGCTGGATGTCGCGGCGGATGCCGTCCTTGTCGATGACTTCGCCGAGCAGCACCGCCCGTCCGTCGCCGAGCTGGGGTACGAACTGTCCGAACTGGTGGCCGGCATAGGCCATGGCGATCGGATCGGCGCCGGCGGGAACCGTCTTGCCCGCCAGGATTTCGGCGCCCTCAGGGGTCTCCAGCACGTCAGGATCGAGCCCGAGCTGGACCGCCAGCGGCCGGTTCAGCTTGATCAACCGGGGCGCCGCCACCGGCGTCGGTGCGACCCGGGCGAAAAAGCTGTCGGGCAGCGCCGAATAGGAATTCTGGAACGGGAAATGGACTGTCATGGTCTCAAGATAGGCGTGGAACGCCTGATGGCAAAGGCTTGAGCCCAGATTGGGCAAAAATGGCCACTTCCAGCCGAAAACGGGCCGTCCCCTTGGTTGCCGCCCCCGTCCTCCCGGGGTAAACCCTGCCGCAACTTTGGACCTGCCGTTTCGGCGGTTCGATTCGATCCTCCGACATTGAATTTGGGACGACCATGCATCGCTACCGGTCACATACATGCGGCGCGCTCCGCGAGAGCAACATCGGCGAGACGGTCCGCCTTTCGGGCTGGGTCCATCGCGTTCGCGACCATGGCGGCGTGCTGTTCATCGACCTGCGCGACCATTACGGCCTGACCCAGTGCGTGGTCGATCCGGACTCGCCGGCGTTCTCGCAGGCCGAGAAGCTGCGTTCGGAATTCGTGGTCAAGATGGACGGCAAGGTCCGCCGCCGCCCCGAAGGCACCGACAATGACGATCTGCCGACCGGCAAGATCGAGATCTATGTCAGCGAGATCGAGGTGCTGGGCCCGGCCGGCGACCTGCCGCTGCCGGTGTTCGGCGACCAGGAATATCCTGAAGACATCCGCCTGAAGTACCGCTTCCTCGACCTGCGCCGCGAGAAGCTGCACCAGAACATCATGACGCGCGTCGACATCATCAAGTCGATGCGTCGGCGCATGGAGGGGCAGGGCTTCTTCGAGTTCAACACGCCGATCCTGACCGCGTCCTCGCCGGAGGGCGCGCGCGACTTCCTGGTGCCGTCGCGCATTCATCCCGGCAAGTTCTATGCGCTGCCGCAGGCGCCGCAGCAGTACAAGCAGCTCCTGATGATGTCGGGCTTCGATCGATACTTCCAGATCGCGCCCTGCTTCCGCGACGAGGACCCGCGCGCAGATCGTCTGCCGGGCGAATTCTACCAGCTCGACGTCGAGATGAGCTTTGTCACGCAGGAAGACGTCTTCGCCGCGATGGAGCCTGTCATCACCGGCGTGTTCGAGGAGTTTGCCAAGGGCAAGCCGGTGACCAAGGGCTGGCGCCGCATTCCGTTCGCGGAAGCCTTGCGCAAATACGGCTCCGACAAGCCGGACCTGCGCAACCCGATCGAGATGCAGGACGTCTCCGAACACTTCCGCGGCTCCGGCTTCAAGGTGTTCGCGCGGATGTTGGAGGACCCCAAGAACCAGGTGTGGGCGATCCCGGCGCCGGGCGGCGGCTCGCGCGCCTTCTGCGACCGCATGAATTCATGGGCGCAGGGCGAGGGACAGCCGGGCCTTGGCTACATCATGTGGCGGGAGGGCGGCGAAGGTGCCGGTCCGCTCGCCAACAACATCGGTGCTGAGCGCACGGCCGCGATCCGCGCGCAGATCGGCGTGAAGGAAGGCGATGCCGCGTTCTTCGTCGCCGGCGATCCCGACAAGTTCTGGAAGTTTTCAGGCTTGGCCCGCAACAAGGTCGGCGAGGAGCTGAACCTCACCGACAAGGAGCGGTTCGAACTCGCCTGGATCGTCGACTTCCCGATGTACGAGTACAACGAGGAAGACAAGAAGGTCGACTTCTCGCACAACCCGTTTTCGATGCCGCAGGGCGGTCTCGATGCCTTGAAGGGCCAGGACCCGCTGACCATCAAGGCGTTCCAGTACGACATCACCTGCAACGGCTTCGAGATCGCCTCGGGCGGAATCCGCAACCACGTGCCGGAAGCGATGGTGAAGGCGTTCGAGATCGCCGGCTATGGCGAGCAGGAAGTCGTCGATCGCTTCGGCGGCATGTACCGCGCCTTCCAGTACGGCGCCCCGCCGCATGGCGGCATGGCCGCCGGTGTCGACCGCATCGTCATGCTCTTGTGCGGCACCAACAATCTGCGCGAGATCTCGCTGTTCCCGATGAACCAGCAGGCCATGGACCTCCTGATGGGCGCACCGTCGGAGCCCAGCCCCAAGCAGCTCCGCGAGTTGCACGTGAAGGTGAATCTGCCGCAGAAGTGAAGTCGCGCGGGAAGATGTCCGTGCCCCGGACGCAGCGCAGCACGCAGTGGTGCGCTGCTGAGCCGGGGCCCACGTCTAAGCGAGCAGCAGGCTTCTGGATCCCGGCTCTGCGCAGCAGCGTTACACGCTGCAGCGCGTCCGGGACACGAATCCAACTACAGCCCCGTCGACCTACAGCCCCGTCGACGCCTCGATATTGAACTGCGCCAGCGTGCCCTCCGGGTCGGCATTGAAGAGCTGCATCAATTGCATCAGCGGCACTTTCGCGCGCGGCGTTACCTTGATGACGAGCGTCTGGCCCGGCGTTTCGATGAAGCTTGCGACCGCATCCACCGCCGTGCCTGCCTCCGGATTGGCGGCGGCGATATCTGCTCGGTAGGCTTTGACGCTATCGACGAGTGTCTGGCGTGCGACGTCGCGGCTGACATTTCGCCCTCGAGCATTCTGCGTCACCGTGGAATCGACGAAACCATTGTCGCGCACTGAGAACTCGAGCGCGACAGCCTCAATCCGGGCCGCCTGACCCATCAGCTGGGCGGGATCCGTCGAAAACACCTCGCGTGGTACGTTGCTGAGCGCGACACGCAATTGCACTTTTGCGATCCCGATGTCGAGCGTCGCGGGCGTCAGAGCGAAGCTGCTGGACGACTCTGTCCACGCCGCGCCGAGATCCAGGTCGATCGCGAGCTTGTCGATTCCGCTGAGGATCAATGTAAGCTGCTTCGGATCGGATGGATCGGTGGGCATGACCATCTTGGCAACCACATGCGCCTTGCTCGGGATTGGGCCGATCATCTGCCCCCAGTCCACGCTCAGCGTGTCGATCGTGACCAGCTTCTTGGTGTTTTTGTAAGGCGCCGACACGCCCTTGATCTCCGCGCCCGAGAGCACGCCGAACAGGCCCAGCATCTGAGCCGGCGAGGGGGGCTGTCCGGGATGGGTGAGGCTCGCCGCCCACCGCATCAGTTTCGCGATGCTGAGCGATTTGAGCGCAAAGCGCTCCATCTTGATTTGCCCTTGTGGCGTCGGCGCATCCAGGCCTTCGAGCGCGAACTCGCCCTCTTGGTATCTGATGGCCCTGAGCCGGGGCGTCCCCTGCGGGGTCGTCATCGACATGGTGCCGATCTCGATCTTGCCGACGCGAAGGCCCTCATAGAACCCGGCGAGCTTTTCCATCATCTCGCGCGATTGCGCCGGCGTCGGCGGGACCGAGCTGTCCGCCGGCAGCAGTGCCAGGATCTCGGCCGGCCGGAATTTCGATGGTTGCACCGCGATGTCGGTGATGGCGATCCCGTCGACCTGCATCCGGATGCCGAGCGTCGAGGTAACGACATAGGTGCCGCTGGAGATCTGCCCGTAGACACGATGATAGCTTTCGTCGTTGGCCTTCTGGGGATCGAGCACGGCGGCGATCGCGGTCGAATCGAAATCATTGATGATGATGTCGGACACCTCGCCGGTCAGCTTGTCCGTCTTGCCCGGCTGCGGCACGTTGATGGTGAAACTGGCGCGCTCCGCCTTGATCGCGGCGATCTTGCCTTGGCCGAGCTTCTGGATCGCGAGACCCGAATAGGCGACTTCGCCACTGCCCCCGGCGCTTTTGCCCGCATCGAAGGCGACCGCGAGGGTCGGCGCTATGACGGAAGAAGCCGTCACGTTTGCGTACTGGTCGAGCACGAAACGGTACATGTCGATCAGGGAGCCTGACGTTGGCGCGTTCTGAGCATGAAGGGGACCGACGTAATCCCGCATGGTCAGCTGCGGGACCTTGTAGGAGACTTTCAGCTTCCGGGGGCCGACCTCGTCGAGCGCGACCTCGAAGCCCGAGACATCGATGCTGTCGGCCGCGAAGCGTGTCTCCTCGACCTGGCGGATGCCCACGCCCTTGATGACGGCGATCTTGACACGCGCTTGTGGCTGGTTGGTAGGCTCAACCGCGATATCCTCGATCGTCAACGTCCGACTCGTCAGATCGAACGCCACCTTGCCGTGGCTTGCCTTGCCGCCGCCGGAGCGGATCTGCTCGAAGACGGCGTCGATCTCGGCGGTGACGCGATGCTTTGCGTAGAAGCTGAAGCCGAACCATCCGCCCGCGGCCAGCGCGGCCACGACGATCAGGCCGATCAGGATTCGCTTCATTCCCAGCTCCAGTTGCTCGCGTTGCAGGACGCAACCTGCCATATTCGCAAAGCAACGCGCGGTCCAGGGAAAGCGAGCGCGATCAGATATTTGACCGCGCGGCCTGTTGATGGGGCCGCAATCGGATGTTGCCACCGGGGCGCCCGGCGTGCTTCATCCCGTTTCCATGACCCGGAAATACCACCCGAAGGCGGGCCGGTCAGGACAACGTAGTTTGAGGCCGGTAACGCGAGGCGAGACACCGCATGTCGTCTTATTCCGATGATCTCCACCAGGCGGCGCTCGCCTATCACCGTCTGCCGCGCCCCGGAAAGCTCGAGATCCAGGCGAGCAAGCCGCTTGCCAACCAGCGCGACCTCGCGCTGGCGTATTCTCCCGGCGTCGCCGCCGCCTGCATGGAGATCGCCAAGAACCCGGCGGAAGCGGCGACGCTGACGATCCGCTCCAATCTGGTCGCCGTGGTTTCGAACGGCACCGCCGTGCTCGGCCTCGGCAATATCGGCCCGCTGGCCTCGAAGCCGGTGATGGAGGGCAAGGCGGTCCTGTTCAAGAAATTCGCCGGTATCGACGTGTTCGACATCGAGATCGCGGCCGACACCATCGAGCGCGTGGTCGAGACGGTGGCCGCGCTCGAGCCGACCTTCGGCGGCATCAATCTCGAGGACATCCGCGGACCGGAATGCTTCGAGATCGAGGCGCAGCTCAAGGAGCGCATGAAGATCCCGGTCTTCCACGACGACCAGCACGGCACCGCGATCATCGTCGCCGCCGCGATCACCAACGGCCTGCGCCTGAACGGCAAGAATCTGTCGGACGTCAAGATCGTGGCATCGGGGGCAGGGGCCGCAGCGCTCGCGACACTGAACCTGCTGGTGTCGATGGGCGCGCAGCGCAAGAACATCTGGGTCTGCGACATCGACGGCCTCGTGCACGAAGGCCGCAACACCACGATGGACCGTTGGAAGGCGGTCTATGCGCAGAAGACCGACAAGCGCACGCTCGCCGACGTGATCGGCGGCGCCGACATCTTCATCGGCCTCTCCGCACCGGGCGTGCTCAAGCCCGAGATGGCCAAGGCGATGGGCGACAAGCCGCTCATCATGGCGCTCGCGAATCCGACGCCGGAGATCATGCCGGAGGAGGCGCGCAAGGTGCGTCCCGACGCCATGATCTGCACCGGCCGCTCCGATTTTCCGAACCAGGTCAACAACGTCCTGTGCTTTCCCTTCATCTTCCGCGGCGCGCTCGATGTCGGTGCCAGCGCCATCAACGAGGAGATGAAGCACGCCGCCGTCGAGGCTATCGCGCAGCTCGCACGCGAGGCGCCGTCCGATGCGGTGGCGCAAGGCTTCGACACCGGCGAGACGCAAGGGTTTGGCCCGGGCTCGCTGATCCCGAGTCCCTTTGATCCGAGGTTGATCCTGCGCATCGCGCCGGCGGTGGCGAAGGCGGCGATGGAATCGGGCGTTGCGACCCGGCCCATCACCAATTTCGACGAGTACACCGCGCTACTCGAGCGCTTCGCGTTCCGCTCCGGCCTCGTCATGAAGCCGATGTTCGCGAAGGCCAAGACCCAGCCGGTGCGGGTGATCTACGCCGAAGGCGAGGACGAGCGCGTGCTGCGCGCGACCCAGGTGGTGCTGGAAGAGAAGCTGGCGACGCCGATCCTGGTCGGACGTCCCTCGGTAGTCGAGGCGCGCATCAAGCGCTTCGGCCTGTCGATCAAGGCCGGCAAGGACTTCGACCTCGTCAATCCCGAGGACGATCCGCGCTACCGCTCCTACGTGCAATCCTATGTCGAGGTCGCCGGCCGCCGCGGCGTGACGCCGGATGCGGCGCGCACGGTGGTGCGCACCAACAACACCGTCATCGCGGCGCTCGCGGTGGTGCGCGGAGAGGCGGACGCCATGCTCTGCGGCGTCGAGGGCCGCTACATGAGCCATCTGCGCCATGTCCGCGAGATCGTCGGCTTCACGCCGGGGATCAGCGACTATGCGGCGCTGGCGCTGCTGATCACGAGCAAGGGCGCCTTCTTCATCGCCGACACCCAGGTGCGGCCCAATCCGAGCGCCGAAGAGCTCGCCGAGATCGCCTCGCTCGCGGCGGTCCACGTCCAACGCTTCAACATCAAGCCGAAGATCGCCTTCGTCTCGCATTCGGATTTCGGCAGCTACGACACCGAATCCTCGCGCAAGATGCGCCGGGCGACCCAGCTCCTGAAGGAGAAGCATCCGGAGCTCGAGGCCGACGGCGAGATGCAGGGCGACACCGCGCTCTCGGCCGCCGCGCGCAAAATGGTGCTGCCGCACTCGAACCTCGAGGGCGAGGCCAACATCATGATCATGCCAAGCCTCGACACCGCCAACGTCGCCTACCAGATGATCAAGTCTCTGGCGGACGCGCTTCCCGTCGGCCCAATCCTGATCGGCCCGGCGCGCCCGGCCCACATCCTCACCCCGTCGGTGACCGCGCGAGGCATCCTCAACATGACCGCAGTGGCTGTGGTGGAAGCGCAGGAGCGCGCGTCGCGGCAGCAGCCGACGTTGTTTACGTAGGGGCGGGCTCTTCACCTTGCCCCACAGTGGGGCGAGGGAGCGCACTTGCCGCGCGTCGGCGCTTCAATGCTTTCAAAACGACTTTCGCCATTTCCCCGTTTGTAAACCGGCGCATGACTCTCCATAATCCCTCAGTGCTTTCGCAAAAATCCGGTTTCAAAAGCCTGAGCAAAGAGGCCGATCATGCCAGCGTTCGTGACTTTCGGGCGGATCCTGTTCGCCGTGCTGTTCATCTACACGGGTGCGGCAAGACTGTTTGCCATGCAGGCGACCGTTGATTTCATCGCCGTCAAGGTCGTGGTGCCCGACATGATTGCGCCTTACGCCAAGCAGATCGAGACGGCGACGGCAATGACCACGCCGCAGCTGCTGGCGATTGCGATCGGCGCGCTCGAGATCATCGCGGGGGTGATGATCGCGCTGAATTTCGGCGCGCGCTTCTTCGCGATGCTGATGATCGTCTTTCTCGCGGTCGCGACCTTCCTGTTCGACGACTTCTGGAACCAGGTGCCGCCCGACAACGCCAAGATGCTGGTCGACGCGCTCAAGAACCTGTCGATCATCGGCGCGCTGTTCATGATCATGGGCTACGGCCGCGCCACGCGTCCGGCCGAGGCGGCCTACGGGGACGTGTGACGGTCAACCACTACGTCCTGCGCCACGGCGTGACAGTCACGTCATGTGCGGCGTCGAGCAGATACGGCGCGCCCGGCTTCATCCCGTGTGAGGCCAGCACCTCCTGAGGCGTACGCCCCGGTACTTCGACAAAACAGCCTTCGCCGCCGGGCAGCTGCAGATGCGGAGCTTCCGACAGCCAGAACGTGTCGTAGCGGTCCATGAACATGTCGAACACGACGGGGCCGCCGATGATTGCGACGGTGCCGGAAGCGACATCGGCGAACGCGCAGGCGTCCTCGAAGCTGGCGTGATCCGGATTCCACAAGGTCGCGTTCGGCATCTCGGGATCGACGGTCAGCGCCTTGATCTTGCGGGTCAGGATCAGGCGTTTGCGCTTGGGTGAATTCGGCTGCTGCTCGTGCGAGTGACGGCCGTGCACGATCAGCGCAGCGCGATCGAGCGCCTGCTCGAAGAACAGCTTGTCGCCTTCGAACTTCAGGCTGTCGGGCATGACATGCGCCGCGTCGGCGAGCATGCCGTCCGCGGAGATGATGACGTAGCCTTCGATGCGAAAGGACAATGGCGCGGGCTATTCGGAAACCGTCGTCACGACGCTGTTGACCGGCCGGTTGCTCACCGTCGGCAGCTTGACGTCCTTGAGCAGCTCCTGGTCGTATTCCGGCAGCGTCGAAGCCGGGAACTTGGCGCGCATCGCCACCACCTTGTAACCGCCGGCCTTCAGGCGCTTCAGCAATTCGGGCAGCGCTTCCGCAGTGTGCTTCTGGAAGTCGTGCATCAGGATGATGCCCTTGCCCTTGCTGTCGAGCTTCTTCATGACGGTCTCGATCACCTTCTCGGGCTTCGAGGCCTTGAAGTCGAAGGAGTCGATGTCGCAGGAGAAGATCGCCGTGTTGCGGTTGCCGAGATAGGTGACCATCTCCGGCGGATGCTGGAGCGCCGGGAAGCGGAAGAACGGCGAGGGCGAAATGCCGCCGAGCGCCCATTTCACTGCGGAAAGGCCCTTCTCGATCTCCTCCTTGCGCTGCGTTTCCGTGAGCTTCTTGTTGTTGAGGTTGGCGTGCGACCAGGTGTGGGTGCCCACGGTGTGACCGGCCGCGTAGACCTGCTTGAGGATCTCCGGCTCGTAGGTCGCGTGCTTGCCGATGGAGAAGAAGATGCCGGTGGTGCACTCGTCAGCGAGCGCCTTCAGCACCGCGGGCGTGTTCTTAGGCCATGGGCCGTCGTCGAAGGTCAGCACGACCTCCTTGTCGCGCAGGAAGTCGAGCTCCTTGAAATGCTCGAAGCCGAAACCGGGACCGCCCGTGGTATCGATCTCGACGGTGCGGGCGACCCCGAGCGCGCCCGGCGTGTTGCAGGCTGCGCGCGCGGGCTGCGGCGCCTGTTTAGGCGGGGGAGGATTGACGAACCCCGCCGGCGCGGCGGCTGCTGCAGGAGCGGGTGCGGGAGCTGCAGCGGGCGCAGCCGCAGCCGGTGTTGCCGCCGGTGCGGCCTGCGTCGCGACAGCGGGCTTCGCAGCCGGGGTCTGCGACCATGCCGCGCCCGTCATCGCCAGAGACATCGCGCTTGCCAAAATCAGTCCTGCCGCCACACGCATGGTGTTGTCCTCGAGATTGATCCCGTTGTTCCGCCGCGGCTTTTCGCCTCCGGCAAAACCATCCTGCCCCTAACGATCCTAGCCTAGATGGTGGGCCCTCGCCATTGCAACGGCTGTTTGGCGCGCCAGCCCAATTGTGCCCAACCGGGTTGGGGACGCGTGGCGTCAAGTGTCGGCCAACGCCTTGGCGATTGCTGTCTTGATCCGGGTGTCGGCCGGCTCGACCGTCGATGCAAAGACATCGGCAATATAGCCGTCCCGGCCAATCAGATATTTGTGGAAGTTCCAGCGCGGAACTTCTCGCGGGCGCGCCTCTGCCGCCCATTTGTAAAACGGATGCGCCTTCGCACCGACCACGGCGGCCTTGGCGGCAATAGGGAAGGTAACGCCGTATTGGTGGTGGGCGGTTTCCGATATCTCGCTGGTGCCGCCGGGCTCCTGTCCGCCGAAGTCGTTGGAGGGTACGCCAATGACGGTGAGGCCGCGTTCGCGAAACTCGCCCCAGATGTCTTGCAGGCCGGCATATTGCGGCGTGTAACCGCAGAGCGAAGCGGTGTTGACCACCAGCAGCGGCTTGCCGGTGAATGCCGCAAGGCGGATGTCGTCGCCTGACAATGCCGGGAAAGAGAAGGCATAGGCGGAGATTCGGCTCATGCCGCCATCCGCCAGTGCACGCGTCGCCGGCGCCAGCGTGCCAGCAAAGGCGGCGATGAGCATGGTCCTGCGGTTCATCATGACGGCGTCCCCCGAAATGATCCGGGGCGGATGTTACCCCCTCGGCGCGAGCGGCGTCGTCAACACCGCGTTATCTGACGCGATGAAGCGCTTAGTACAGGCGGACTATGAAATCGGTGCCTTCGCCAGTCTCGCCCTGGTTGATGCCCTGATCGGAGACGATGATCGAGCCGCCTGATGTCAGCATTTCGTTGATCCTTGCGATCGTGTCGGCCGGGATCGAGACGCGGTCGAGCGCCTCGGCAGGGCTGTCCGGCGTGACCACAGGCTTGGCAGCGACGGGAATCACGGCCGCGCCACGCTGGCGGACTGTCAGGCGGACGTTATCTTCGCGTGCGGCAGAGCGGACGGACACTGGCAAGGACACCACCGACCAATGCAGCGCATTGGAATCCGTCTTGTCGACTTCGGCGGTGAAGACATGCGTGCCGAGCGGCCGATCGCTCGCAGCGATCGTGACAGGCACCTCGAACAGCGGCGCAAAGTTCTGCCGGACGTAGAGCTTGGAATCCTTGCGGCTGATGAAGACCGCGATCTGGCCCGCCCGCTTGGGCGCGTCGGGTTTTGCCACGGGCGCCGGATCGGCAACGCGGGTTTCGTCCTTCTTGACCTCGGGCGTCGCCGCCTGCGCTGGTGCCATGACCGGCGCATCGGGCGTCTTCGCGGGTTCGGACTTGGCCGGTTCAGGCTTGGCGGTTTCGGCCTTCGGCGCTTCCGCGGCGTCGACAGGCTTCGCTTCAGTGTTCGCGGGCAGCGCGGCGTCTCCGGCCTGGGGCTTGGCCGCGTCCGCCGCCTCAGCGGTGTTGGTCTCGGGCTTTGCCGTTGTCTCGGTCTGGTCGACCGATGCCGCCGCCTCCTCGCGGGCCGGGACATATCCGGTGGTCACGTCCGACATGACGGTGTGGCCGACCGACGAGCGCAGCTCGAGCACGCCGTCGGCGCTGGCGGTCTTCGTTTCGGCCGGGTTTGCTGCGGCGGCTCCGGTATTGGCAGCGACCTTGTCGGCCTTGTCGCCGGCATTGGTCTGCGGCTCGAGGCTGGCCGCGGATTGGAGCGGCACGCGCAGCGAGGCAAGCAGCGGATGTGAGAAGTTCTGCGGCGACATCTGGCCCGGCGAAACTATCACGCGCGCGCCCATCCTGGTCCAGTTCCACATCTTCACAGCGAACGCCATCGGCATGCGGATGCAGCCATGCGAGGCCGGATAACCCGGCAGCACGCCGGCATGCATGGCAACGCCCGACCAGGTGATCCGCTGCATGTACGGCATCGGCGCGCCGCTATAGATGTTGGAGTGGTGAAATTTGTGCTTCTGGATGACGCTGAACACACCCATCGGCGTCGAATGGCCCTTCATACCCGTCGACACCGGGGATTCCGCGAACACGCCGTTGGTGTCGTAGACCGTGACCCTCTGCCGGTCGATCGAGACGACGATGACCAGAGGACCTTGCGGTTTCGTGCCGGCTTCCTTTTCGGCAACAAGGTCTTTCTTGACGGCCGCACCGCGCTTCTGCGGCTTCTGGCGCGGGACTTCGGGATGGCGCTCCTGGCGCCCGTAGGACCCGTCGGAATAATCCGTCCAGTAATAGAATGCTGCATCCGCCTGGCTCGCCGTGCCGATCGCACCTGCCGCCGTCAAAATGGCGACCTGCCAAAATCGCGCCGGCTTGGCAGAAAAACCAGACCCGTTCACGCTGTTCATCATCGAATCCATAATCCAAATCAGATGTTAGTCTCTCAGAGGGGATACGCGTTCACCAGCACGGCGGTTCTGCGATCAGCTACTTTTGTCCAAAGCGTAGCAAAAAAGCCTCACGGAGCGGTAAACGGCGGCCGCGTCGGCTGGCCGGCCGTCTTCCTGATCGGTCGCCCGATGCCTACATTGCTGGGACTTGTTACTGGAGAACTTCATGTCATCTCGTTTCCCCGGTCTTTCCAGCATCCGCTTGAAAGGCCTCGCTTTATTCCTCCTGGCGCTGACCGTGCCGGCAGCGTCCGCCTTCGCCGCGGACGAGCCGGATCTGATCTTCCGCCGCTCGACGGTGTTCAAATGGATGAGCCCGAACGACAAGCTTGCGACCTATGGCCTCGACGACCCTGAAGTCGAGGGCGTGGCCTGTCATTTCACGGTGCCGGAGAAGGGCGGCTTCAAGGGCTGGCTGGGTCTTGCCGAGGAGGTCTCGGACATTTCGCTCGCCTGCCGTCAGGTCGGCCCGATCAAGTTCAAGAACAAGATGGAGCAGGGCGACGACATGTTCCGCCAGCGACGCTCGCTGTTCTTCAAGAAAATGCAGATCGTGCGCGGCTGTGACGCCAAGCGCAACGTGCTGGTCTACATGGTCTATTCGGACAGGCTGATCGAGGGTTCGCCGAAGAACTCGACCTCGACCGTGCCGGTCATGCCGTGGGGACCGGCAGACGCCAATGTCCAGAAGTGCGGAGAGTTCTTCACTCAGTGACGCTCTTGCGTTCACTCACTGAGGGGTTTGCGTTCACTCGGTAATGTCAGCGCGGCTGGCGCGCGGTTTTGCAAGATGCGAGCCGGTCAGCCGCACGAATGACTGCGGCGTCGCCTCAAACCCACGACTTGATTGCAGCGCCATTTCGCCAGGCGAATTGGCGCTGCTGTGAACAGGTCGTTGCTCCCGGCGGTCCGTTCGTTGGTCCGCATCGCGCGCCGTTGCGCGATTCTGCGCCGTCATGATGGCCGTTCCTCGCATGAACGCGCTCGGCGATGCCCGGGCGTCCTCGGTCTCGATAGCTTGGGTCGCAGTCGAAGCGCCCCCGGTTCGACAGCACGCAGCCTTCGTTCGGCTTCTCTTCAGCAGAAAAACGTAAAACGCATGTGAAGGGTGTGAGGCGGGATCATGACGGCGCCAGCGTTCCGGCGCGCATCCGATCTCGCCCGGAACCCGTCAAATCACTTTGCGCTGCCGCACGACCCATCTGAAAAGATTGAGATTTTCCGTCGAATATGTCGTCGCCGCGAGCCGGACGAAACAATTCTCACGGAGATGAAACCATTTTCCGGCTTTGGCGCATCACGCGCGAAACCGCCCATGGTTATCAACCTCACAACGACGACGGCGCACGCCGGCCACCGAATTCGGAGAGAAGTTCATGCGCACGCTTAGCCTCATTCTTGCTTTTGGTTTCGTGCTCGCCGGCTCCTCGTTCGCAGGCTCGCCGGATGGCAATGTCCCGGGCATCGGTACTTTCCAGTACAGCGGCTCGCCGATCATGACCCCGGCGCCGCAGCCGATCGTGGTTGCCGCGCGCTTCTGATCGTCAACAAGAAAAATCAGCCGATAAAGGCCATCATGCTTGTTCGTGCTTTCGCTGCGGCGTTCATATCCCTTCTGACGATCAGTGCCGTTCAGGCGCAGGTGCGCTCTCCCTCAAGATTACCCGATCCCCGTACTGAGTTCGTGAGGCAATGTGCGCCGCGCATGCTCGGACGGTGGGAGCATCCGGAAGAGGTCTGCGGCTGCCTGCACGATCATGCTGCCGCCGTCGTCGAGGATCGCGATCTCCGCGAGGCCCTGCTGCGCGGCATCAGCGAGACCGGGGTGCCGACGATCGAGACCGACTGGGTGCCGGCCGCAAAGCAGACCGAAATCGGCCCGACCTTCACCAAGATCGCCAAGCCGACCCTGCAATGCATGTTCGATCCGGCGAAGTAGCGCTCATCGCTTTGATTTCGGACCAAACCGCGACACGCAGGTGCTGGTCCGTGCGATGCCCTTGTCGGTCATCTTGGCGCCGCGCACTTCCTTGACCTGTCCGGCGGGACAAGTTCCGTCGTCCACTTGCACGCGCTGGCCGAGCTTGAGATCGACGATGTCCTGCTCGCGTCCGACCGTGCCTGCGCGCGCCGTCGCGGCAAGTGCGATGAAGATCATGAGCGAGAGGCAAGTCGCACGGCGTAGCAGCATGGTGTGAGCTCCCGGCATCGGTGCCGCAATGTAGGGACCGGCAGCCGATTCTCATAGTGAACGTTCGTCATGCGCGCCGGGCCGGCTTGCGCCTTGCACGCACGGCTGCTCGCGATTCCTGCGCGAGCCGCGCGGCGGATGCCACGAGCTTCGGAACCGCGTGGCCGGAAAATCCCAGCACGAAACCGGGCAGTGGACGTGAGCGTGAATAGGTGTCGGCCAACAGCCAGCCTTCGGCGCCGGCGGCCTGCTTGGCTTCTGCCGCCACCAGCAGGTCGACCGAGGGATCGAAGCGGGCGACAAGATGCAGGCCCTGTGATGGGACCGGCACCGACAGCACGCCGCCGGATACGGCTTCGAGCGTCCCGGCCAGCGCGTCGCGCGCCTCGCGGTAGAGCTTGCGCACGCGCTTCAGGTTGGCCGCGAAGGCGCCGGAATTGAGCATGTCGGCCACCGCGGCCTCCATCAGCGTGCCGGGAAAGCGGTCGAGCGCGGCCCGCGCTGCGGTGACATCCGCAATCAAGCGCTCGGGCAGGGCGCAATAGCCGATCCGCAGGCCCGGAAACAACGTCTTGGCGAACGTGCCCATGTAGATCACACGCTGGAGGTGATCGATGCCGGCCAGCGACATCAGCGGCGCGCCGTCGTAACGGAATTCGCTGTCGTAATCGTCTTCCAGCACGAAGGCGCCGGCCTGCCTGGCCCAGTCCAGCAGCTCGAGCCGCCGCGGCATCGACATCTGCACACCCAGCGGAAACTGGTGCGACGGGGTCACATAGGCTGCGCGCGCGGACGGCGCCGCCGCGCGGCCTCTGGCGATCCGCATGCCGTGCGCGTCGACGGGCACGGACACGGCACGATAGCCGCAATGCGCGATAGTCTTGCGCGCGGCGGGATAACCTGGGTCCTCGCACCAGACCTGGTCGTTGGACTTCAGGATCGCGCTCAGCACGATGCGCAGCGCGTGCAGCGTGCCCGACGTCAGCATGATCTGATCGGGATCACAGCGCAGGCCCCGCGCCGACAACAGATGATCGGCGATCGCCGCACGCAGCTCGCGGCTGCCGCGGGGGTCGCCATAGTGCAGATGCTCCGCGCCGAAGGCGCGCATGCGGCGGCCGACAAAGGCCCGGAAACGCTGCACTGCGCGCGCGTCAATATGGGTGCAGCCGAGCGAAAACGCGCCTTGCCCGGGCGTTTCCACGAAGATCTTCGGCCGCTTCGGCTCGGCCGCGCGCGCGGGGATGCGCGTGGCAACGAAGGTGCCGGAGCCGACGGTGGCATCGGCAAAGCCGTCGGCGACCAGCCGCTCATAGGCGGTGACGACGGCATTGCGCCGAAAGCCCGTCTGCTTGGCCAGCGTGCGCGACGGCGGCAGCGGCTCCCCGGGTTTCACCAGGCCGCCGACGATCATCTCGCACAGCGCCTGGTACAGCCGGTGCGCCGACGAAGCGCCGGCCGTGATGTGCGGGCCTGCGAGGTCGAGCGGCAGCTCGGCTTTGGCCGGCGAGGGGACAGAATTGGTCGGAATTTTTTGCATGGAATTGGCACTATCGCAGACCAAATCCGCGGCTACAACTGCGCTGGAAGTGATCCAATCCGACAGGAGCGGCCGTGAGCCAGACCGAGAGCCCAAATTCCTATCCGACGTCCGCGCGCAACCAGGTGAAGCGCCGTCACGACCGCGGCTTCTACGATCACGACACCGTTCATCGCATCCTGGATTCCTCGATGCTCTGCCACGTCTCCTATGCGATCGACGGCCAACCCTATTGCACGCCGACCTTCTTCTGGCGCGAAGGGACGAAGCTGTATTGGCATGGCTCGAGCGCCAGCCGCATGCTGCGCAACCAGACCCGGGGCGAGCGTGTGTGCCTGACGGTCGCCCATCTCGACAGCATGGTGCTGGCGCGCTGCGGGTTCAATCACTCCGCCGACTACCGCGCCGTGATGGCGTTCGGCACCGCCTATCTCGTCACCGATCCCGAGGAGAAAGAACGCGCGGTTATCGCGATGGTCGACCGCTTCTTCCCCGATCGCACCGCAAGCCTGCGGGCGAGCAACACGCAGGAGATCAAGGCGACCTCCTTTATCGCGATGGAGATCGAGGAAGCCTCCGCGAAAATCCGGGCCAAGGGTGTGGCCGACGATGAAGAGGACTATGCGCTGCCGATCTATGCCGAGCGCATCCCGGTACGCACCGTGCTCGGCGCGCCGGAGCCTTGCCCGCGGCTGCTCGACGGCGTCAGCCGGCCAGCGACACTGAACGGCTATTCGGAAGGCCGGCTGCTCGAAGATGCATTGCGGGATGCCTATTTTGCAGAGTACCCGAACGGCTGAAATCGGTTAGCTTGCGCTCCATCGATGATCTCAATGCCCGATTGGAGTTGCCTGATGAATGCCGAAACGCAGCAGAGGATTCTTGACGCCGTCGATGCCGGCTTCGAAACCCAGCTCGCGACAACCCGCGATTTCGTGGCGATCCCCTCGACCCGCGGGGCGGAAGGGCCTTGCCAGGACATGATCGGCGACCTCCTGCGCGCGCGCGGCTACGAGGTCGACGACTGGCACATCAATGTCGACGACCTCAAGGATCTGCGCGGCTTCGGGCCCATCGAGCACGATTTTTCGAAGGCGCGCACTGTGGTCGGCACGTACCGGCCCAAAACCGAGGCGGGCAAATCGCTGATCCTCCAGGGTCATTGCGACGTCGTACCGGCCGGGCCGCTGGAACTGTGGGACACCCCGCCGTTCTCGCCCGTCATCGAGGACGGCAAGATGTTCGGTCGCGGTGCCTGCGACATGAAGTCGGGCACCATCGCAGCGCTCTCCGCGCTCGATGCTATCAAGGCCGCAGGCCTCAAGCCTACGGCGCGGATTCACTTCCAGTCCGTGATCGAGGAGGAGAGCACAGGCGTCGGCGCGCTCTCGACGCTTCAACGCGGCTATCGTGCCGATGCTTGCTTCATTCCTGAGCCGACCGGCGGCAAGATGGTGCGCTCGCAGGTCGGCGTGATCTGGTTCCGCCTGCGCGTGAAGGGCCATCCGACCCATGTCGCCTTCGCCGGCTCCGGCGCGAACGCAATCATGGCGGCCTATCATTTGATCCAGGCGCTGCAAAAACTCGAGATCGAGTGGAACGAGCGCGCGAAAGCCGATCGTCACTTCAAGACGCTGAACCATCCCATCAACTTCAACCCCGGCATCATCAAGGGCGGCGACTGGGCCTCCAGCGTGCCGGCCTGGTGCGACGTCGATTGCCGGATCGCCGTGTTGCCGGGCTGGTCGATCGCCGATCACCAGAAGGAGATCATGGCCTGCGTTGCGGCTGCCGCGCGCAACCACCGCTTCCTCGCCAACAATCCCCCGGAGGTCGAATGGTCGGGCTTTTTGTCGGAAGGCTATGAGCTGACCGACGCCGCCGCGCCTGAGGCGGCGTTCGGCAAGGCCTTCAACACCGTCTATGGCGGCGCAGTCGAAGATCTCGTCTTCACCGCGCTCACCGACACCCGCTTTTACGGCCTCAATCACGGCATCCCGAGCCTGTGCTTCGGCGCGAGCGGCGGCGAGATGCACGGCTTCAATGAATATGTCGATCTGGACTCGCTTAAGAGGACGACCAAGGCAATGGCGCTATTCATCGCGAATTGGTGCGGGGTGGAGAAGGGCTAGGGGCCTTCCGCCGTCATTGCGAGGAGCCCTTGCGATGAAGCAATCCAGTCTGTCACCGCGGAGACAGTCTGGATTTGCTTCCGCCTTCGCTAAAGCTTCGGCGGACAAGTCGCTGCGCTCGCAATGACGGGGATTGCCCAATCCACCGGCGTTCAAAATCCTTTAAGCTTAAAAGAAAGACTAGGATGCCGCCCGCGCCGGTGGCAGACTGGCGCCAGGTCCAGATGGCCTTGAGTCCGTCGAGGAAGCACGATGCGCGATTGGGATGACGCTTATGCCAATTCGGCCCATATCCCGGGCTCGGACAAGATACCGGCGCTGTGGGCGGAGCGGGCGGCGGCTTATCGCGCCGGGCTTAAGAAGTTTCGCGCCGACATCGCCTATGGCGCCGGCGAGCGCCAGCGGCTCGACCTCGTCCTGCCCGACGGCGACAGCAAGGGCCTCGTCGTGTTCGTCCACGGCGGCTATTGGATGCGCTTCGACAAATCGGCATGGACTGATCTCGCCGAAGGCGCGCTTCATCATGGCTGGACCGTGGCACTGCCAAGCTACACGCTGACGCCGGCCGCGCGCATCTCCGACATTACGGCAGAAATCACCACGGCGACCGCCAAGGCGGCCTCGCTCGTCGCGGGTCCGATCCGGCTCGCCGGCCATTCCGCCGGCGGCCATCTCGTCACGCGCATGCTGTGCGACGACAGCCGGCTGGAGCCGGCCGTCGCCGACCGCATCGCCGGCACGCTTTCGATCAGCGGCCTGCATGATCTGCGTCCACTGCTCAAGACCAGGATGAACGACACCCTGCGCATGACGATGGAGGAGGCGACGCTGGAAAGCGCGGCGCTGCATCTGCCGCGCGGGCCTTCGCAGGTGACCGCCTGGGTCGGTGGCAACGAGCGACCCGAATTCATCCGCCAGTCCGATCTGATGGCCAATGTCTGGACTGGATTCGACGTGCCGACTCGTCTTGTCGTCGATCCCGGGCTGAACCATTTCACCGTGATCGACGCCCTCAAGGACCCGTCGTCGCCAATCACCGCGCGCCTGATCGGCCTCGACTGACGGGGCCTCAAAGATCGATTGAAAGGGCCTGCCATGACGTCCAGCCAATACGATCCCGCAAGCGAAGGCGCCGAGACCGATTTCGCCCGGCGCATGTCCTACGGAAGCTATCTGGCGCTGGACGCGATCCTCGGCGCGCAGCATCCGCTGTCGGAAGCGCATGACGAGATGCTGTTCATCATCCAGCATCAGACCACCGAACTGTGGATGCGGCTCGCCATCCACGAGCTCAGCGCCGCACGCCGTTCGATCGCGAAGGACGAGGTGCAGCCTGCAATGAAGATGCTGGCACGGATGTCGCGCATCTTCGAGCAGCTCAACGGCGCCTGGGACGTGCTGCGCACCATGACGCCCAGCGAGTATACGCGCTTCCGCTCGCAGCTTGGCCAGTCCTCAGGCTTCCAGTCGCGGCAATACCGGTTGATCGAATTCCTGCTCGGCAATCGCAACCACGCCATGCTCAAGCCGCACGCGCACGATCTGGAAACCACGCAGCTGCTCGAAACCGAACTCGCGACCCCGAGCCTTTATGACGAGGTGCTGCGGCTCGCCGACCGCAACGGGCTCAAGATGCCCGCGGCGGTGCTGGCGCGCGATGTTCGCGAAACTCATAGCTTCAATGAAGGTGTGCTGCAGGCATGGCGTATCGTCTACGAGGCGCCGGAAACGCACTGGATGCTCTATGAGCTCGCCGAAAAGCTGGTCGATTTCGAGGATTATTTCCGGCGCTGGCGCTTCAACCATGTGACGACGGTCGAGCGCGTTATCGGCTTCAAGCGCGGCACCGGCGGCACCGGCGGCGTCAGCTACCTCAAGCGGATGCTGGAGGTCGAACTGTTTCCCGAACTCTGGCGCGTGCGCACGATCCTGTAGAGATTTTCATGACCAAGCTTCGCGTCTACGACGACACCAAAGCGCTGTTCCATATGCCGGACGGTGTGATCTATCTCGACGGCAATTCGCTCGGCGCGTTGCCGCTTGGTGTCGCCGAGCGCGTCAGCCGCGTCATCACCGCCGAGTGGGGTGATGAGTTGATCCGCGCATGGAATACGGCGGGCTGGTATGCCCAACCGCGCCACGTCGGCGATCGCATCGCGCGGCTGATCAGTGCGGAAGCCGGCTCCGTCATGGTCGGAGATACGCTGTCGCTCAAGGTCTATCAGGCGCTCGCCGCCGCGCTTGACATGAACGCATCGCGCAAGGTCGTCCTGTCAGACACCGGCAATTTTCCGACCGACCTCTACATGGCCGAAGGCCTGATCGCGACGCTCGGCCGTGGCCATCAATTGCGCCTGGTGGCGCCGGAGCAGATCGAGGCTTCGTTGTCGGAGGAGATCGCGGTGCTCTACATCACCGAGGTCGACTACCGCAGCGGACGCCGCCACGACATGGCGAAGCTGACCGCAAGAGCGCATGCGCTTGGCATCGTCACGGTCTGGGACCTCGCGCATTCGGCCGGTGCGCTGCCGGTTGACCTTGCGGGTACCGGCGCTGATTTCGCCGCCGGATGCACCTACAAATACATCAACGCCGGCCCCGGCGCGCCGGCCTTTCTCTACGTCGCGCCGCGCCACGCCGACAGCGTGCGCGCCGCTTTGTCGGGGTGGATGGGACACGCAAAGCCGTTCGCATTCGAGCTTGCCTATGCGGCCGCAGGCGGCGTCGAGCGCATGCGCGTCGGCACGCCGCCGGTGCTGGCAATGGCGGCATTGGAGGCCTCGCTCGACATCTGGGACCGCGTCGATATGGCGGAGGTCCGGGCCCGCTCGCTGGCGCTAGGCGATCTCCTGATTGCCGAGGTCGACCGCCGCTGTCCGTCCTTGAAGCTCGTTACGCCGCGCACCCATGAGCGCCGCGGGTCTCAGGTCTCCTTTGCTTTCGACGGCGGCTATGCCGTGATGCAGGCCCTCATCGCCCGCGGCGTCATCGGCGATTTCCGCGCGCCTGACATCATGCGATTTGGCATCGCGCCGCTGTATATCGGCGAGAGCGAGATCATGCGGGCGGCCGAGATCACGGAAGAGGTGATCGCGGGCGAGATTTGGCGGCGGCCAGAGTATCAGGTGGTGAATGCGGTGACGTGAGGGGGCCCGTGCCCCGGACGCAGCGCAGCGCCTCTAGGCGATGCGCTGCAGAGCCGAATGTCACGGCGGCGATTACCTCGGACGTCATTGCTTTGCCGCGCGGAGCAATTCACCCTGAGAGCAGAATGATTTGGGAGGAGATCCGATGACGCCGCTCGAGAAACTTAAAGCAATGAAGATGCCGTTTGCCGAACTCAAGGGCGTCGAGTTCGTCGAAGCCGGAAAGGATCGCGTGGTGGCGCGGATGATGGTCAGGCCCGATCTCTGCACACTTCATCACACGATTCACGGAGGCGCGGTGATGGCGCTGGCCGATTCCGTCGGCGCGGCGGCCACCGTGATCAATCTGCCGGAGGACGCCAAGGGCACGACCACGCTCGAGAGCAAGACCAATTTCATCGGCGGGGCCAAGGAGGGAACCACGGTGATCGCGACCGCTACCCCAATCCACAGAGGCCGGCGCACCCAGGTCTGGACCACCCGGCTGGAGACCGAGGACGGCAAGCTGATCGCCGTGGTGACGCAGACCCAGCTGGTCCTCGTATGAATACGGGGGCTTGATTTTATTAACGAATTAGTCGCCTCCAATGCCCGAAACTTGGGCAGGTTCCCGTCTTGAAAAGTTTGTTGCGATGCACAATATTGGAGGCCTAGGGATTCGAACGCCTCCTCGAGGGACACCAAGAGGAGTTTTGACTTGTCACTCGCAGCAGATTTTGGACTTGAAGTAACCAGCCGCCCGAAGTCCGTCCAGGGCTACGTGCGGACCTTGAGCCAGCAGGAAGAATTGCCGCTTTTGCGCGATCATCTGCTGAGGCTCGATGCCGAAAGCCGGCACGACCGCTTCAACGGTTTTCTCGACGACAGTTTTATCGAGCGTTACGCCGCGCGCTGTGCCGAGGACGGCACCGTGATCGTCGCCTACATCGTCGATGGCGTGGTCCGCGGTGCGGCCGAGCTGCATCCGCCAGAGGGCGATTCGCTGCCCGAGGTCGCCTTCAGCGTGGAAGCCTCGGCGCGGCGCCAGAACGTCGGCACCGTGCTGTTCAGCCGTTTGATCGCGGAAGCGCGCTGGAAAGGCTACAAGCGCCTGCGCATTACAACCGGTGCCGAGAATCACGCAATGCGCGCGCTCGCCAGGAAGTTCGGGGCGCATCTGCAATTCCGTCATGGCGAATCGACCGGTACGATCGATCTCGCCAAGGCGCCTGAGGACGAGCTCGCTGATCTCGCGGCCTCGCCATTCGCGGCCGGCCGCGCTCTTATCAGCTTCAACTCGACCTGCTGGAAGATCATTTCCAGCATCTATGGCAATCGCGCCGCCTGACCTGAAAAAGCCGACTGGAATCAAAAAGCGGACCGGCAAAACCGGTCCGCTTTTGTATTGGAAATAGGGAACTAAGCCTTCAGGTGCCGGTGCGCTTGTCGTTGCCGAAGCGGCGCACGACACGGCGTTCGACCACCACCGAGCGCTGCGCACCCTGTTCGCCGGCGATCACGCGGGTCGAGGTGATGCGGCTGTTGGTGCGAACCTGTTTCTTGACCTCGGCCTGGACGACATCAAGCGGCATGCCCATCAGGGCTGCGGCGATCTCGGCCTGCTGCTCCTGATCATCGGTGATGCCGACGGCGGCGAAGATCGCCTCGTCCAGGGTCGGCGGATCGTGGCGCACGCGCCGCGTGCCATATTTGGTATTCCAGTCTGCGTTCATAACGGCCTCGTTTCGATGCCGGGATACCTAGTGCCGTCTATGTTGCATTGCAATATGAAATCGGTGTGGCATCTCAGCTATGCACCGGTTGGGTGTCAGGGTGGTGACGCGACACCGGCAACATCCGCAACCCGCTGCTGTGGCCAGCGTTTCAGCGCCGCGTGGCCCGCTTCCGTCAGCCCGTAGATTCCCCGTTCGGTGCGTTCGAACCAGCCATACACATTGTTAAGCATGATCTTGCCGGCATCGGGACAGCGTTGGCGCAACTCGCTCACCCTCCGCGGGCCTGCCGCAAGCTCCGAGGCGCAGGCCAGCGCCTGCTGCCGATAAGCCGTCATGATCGGCGCGCGCGTGCTGCCGCCCAGCACCGGATCGCCCTGGCGGCGCTGATGCTCCGCAACGAGGCGCGAACGGACCTTCGGCTCGCGGCGTGGGGCTGCCGTCGGCGGCTTCACCAGCACCTCGACCTGACCCCGGTCGGTCACCCCGAGCATGCCGAAGCCGAGGCGGCGACAGAGATTGCGATAGCGCGCGTCGGTCTCGCGTCCCTTGCCGCGCACCGACATCTTTGCTGCGATCCAGACCTCGTCGCCGGCCGGTGCACGATCGACCGCCTGAAGGATCAGCTCGAGATTGAAGGTGAGCTTGAGCTCGCCGATCACCACCACCGGCGGATCGCCGGCGCTGAGGCCCACGAGATCGCAGCCGCCGATCTCGCCCTTGACCGTGAAGCCGAGCTCTTCGAGGAAGCGTTTGACAGGCAGATAGAGCGTGGTTTCCAAAGCAAGCTTCCGAGTGTCACGTCCGAGAATCAGTCTGCGGCAGTTTAGCCCCGGAATGGACTTAGAGCTCTGCGCCATTTGATCGGGAACAGATGATCCGGCTATCCTGAGGGTAGGATAATCGGGCGGTTCACGAAGATGACCATCAGGAATGGGCTCTATCATATCCGCATCGAAATGTTGGATGCCGTCCAGGGCGGCAACCAGGGCGTCATGGTGATGCGCGACGGCAGCATGCGGGGAGGGGATTCGTTCTTCTTCGCCTACGGCAGCTACACCTCGGCCGACGGCAAGTGGAAGGGCGAGCTGACCAACGAGGAACATTCCCCTTCGTTCGACGAGCGCCCGGTGTGGGGCCGCAAGGTCGTGACCATCGGCTTCAGCGGTACCTATAATGACGAGACCGCGTACGGCGAGGGCATCGCGCTCGCCGGCAAACAGAGCATCCGTTTCAAAGGCAATCTCCGGCTCTTGGTGCCGGATTGATTACACCCGGCCGCCGACCGGGATCAGCGCGCCGGTGACGCCGCTCGCGGCATCGCTGGCGAGGAACAGGATGACTTCGGCGAGTTCTTGCGGTGTCACCCATTTGGTGAAGTCCGCTTTCGGCATGTCGGCGCGATTGGCCTTGGTGTCGATGATCGAGGGCAGCACAGCGTTCACGGTCACCTTGCTTTTCCACTCGCTTGCCAACGCCTCGGTGAGGCGATGGACGCCGGCTTTCGACGCCGCATAGGGGCCCATGCCGGAGCCGGCCTGAAGCGCGCCCATGGCGCCGATGTTGACGATGCGGCCGGCCTTGGACGCGGCCAGATGCGGAAGCGCCGCGTGCGAGGCGTTGAGCGCCGTCAGCAGGTTGAGCGCATGCATGCGCTGCCATGTCTTGATGTCGCCGTCGCCCACGGTCTCGAAGGCGAAGCCGCCGGCGATGTTGATCAGCCCATCGAGCTTGCCAAAGTGTCTTGCCGCCGCCTCGACCGCCGTCTTTGCTTGTGCTGCGTCGGACAAATCGACGCCGCCGATCTCGATGCGCTCAGGCGTCGCGGAGATTTGCGATGGCGCATGGTCGATGCCGGCCACGCGCGCGCCGCGCGACTGCGCGGTCTCGGCGACGACTTTTCCAAGTGCGCCGAGTGCGCCGGTCACCACAATGACTTTTCCCTGCACGAGACTCTCCGTCCATCAATGGGCCGGACTATTGCGCGGCCCGCATTGGACTTGCAATGGCGGCCGGTTCCAAATTGGGCTATAGATGCAACTTCAGATAGTGGAGGAGGCTGTTTCATGGGCGACAATTTGCCGACCCTCGAGTTTCCTGCTGCGATCGTTGACTTGCAGTATCCGCTGCCGAACTTCAGGAAAGCATTGGGCGGAAGGGGGCCCGTGCGCATCGTGGCGATGGGGTCGTCCTCGACGGCCGGACTTGGCAACGTGGTTGCATATCCAGCGCGGCTCGAGCTGTATTTGAGAAAGCACTACAAGGATGACGATCCCCATCGGGACATCCGGATAGATGTGCTCAACCGTGGCAAGGGCGGCGAAGAGGCGCCGCAAGAAGTGGCTCGGTTCAACGATGACATCTTTGCCGACAATCCTTCGCTGGTGCTCTGGCAGGTCGGAACCAACGCCGTGTTTCGCAGCAACGAATTCGACTTCGATAAAGTGTTGGCTAAGATCGCCGAGGGATTGGCCCGCCTGCGCGATCATCCGGCCACAGATGTCATTCTCATCAACCCGCAATACGTCACGGCCATGCTCGGCGACAATGCCAAGCTCTCGGAGAAGATGGTCTCGGCGATCCGGGCCGCCGCGCAAGAGGCCAAAGTCAATTTGTTCCAGCGCTGGGCCCTGATGCGGCACTGGAACGAGCACAACAACGCCTCGCTCGAGCAACTGCTCGCGCCGGACGACGAGTTGAAGCTGCACCAGAGCGACTGGAGCACCATGCAAGTCGCGCGGGCTCTGCGTTCGGCGATCCTAACGGCGACGGGTGCAACACAGAGATGCCCGTGTATGATTACGACGTGAGATAGCGTTCTTTGAGCGCCGTCCGCTCGGCCGCGCCGAGCTTGAGCCCGTCCCGCAAATAGGTTTCGAGATCGCCATATTCGGCGCCGACAGCTTCGAAAGCCGCGGCAAGGTACGACGCCTCTACGCTACCGATGGCATTGCGTACGTCCTCGGGCAGATCGGTGGCCGCCGTCGCGTCGCGCTTGTAGTGCTGGTTGGTCAGCAGATAGTCCTCGGCAATGACGTCATCCGGCACGCCGAGCGCATGCAGGATCAGCGCGCTGGCAAAGCCGGTGCGGTCCTTGCCGGCGGTGCAGTGAATGACGAGCGGCGCGCGGTCCTCCAGGACATGACCGAACAGGTTGCGGAAACTGGCCGTGTTGTGGCGGACATAGTTGCGATAGGATTCGCGCATGAGTTCGAGCGCGACCGGCGCGGTCAGCCTGCCTCTGGCGAGCTCGGCGCGCAGCGCGGCCACGACCGTCGGCTCGATCGGCAGCGAATGCACGGCGATCTCGTTGATCACGCAGACGCCCGCCGCGCGCTCCTCGACGCCGCGAAAATCGAAGGCGCTGCGCACACCCAGCGCGCGGACGATCTCGACATCGGCAGCAGTGAGCTGGCCGAGATGGTTGGAGCGGAAGATGTGCCGCCAGCGCGTGGTCCGGCCATCTGCGGTCGGATAGCCGCCGAGGTCGCGAAAATTGCTGGCGCCCTGCAGGGCGAGATGGCGGGCAGGGGAGCCCTGTACCGAGGAGTCTTGTCCGGAGGAGTCTTGCAGGGACTTGTCTTGCATGAGATCAGTTTGGGTTATGGTTCCATTGGACGCACAACGGGCGTCCTTGAATCTATTACAGGGGGCGATCATGGGCCGGCACAAGGCCATTCTTTTGACGGTAGCCATGCTGGCGGGCGGAGTGATCGGAGCGCGGCAGGCCGATGCGCAGACGTTCCGGACCTACCACTGCGCCGATGGTACGCAGTTCATCGTTGGGTTTTATGACGCCGACAAGCGCGCCTTCCTCCAGATCGACGGCGAGCCTGTCACGCTTGCGAAGCGGCTGACGGTCTCCGGCGCGCGCTATTCGGGGGCGGGCATCACGCTTGTGATCGGCAAGACCGGCAGCACCACGGTCAAGCATCTGAAGCGGCCGGTCACGGCCTGCGCGGGGATCTGAACGGCGGCATTTCCACAAAAATCAAAAAGGGCCGAAACTTCGTTGTTTCGACCCTTTTTCAAACTGACGCCGGACGCTTGAGAGGGCGCGGCGGTATTGAGCCGAACGCAGGCATCAGCGATCCCATTTCGGCTTGGCTTCATCGACTGCTTCCTGATGGTACCAGCTGCCGCTGCAAATCGTCTCGTTCACGGGGAGCGAGGCGTGGTTGGCGGGAAGGCGGGTCTCACCGTTGCGGCGCCCCCCGAGAGCGGAGCGGCCCCCGACAGGGAATTGGTAGATCTGTGCAGATCCGTGACTCAGTCCATTGTTCATCATTGCGGTATCTCCCGAGATCGCAGCGCTGGCCTCCATGGTGCGCCCGACTCGTTGGCTTGTGGTTACTGGAATCCCCATATCGGCCGTGCATTCCGAAATGCAAAGTGCTGAAAAGGAAATCAGCCTTGGCCTATTTTGTAGGCAGGGTGCATTCTGCTTCCTCCAAGGCAGCGGTCGGGTGGCTAACGCGTGGGCCATTGCGAAGGTTGCGGGCGACGGGGCACAGACTTGGCGAATATTGCCGGACGTTGATGCGCGTTTAGTCGGCAACCTCAGGCCGGGGCCCGCCTGCTCCAGAATCGGGCGTTTTCCGCGGGATTTTTGCGGTGCAGCTTCACGCAAAGGTGCGCCGCTATGACGCACGGCGCAGTCGACGATCCGCCGGGCGGGAGAGGAGGCCGGCCGCGGTGGAAAACCTCCCGCGCTGCGGCCTTTTGGCACGTTAAATGCTTGGAAAGGGTCGGCCGATGTTGGCCGGGTAAACAATCGTGCGGGGGCCTGCGGCCCCCACCTTTCGCATCATCTACAGAGAGGCTCAATGACCAAGTATAAGCTCGAGTACATCTGGCTCGACGGATATACGCCGACTCCGAACTTGCGCGGCAAAACTCAGATCAAGGAATTCGCGTCGTTCCCGACGCTCGAGCAGCTTCCGCTCTGGGGCTTCGATGGCTCCTCCACCCAGCAGGCTGAGGGCCACAGCTCCGATTGCGTGCTGAAGCCGGTCGCGGTGTTCCCGGATGCCGCCCGCACCAACGGTGTGCTCGTGATGTGCGAAGTCATGATGCCCGACGGCAAGACCCCGCACTCGACCAACAAGCGCGCCACCATCCTCGACGATGCCGGCGCCTGGTTCGGCTTCGAGCAGGAATACTTCTTCTACAAGGACGGCCGTCCGCTCGGCTTCCCGGCCTCCGGCTATCCGGCGCCCCAGGGTCCGTACTACACCGGCGTCGGCTTCTCGAACGTCGGCGACGTCGCCCGCAAGATCGTCGAAGAGCATCTCGACCTCTGCCTGGCCGCCGGCATCAACCATGAAGGCATCAACGCGGAAGTCGCGAAGGGCCAGTGGGAATTCCAGATCTTCGGCAAAGGCTCCAAGAAGGCCGCTGACGAAATGTGGATGGCCCGCTACCTGATGCTGCGCCTGACCGAGAAGTACGGCATCGACATCGAGTTCCACTGCAAGCCGCTGGGCGACACCGACTGGAACGGCTCCGGCATGCACGCCAACTTCTCGACCGAGTACATGCGTACGGTCGGCGGCAAGGAGTACTTCGAGGCGCTGATGGCCGCCTTCGACAAGAACCTGATGGACCACATCGCCGTCTACGGCCCGGACAACGACAAGCGTCTGACCGGCAAGCACGAGACCGCGCCCTGGAATAAGTTCAGCTACGGCATTGCCGATCGTGGTGCTTCGATCCGCGTGCCGCACTCCTTCGTCAACAACGGTTACAAGGGCTATCTGGAAGACCGTCGTCCGAATTCGCAGGGCGACCCATACCAGATCGCTTCGCAGATCCTGAAGACGATCGCCTCCGTGCCGGCCGACAAGAAGGCCGCCGCCTAAGATCCTCCCGGCCCGGGCTGGGGGGCTGGCCCGGGTTGGACTTCGATCCGCCGAAGCCGAAAGGCTTCGGCGGATTTTTCATTCTGATGACAGCCGTTTGCGGAGCCGCCTCGGACCTCATGGCGGGAAACTTGTCCATCGCCGCCGAAAGCGGGATAGAGTGCGCCTGGGTGCGCGCAGGGCCGGGGACGGCTGGTGTTTGAAGGCTTCTACAAGGTGAGATTTCAGCTCGGCGACGCCGTCGGCCGAAGCGTGATGCATGCCGGCAACGGCAAGATGCTCGGCGGCAATTCGGCCTTCGCCCATATCGGCACCTACGCGAAGACGGAAGGCGGCGTCGACATCGTGATCAACACCGTCCGCCACAACCCCGATCCGAACTATCGCGCCATGGCGGGCACGGACGACGCGACCCTGCTTGCCAAGGGCTGGGCCGACGGCGATCTCTATCGCTTCAAGGGCGAGCTCAAGGAGCTGCCCGGCGTACCCTTTCAGTCGTTGATGATACCCATCACCGAAGACGAGATGCCGATCGCCGGCGGCGTCGGCGAGGCCGGCATCGCCGACGGGCTCTACTCGGTGCATCTGCGCATGCTCGACGGCGTCGACGGCGGTCTCACCGGCGTGATGCTGCTCAACAAGGGCCGCATCCTCGGCGGCGATGCATCGTTCTATTATCTCGGCAGCTACACCGCCGCCAACGGGCGCTGGAAGGGCCAGATCCTGAATCAGGAGCACACGCCGGCCAAGGACGATCCGATCTTCGGCGGCCACGAGGTCGGCATCGGCTTCTCCGGCACTTATGATGCCGAGCAGGCGGTGCTGGAGGCAACGGCGCTCGCTGGCAAGCGTAGCCTGCGCCTGACCGCCGCGCTCAAGCTGATGCACCGCGCCTGATCGCCACAGGAATCGCTGATGGAAAAAATTCGCATGCTTTCGACGCTCGGCCTGATGGGCGCGATGCGCAGCCTGTCCTCCGCGTACGAGACCGCAACCGGCGTCCACATCGACGCCGATTTCGCGCCGACGCTGGCGCTGCTCAAGCGGTTGCGCGACGGCGAGGCCGCCGATCTCGTCATCCTCACCCGCGAAGGGCTCGACGAGATGATCGACGAGGGCCGCGTCGTCTCAGGGAACGCGGCCGATCTCGCGCGCTCCTTCGTCGGCATCGCGGTGCGGGTGGGGCAAGCGCATCCCGATATCGCCACGGAAACCGCGCTGCGCAAGGCGCTGCTCGCGGCGCGGTCCGTGGCCTATTCGCGGCTGGGTGCGAGCGGCGTCTATTTCGCCCGGTTGATCGCGCAGATGGGCATCGCGGCAGAGATCAACGCCAAAGCCACCATCGTCGAGCAGGGCTTTACCGCGGAGCGGCTCGTGAGCGGCGAGGCTGAGCTCGCCGTGCAGCAGATCAGCGAACTGAAGCAGGTCGAAGGCATCGAGGTGATCGGACCGATTCCGCATGATCTGCAAACGCCGGCCGTGTTCTCCGCCGGCCGGATGACAAACGCCGAGCATGCCGACGCCGCGGATCGGCTGCTGCGCTATCTGGCATCACCCGAGGTCGTCCCCGTGCTGCGCCAATCGGGACTCGAGCCTTGAATTTGCCGGCGCGACGACGCAACTTGGCGTCCATGCGGACTTTCCTCGTTGCCATCCTTCTCACGCTTGCGGCGCCGTTGTCGGCGCATGCGCAATCGGCCGATCTCGTCCTGTGCGACCGCGTCGCCGCGGACCCCAGCGATCCCGACAAGCCGGCCGATATGAAGGGCGTGACGGAGATTGCGGCCTCCGACGTTGCGACCGCCATCAAATTCTGCAAGCAGGCCGCACCCTCATCGCGGCGCGCGATGTTCGCGCTCGGCCGCGCCTATGCCGCCAACCGGCAGACGGCGGACGCGATGGCCGCCTGGCGCAAGGCCGCCGACAAGGGATCGAGTGCGGCAATGGTCGAGCTCGGTGTCGCCTACGGCACCGGCTCCGGTGTCGCCAGGGATGAAGCGCAGGCGCGCAAATTGTTCGAGAAAGCGGCGCAGGCCGGCAATCCCCGCGGCATCAGCAATCTCGCCGCGCTCGGCGGCAGCGGCGGTGCCGCGCCGGCCGATCCCGCACAGGCGCGCGCATTGCTCGGCAAGGCCGCAGAGACCAATGCCGAGGCGCAATACCAGCTCGGCATGATGCTCTCCGAAGGTACGGGTGGTGCGAAGGACGACGCCGCGGCGCGTGCGCTGTTCGAGAAGGCTGCCGCGCAAAACCATCCCGGCGCGCTGGAGCGGATGGGCGCCTTCGCGCAGGAAGGCCGCGGCGGACCAAAGGACAAGGACGCCGCGAAATCCTATTACGAGCGCGCTGCGGCGCTCGGCGACGCGGATGCCAAGCAGGCGCTGGAGCGGCTGCGCTGTCCCTATGCGATCAAGGACAAGCAGGGCAAGCTCGTCACCACGCTGTGCTTCTAAAGCGCGATGAACGCGCTTTGGATTCATGTGTGAGCATGACCTTTTCGGACAACCGCTGCGCACTTTTCCGGATCATGCTGTCGCTCACTTGTAGTAGTAGGCGAAATTGTTGCGGGCGTCGTGCTTGTGTCGACGGGGTCGAATGCGTCAGGAACCAGCTCGGACACGGTCCGTTGAATCCTCGACAGCAGGAGGCGCAACCATGATCCGCAAGCTCGCATCCGGCGAATATCGGCTCTATTCGCGCAAGGTGAATCCCAAGACCGGCAAGCGCCGCAACCTCGGCACGTTCAGGAGCCGCGCGGCGGCCGAGAAGCATGAGCGCGAGGTGCAGTATTTCAAGCGTCACTAGCGCCTGAGGAAGGCCGTCGCGACCGCCCGAACAAAAAACGCGAAAAACAACCCCATGCACAGTAGCCAAGTGCTTGAAATCTCAGCTCTCGCAAATGGTGTGAAATCGCCATCTACGGAATTGCCGAAATCGCTTGCGCCGTCGGGCAAAACAGGCGCATGATGGCATCATGGCAGGTTTGGCTTCGCGAATGGCCCTGCGCGAAAAAGCCCGATGGCCTTCGTGCGACGCTGGTGCTAGGTAGCGCGTGCTTTCCTTTTGATATTCCGGGTCAATTGCGTTGCTGGACGGGCTCTACAAGGTTGAATACGGCGTCAACGATGCCTTCGGCCGCAGCATCATGTGCATGCATGACGGCAAGCTGCTGGGCGGCAATTCGGCCTTCGCGCATCTCGGAAGCTATGTCGAGCGCGACGGTGAGATCATCGCCGAAGTCATCACCGAACGGCATAACGACGATCCCAACTACAAGCCACTGATGGGGGCTGATGTCGCCTCGATCGGCGCACGCGGCCGGCTCGTCGGCAACCAGATTCGCCTCGCGGGCAGCGCGGACACGATGCCGGGGGCCGGTTTCTGGGCCAATCTCACGCGGCTCGATGACGATGGGCTGCCGCCGCAGGGGACGATCGGTCCGGGCGGGGTCGTGAACGGGCTCTATGCAATTCATCTGCGCGCACTCGACGGCGTTGATGCCGGACTCTCCGGCGTCATGCTGCTGATGGACGGCCGCATCCTCGGCGGCGATGCTTTCTTCTACTACCTCGGCTCCTATTCCTCAGCTGACGGCCGCTGGAAGGGCGAGATGCTCAATCAGGAGCACACGCCAGCGAAAGGCGAAAACCCCGTGTTCGGCGGCTACGAGGTCGGGATCGGCTTCTCCGGCACCTGCACAGAAGACAGCGGCGAGCTCGAAGGCATTGCGCTCGCTGGCAAGCGTAGCTTGCGGCTGGCAGCATCGCTCAAGCTGATGCGAAGGGCGTAGGCTACCGATCAGCTCGTCGCGTGCTAGTCCTGGTTCTCCAATGCAGAGGGTCGCATGATTTGGCTGGATCTCTCGAGCCACTCACGCGTCGTGACCAGATTGACCGCATCGGTGAGGTACATCCCCACTGCGAGGCCACGGTCATAGCTTGCCCAGAAACGCGGAAGAATCTCGATGTTGCGTCCCCCGCGTCCGATGATCCTGACGAGCCCGGCTGATTCAGCGGAGATCATCAAGTTGCGGACATGGGTTCGGGAGACGCCGAAACGGCTGGTGGCCTCGATATAGGGCACGACCGCGCTCGGGTCGCCGGCATCCATTGCAGCCTTGAGCACCGCATTCTGGATGAGCGGCCCGGCGGCATGGCTGAAGAACAGCATCGTGTCCGGCAGCGTCATCATGAGGCGAGCCGCTGCAGGATTGAAGGGCGGAGATTTGCTGCAGTTGAGGACGTAAAAGTCCCGATCGCGCGAAAATATCGGGCCGTAATCGTGACCGGGATACAGCGTGGCAAGGGGCACATAGTGAGCCACCAGCCATTCGATGTGATGCGCGCGCAGCCTGTCCGTGGTTGCCAGCAATCGGACCCGGCCGTCGTCGGGGGCTCTGCGCAATTCGAGAAACCCGACCTCCCGCAACCGCGCGATCAAATGATCCACCTGCCGGTCGCTCGCGTATCCGAACAAGGCAAGTTGCTGTTTGAGGGCGCTGACGGTGAACCAGGTCTCGCGTCGGGAAGGGTCATGGGCGGCTTCGAGGACTGCCGCACAGTGGAAGACAAAGAACCGCCCCGCCTCCAGGAGAAGCCGAACCAGAAATGGTTCGCCCTCGTACACCTTCACGAAGCTTGCCAGATAAGCGTGCCGCGCCTCAGGCAGGCGAGAATGCTGCACGATCTCATCAAGCGTCAATCGCAACCGGCCGCCAACCAAGCGCTCAAGTTCGTCCTGCTCCAAAGCCGCCCCCTGATCCTGACGTGAGGAAAATATAAAAGGGGCGAAGCGATAGGCGCAATGTTTTCCATTCAATCCTGAGTAGAAGCCGCTAGGTTTCTGGCGATTGCTCGGGCACCGGCCGCCCCAAGGAAGTTTAGCTGAGGCGCGGCCGAGCCCGTGCGGCGTCGCAGTATGCAGCGATAGGCCGGCAGCGATCTTCAATGAGTGCGTGTGTTGTTTCCGATAGTACAAAATACTACTTAAAATTGTCTTTCATGAGGCGTGCCATTACGGAGTCCTTCAAAATGCCTGATACGAACACAGATTTCCCGCTCGTCCCCGAACTCGCGAACGCGAACAGTCAGCCGCCGGACAGGTCAGCCTATGTCCAGCTTCAAAGCGTGGATCGGCCCTTGGTCATGTGGGCCAATTCCGACAATTCGAGCAAGAGCGCCTATGTCTGCGACGAGCCGAACGAGAATCTGTCAAACACCACCGCGATCATCGAGAACTACTGGGACGGCAAGGGGCCGCCGGTCTACCAGCTGGTCTTGCGGCAGTTCTGGCGCCCCGTTGGGAAGTCGTACCATCGGATTCCAGTGGGCAACACCCTGACGATCAGTGTCACGAAGACTCAGGGGGTATCCTCGACAGTCTCACAGTCGATTACCGCATCGCTGGGCATCTCGTACAGCGCACTGAGCGCCGAGGTGTCAGCGACGTTCTCGAAATCCGTGACGACTAGCGACGAAAGCTCGTACGCAGAAACGGTCCAGATCAGTCCGCCAGCGGACGGAATGGTTCGGGTGTGGGTGCTGTGGCAGCTGGTGCACGAGATCGTGGCGATCCAGGGCTCGTACGACACCGGCGGCAAGTTCGTTTCCAACGGCAACGTGCTTCCGAAGGGGGACCGGAACTACGCCAATCGCAAGGCTCAAGTCGCGTGGAACGGGCGCGGTCGTTACAGTAGCGGGGCGTGGGTCAACTACGACGATACGTCCTGGTTGTTCCCGTCCGATACGTTCGTGGCCTACCAAAAGGACTTCCCCGCAAGCGGGGCTGTTGGCAGGCTGGCATAGGCTCGGGCGAGTGCGGCTAGGAAGAGTGGCGCATCCGTGACGGAAAGTTCCTGCTTTGCGGTGACAGTGCACTCAATGATCCCAGCCACACTCGTGCGCTCGAAGTGCTGACTGAACCAAAGTGCACTGTCACCGCAATATACTCCTCGGCGGATTGCCGTGGAAAGTTGAGATGCTGAACCCGGCGCAAACGTCGCCGAAAGGCGAGAACCCCTCGTTCGGCGGCTACGAGGTCGGGATCGGCTTCTCCGGCACCTGCACGGAAGACAGCGGCGAACTCGAAGGCATCGCGCTTGCCGGCAAGCGCAGCCTGCGGCTGGCGGCCTCGCTCAAGCTGATGCGGCGGGCGTGAAGGTGCGGGTACACATAAGCTTGCAAGTATCTGCTTTTCACGCGCGAAACACGGCCATGAACATTGGTTCCTGTGGTTTTGACGCTCGCGGGCCGCAGATCCTTCGCCACTCCTCGAAGTGGCGTTTGGGACAAGGGCTCACCTTTTCATTCGCGCGCAACACGTAGGCGGCTGCGTCAAGAGACTTTTCCGCGCGCCTTGTTTGCCGCGGACCACCGCCGCTCGATTTCCTTCACCGCCGCCCGCATGTTGGGCAGATACTTTTTGGCGGCCGCCTCCGGCGTCATCGACGATGAGAAGAAAATCAGATTCAGGCTGCCGAGGACGGGGCCGCCCCCCGGAATGGCCAGCGCGATCGCGCTGATGCCCGCCTCCGATCCACCGACGGACGAGGCGTAACCGTCCTTTTTCGTCTGTGAGAGAATGTCCTCGATGAAACGACGGTCTTTCGCCAAAGCCGCGTCCTCCTCGACGAGTGATGCGGTGAGGTCCAGCATCTCTCGTCGCAGAGCAGGCGCGGAGGCAGCCAAGATGGCTTTCCCAAGCGCGCTGCGCACCAAGGATCTCCTCCGTCCGACCATGGACCGATGAACGGAGAACGGACTGAAGGGATGTGTGCTTTCCCGAATAAGTACCGACCCGAGTTCGAACACTCCGAAGTCGCTTGGCCAGGAGACGCCATCCAGGAGGCCGAACATCGCGGGCAGTGCCGCCTGGCTCGATAGATCCCGTGAAGACACGCCTTCGCTCAAGGTGCGTACTTGGGACGTCAAGCCGAACAAGGCATTCGTCTCGTCAAAGGTCACGTAGCCATCTTCGCGCAGCGTATCGAGCAGACGATAGCAGGTGGTACGGTTGAGTCCTGTCCGCTTTGCGAGTTGTACGACGTTGGATGGGCCGCTTGCATTGAGCTCGTTGATCAGCGCCAAGCCACGGGAAAGTGCCCTTACGCTGCGGTGCATGATCCCTCCAGACGTGTTCGCACTGCGAACATTTCATAGACTCAGATGGAATCCTAGTTCAATCGGCGGCAATCCATCCCGGCACGCCCAAAAGGGCGGCGACGGGAGGAAACGATGGTTCATTCAAGCTTTTATTTGTCTGCGGCCGTGTGCTTGGCTCTCGCGGCGCCGGTCGCGGCGCAGACCGCCGGCGGCCCCCCGAATCTCAGCGGTGGCAAGGTCAAGGTCGGTGTCCTGACCGACATCGCCGGCCCCACGGCCATGGCGAACGGCAAGGGTTCGGTGATCGCGGCTGAAATGGCCGCCGAGGACTTCGGCGCCGGCCTCAACGTCGAGGTGATCTCGGCCGACCATCAGGGCAAGCCGGACGTCGGATCGCAGATCGCCGCACGCTGGTTCGACGTCGAAGGCGTGGACGCGATCGCCGACATGCAGGGATCCCCGATCGGCTTCGCCGTGCAGAACATGGCGGCGCAGAAGAGCAAAATCATGCTGTTGTCCGGTTCGACCTCCTCGGACTTCAACGGCAAGGCCTGCTCGCCGCTAACGGTCCAGTGGACGGTCGACACCTACAATCTCGCGAAAGGCGCCGCCAAGTCCGTGGTCGAGGCCGGCGGAACGAAATGGTACTTCCTCACAGTCGATCAGGCGTACGGCAATGCCTTGACGCGCGATACGTCTGAGCAAGTCAAGCTCAATGGCGGGCAGGTGGTCGGCAATTCCGTGTTCCCGCCGAATACGTCCGACTTCGCTTCGTTCCTACTCACCGCGTCCAATGCCGGCGCCAACGTGATCGCGATCGCGGCGTCGAGCGGCGATACGGTGACCGCGCTGAAGCAGGCGGACGAATTCGGTCTGAGCTCAACGGCCAAGATCGTTCCGCTTCAATCGGTGCTGACGGACGTCTACGCGGTAGGTCAGAAGATTGCGCACGATGCCTACGAAGTGTCGCCGTTCTACTGGGACCGGACGCCCGAAACGCGCGCTTGGGCCGAACGCTTCTTCGCCAAAGCCAAGATAATGCCGACCGGATTCCATGCGGGCGTCTACTCCTCGGTCGCGCACTACCTGAAGGCCGTCAAGGCCACGGGTACCGACGACGCCCCGACGGTCATGAAGCAGATGGAGAAGGAACACGTGCACGACTTCTTCGCGGCCGACGGCTACATCCGTGCCGACCGCAAGATGATCCACGACATGTACCTGCTCCGGGTCAAGAAGCCTGGCGAAAACAAGGGTGCCTGGGATCTCTACAACGTCATTCAGACGCTGCCCGGCGAGTCCGTCAACCGCCCGCTATCCGAAAGTCCGTGCCCGCTGGTGAAGAAGTAGCCGCCAGCCATCGATCGACCATCCAACTCGGCGCGAGGAATCCGAACATGTCAGTCGCCATCGTCTGCGCTTCTCACACGCCTCTGATGTACAAGGGACCGGCCAGCAACGAAACCGAGCAACGCGTCCGAACCGCGTTTGGACGGCTCGGGACCTTCGTGAAGGAGTTCGCACCCGACTACATCATCCAGTTCGCTCCCGATCACTTCAACGGCTTCTTCTACGACCTGATGCCCTCGTTCTGCGTCGGGGCCGGCGCAGTCTCGCTGGGCGACTGGGGAGGCGGGACGGGACCGCTGGATGTTCCGGAGAAGACGGCGCTCGAGCTCATCGACCACGTGAGGGCCGAGGACTTTGACGTGGCCGTATCTTATCGCATGCCGGTCGATCACGGCTTCGTTCAACTGTGGGAGGCGATGCTCGGTGACTTCAAGTCGATCCCGATCCTGCCGATCTTCGTCAACGCCGCTGCGCCGCCCGTTCCGACCTACCGCCGTGCCCGGCAAATCGGTGAATCGGTAGGGCGGTTCGCTGCGCGTTCCGGCAAGCGAGTCTTGTTTGCCGCGTCGGGGGGCCTCTCGCACGATCCGCCGCTGCCATCGATCAAGGACGCGCCACCGGAGATTCGGGAGCGGCTGATTAATGGGCGAAATCCGACCGCGGAAGCCAAGGAAGCCCGCGAGAAGCGGGTGCTCGAGGCGGGCGTTCTCGCAGAAGCGGGAGAGGGGCCGTGCCAGCCGCTCAATCCGGATTGGGATGCGCAGTTCATGGAGATCCTGCGTAGCGGCCAGATCTGGCGTGCCGACGCGCTCGACACCGACAAGGTCCGCGAAGTTGCGGGACGCGGTGCCAACGAGGTGCTCGCATGGGTCGCCGCCTTCGGCGCCTTCTCGACCGGCGGCCGCTTCAAGATGGAGCAGGAATTCTACGAAGCCATTCCGGGCTGGATCGCCGGCATGGCGATGATGGCGGCCAAACAGGCTGACGGCGCTCACTGATCACGAAAACACCGCGCGAATGCGGAAGCATCGCGGAGCAGGCAAATGGCATACGAAACAGACGTGCTCATCATCGGCGCCGGGCCAACGGGCTCGACGACCGCTCTGGCGCTCGCGAACTGCGGCGTTCGCAGTCACATCGTGTCACGCGGCAACTGGATGGCCGACAGTCCGCGAGCCCACATCACGAACCAGCGGGCCAACGAGGTCTTCCGCGATCTCGGGATCGCGGACGACGTGGCCAGGTACGCGAGCCCCTGGGAACTGATGGGCGACACGACCTTCACGACCAGCCTGGCCGGCTCCGAGTTGATCCGGATGCGGACGTGGGGAACCGGCGACGATCGCCGCGGCGATTACCTGCGTGCCAGTCCGTGCGGAATGGTCGATATCATTCAACCGCTGCTCGAGCCCATCCTGTTCCAGAAGGCGGCCGAGAAGGGTGCGACCTTCGCATTCAACACCGAGTATGTCCGTCATGAGCAGGATGCGGACGGCGTAACGGCGACGCTGCGAGATCGCCTGGATGGGCGTGAGTACACCATTCGCGCACGCTACATGGTCGGCGCGGACGGCGCTCGATCCATGGTGGTGGACCATCTCGGGCTTCCGATCGAAGGTCAGATGGCGCGCGCCGGCACCGTCTACACCATCTTCAACGCAGATCTGTCCAGGTACAGCAAACATCGGCCGAGCATCCTGAACTGGATCGTCACTCCGGACGCGAGCTTCGGGGAGATTGGCATGGGGCTGCTGCGGGCCGTGCATCCGTGGACGCAGTGGATCGCCGGTTGGGGCTTCGATATCAGCAAGGGCGAGCCGGACCTCGCGCCGGAAGCGATCATTCCGAAGATCAAGGTGCTGATCGGCGACCCTTCGGTCGACATCGACATCGTGAGAACCTCGATCTGGTACGTCAACCAGGCCTACGTGACCCAGTATTCGAAGGGTAGGGTGTTCTGCGGCGGCGACGCGGTCCACCGGCATCCGCCGTCGAGCGGGCTCGGCAACAACACATGCGTACAGGACAGTCACAACCTCGGTTGGAAGCTCGCGTACGCCGTGAAGGGTTGGGCCGGTCCGAAGCTTCTGGAAAGCTACTCACAGGAGCGGGCGCCGGTTGGAAAGCAGATCGTGCTGCGCGCCAACCAGTCCCGGCTCGACTATGCCCCGCTGAACGCATGCTTCCGCGTGCCCGGCGCCGAGAATCCGGTCGCCGCCGGCATCGCGCGTTTTCGCGATCCGGGCCCAGATGGCGTCGCGGCCCGGAAGGCGGCGCAGGCCGCGCTTGATCTCAAGCAGACGGAATTCAATGCCCAGGGTACCGAGATGAACCAGCGATACGAATCCTCGGCCGTGATTCCCGACGTCGGTGGCGAGCCCGAGCAATGGCGGCGAGATCGCGGCCTCTACAATCAGCCCACGTCGCGCCCGGGTGCCAAGATCCCGCATGCGTGGCTCGTTGATCGCGACGGCTTGCGGGTGTCGACCCTCGACGTGACGGGTAAGGGCCTCTTTGCCGTCGTGACGGGCCTCGCCGGCGTCGCATGGAAGGAAGCGGCACTGCGCCTTGACCTCCCGTTTCTCCGGGTCGTCGTGACGGGCTCGCCCGAAGCGCAGGACCTCTATTGCGAGTGGCAGCGCATTCGCGAGATCGACGAAGCTGGAGTTCTTCTTGTTCGCCCCGATGGTGTGGTCGCCTGGCGCGACATGGAGGGGACTTCGGACACTGGAGAAGCCGTGGACCGGCTGAGCGCTGCGATACGGAGGGTCCTCGATGTTTCGGACCTTTCGGCGATCCCGCGCGAGAAGCCGCAGCCGCCATCGAGGCCCAGCGGCACCCCGCTCTTCGCCTGACACACAAACCAACGAGATCGAGTCATGAGCGACACAAGACCAGCGAACTTCTCCAGCGTCTGGGCCGACCTGCGGGGCGCTTCCTTCAAGCAGCACTACATCGACGCCGGCGGAATCCGGACCCGCTGCATCGAGTCGGGCGACCCGTCCAAGCCGCTCGTCCTGGCGCTGCACGGTGTCGGGGGCCATGCAGAGGCATATTCGAGGAATTTCGGCCCTCATGCCGATAGCTTCTGGTTCGTTGCCATCGACATGCTGGGACACGGTTGGACCGACAAGCCCGCGATCGACTACCAGGTCAAGGACTACGCCGACCACGTGCTCGCCGTCCTCAAGATCCTCGGCAGGGACAAGGCGATGATCAGCGGTGAATCGCTGGGTGGATGGGTTGCGACCTATCTCGCCGTACATCATCCCGCCGTGGTGGAGAAACTGGTCCTCAACACCGCCGGCGGTTGGACCGCGCACCCGCAGGTGATGGAACGACTGAAGAAGCTGTCGAACGAGGCTGCTTCCGATCCCTCATGGGAGCGGATCAAGACGCGCCTTGAATTCCTGATGTGCGACAAGAGCATGGTCTCGGACGACCTGATCGAGACCCGTCGTGCGATTTACGCGCAGCCGGGATTCGCCGACACGATGAAGCGGATCATGTGTCTGCAGGACATGGAAATCCGTCGACCGAACATGATCACCGCCGACCAGTACCGATCGATCAAGGCTCCGACCATGGTCGTGTGGACCTCGCATGATCCGACCGCCACGCCCGAGGAAGGCAAGCAGATCGCGGACATGATTCCGGGTTCGAAATTCGTCGTCATGAACCGCTGCGGCCACTGGCCTCAGTTCGAGGACGCGGAGCAGTTCAACCGCCTCCACATCGAATTCCTCCGGACCGGCAAGTAAGGATCGTTCAGATGAACCAGCAAACCAAGCACGGCGAGCTCGCCGCCCGGATCCGCGCAGCTTGCGCCGGCACCCCTATCGCGCCTATCCGGACGCAACTGGCAGAGCTCGATATCGATGCGGCCTATTCGATCCAGCAGGAGAACACTGCGCACTGGGAAAACGAGGGGCGGCGCGTCGTCGGAAGCAAGATCGGATTGACCTCCCGTGCGGTCCAGAAGCAGCTCGGTGTCGATCGTCCCGACTTCGGCGTACTTTTCGCCGACATGATCGTGGGAGAAGACGAACCTGTCGTGGTGGGACGCGTCCTGCAGCCGAAGATCGAGGCGGAAGTAGCCTTCCTACTCGACCGCGAGATCGAGGTCGAAACGCCGACCGTGGCCGACGTTGTGCGGGCAGTGGCCTATGCGATGCCCGCCCTCGAGATCGTCGGCAGCCGTATCACCAATTGGGATATTGGGATCGTCGATACCATCGCCGACAACGCCTCGTCGGGGCTCTTCGTTCTTGGAGGACCCGTCCGGCGGCTGGATGGCTTGGATCTCCGCTCTCTCCAGATGCAGATGACGAGGAAGGACGAGGTGGTCTCGAAAGGGACGGGCGCCGCCTGCCTCGGCAATCCGCTTAACGCGATGGCCTGGCTCGCCGGCGAACTGGCCCGCCGCAAGCGACCGCTGCGCGCCGGCGACGTCGTTCTCTCCGGAGCGCTGGGGCCGATGGTGCCGGTGAATCCGGGCGACGCATTCGAGGCCAACATCGCCGGGCTCGGGACCGTTTCGGCGCGGTTCGCCTAGCCACACGAGCCGTATGCGTCGTGAACTCCTCGGGTGGCGGTGGTGCAGTCGACGTCGTCACGGCGCCGGGCAAGCCGCTCCGGTCTTCACCCACGCCTCGACCAGCGCGCCGGCCTGCGCTTGCGTGCCCGGCACGGGCGAGCGGCCGAAGCCGGGCTTCCAGGCCCAGCCGACGAGGGTGTCCTTGCCGATATGGTCGATCAGGACTTCCACCTTGCGCCCGCCATTGCGGGCGGGATCCCTGATCTGTTCGCAGATCTCGCCGACGGTCTTGCCCTCCCAGGCCATCTCGCGCGGGGCGAGATGCCAATCGGGATGGCCGGGCATGCGGCCGGGCTCGAAATTGGCCTTCTGATGGCAGCTGTTGCAGCGCATCGCCTCAAGGCCGTGGCCGTCAGCGCCGCGCGTGACCGGCGGCTGATGCAGGCGGGCATTGTCGCCCTGGTGCGGCCTGTCGCCGGCCGGATGGCAATTGGTGCAGCGCGGATTTGTCAGCACCTTGCCGAGCTCGCTGAAGATTGCAACCGAACGCTTCTCTGTGTCTCCGATCGAGGCAAAGCTCTCGGGCGAGGCGAGGGCATGGCTTGCCGTCTCCGAGCCGGCGTAGCCCGCACCGAGACTGCCGGCGAGGGCGGCGACCACGGCAATGATCTTGAACCTCACGTCGGAGATCATGATGCGTGTCACTTGGTGGCCATGAGGTAGCGCTTCGAGTCGGCGAGGATCACGTCCCGCACCGCCTCGTGATATTTGACGTAGCCGGTGCAGCGGCAGAGATGACCGTCGAGCGCGTCAGCGATGGTCTGCTCCAGCGCCTCGCGCGCGACGGGTGTCCGCGACAGGCGCTCCAGCAAGACCTGGCCCTCATTGAGGAAGCCGGCGGTGCAATAGCCGCACTGAAAGGCGAAATGCGCGATGAAGGCCTTCTGCAGGGTCGAGAGCTCGCCGTCCTTCGCGTGCCCCTCGACGGTGCGGATCGACTTGCCGTCGAAATTCACGGCGGGCGCGACGCAGGTCGGGCTGGTGGTGCTGGTGCCGTCGGGCGCGTCGATGATGACGGCGCAGCTGAGGCATTGCGCGGCGCCGCAGCCGAACTTGGTGCCGGTCATGCCGAGCATCTCGCGCAGAAAATCATTCATCGAGAGGTCGTCGCGGACGTCCATCGGACCGTGCTTCTGGCCGTTGATGGTGAGGCTGAGGGTCGTCACGCGAGCACTCCCTTCAATAGGCTTGCGGTGACCGGCAGCGCGCGGAAGCGATGGCCGGTGGCGTCGTGGATGGCGTTGATCAGCGCCGGCACGATCGGGATCATCACGACCTCCGCCATGCCCTTCGGCGCTTCGTCCGATACCAGCGGCTTCAGCATCTCGATCTCGAGATCGCGGAGCGGCAGGTCGGAGCCGCGTGCGACCAGATAGCGCCCGAGATTCCATTCGCCATTGCCCGGCCCGCCCTCGAACGGGGGCAGGGTTTCGAGCAACGCGTAGCCGACGCCCATGGCGAAGCCGCCCTGGGCCTGGCCCATCACCACCTCGGGCACCAGCGCGGTGCCGCATTCGAAAACGCTATAGGCCTTGGCGATGCGAAGCGCGCCGGTTGCGCGCTCGATCTCGACGCGAACGACCGTGCCGCACATCGAGGTGTAGGCGGTGCCGATCCGGTTGTTGTCGGTCGGCGGAAACTTGACCCTGGTGCGGTTGATCCGCTCGAACTTGCTATTGCCTTTGCGGATCGCCAGCGCGTCGATCTCGGCGCGGTATTGCTCGCCGGACAGCGGGAAGCGGGCCCGCGACCACGCCCAGCGCGAGAAGCTGTGCGCAACCGCACCGGTGACGAAGCCACGCGTGTGAGCCGTTGCCGCGAGCGCAGGGAGGCCGAGCGGTTCGAGGCCGGGCATGGTGAGCTGGCCGTTCTGCCAGCTTGCGCTAGCCCATTGCCCCGCGCGCGGATCGGTCCTTGCGATGCGCCACAGCTCGAGCGCCGCGGGCCACAGGCCGAAGCGGAAAATGACCCGGGCGGCCTCCGCGGCGGAATGCGTGCCGACATGGGCGCCGATCGAGGAACTCGTCGGCGAGCTGATCGCAGGCACCCAGCGCGGGTTTTTCTCCGCGGCATCCTGCGTCTTCTGGTCCATGGTGGAGGGATCGCCCGACGTGACCAGCCCGAGCACGTCATAGCTGTCGACGCGGGCGACCGAGACCTCGTCGGCGATGGCGCCGAGATGGCCGGCGACGCGGTTGGCCAGCGCCGTCCCGATGCCGTTGCCCATCTCGACATGATCGCAAAAGATCACGATCTTGCCGTCGGGGGCAAGCTCGACACGGCCGAGCGAGCCGTCCGCGCCGGAGCCATAGTCTTTCGTCACGCAGGCAACGCCGGTGCCGACGAGCCGATCCGACGAGGTCTGCTTGAACTGCGCCCGCTGCTGCCAGATCGGGTGCTTCTCGAGCTTGTCGAGGATTTCGGGCGTCCGCACCGAGACGATGTAGGGATTGCCCGTCATGGTCCGGCCGTTCTGGGGCAGCGCATTGCGCCGCCGGAATTCGATCGGATCGCGCTTGAGCTCGGACGCGGCTTCGTCGATCAGGACCTCCAGCGCCGTCATGGCTTGCAGGATGCCGTAGCCGCGCATCGAGCCCGCGCTCACGCCGCGCGAGTGCACCGCGACGGTCCTGACGTCGACCTTCGGAATGTCGTAGATGCCGATCGCGCCGGTGGCCGCGACGACGGCGACGCTGGCCGAGAAATGGGCGAGCCCGCCGCCGTCGAGCACGTGATCGGCGGCGAACCCCTTGATCTTGCCGGTCGCGCGATCGATGCCGATGCGCGAGCGCATCTTGATCGAATGGCGCTTGATGCCGGCCTGAAACTGCTGGTAGCGGTCATGCGCCAGCCGCACCGGCTTGCCGGGAAAGCAGATCGCCGCGAGCGCAACATAGAGAATGAAAGGCGTGTGATCGCGGCCACCAAAGCCGCCGCCGACATGGGCGAACTGCGCGTTGATGTGCGCCGGCTTGTAGGGCGCGCGGGCCTTGGCCAAGAGATGCGCGATCGATTCCGCCGCCTCGTAGGGCGACTGGACCCCAAGCAGCAGTTCGAGATTGCCGCCCTTGCCGTCGTACCAGGCGAGCCCGCATTCCGGCTCCAGGAACATCGGGTCGACCGATTGCGTCTCGAACTCGCGGTCGAGCACCAGCATGGAGGCGTCATCCGCGGCAAGCTCGGCACGAATCTGCTCGCCATGTTTCGCCGCCTTGGCGTAATCCGCCGGCATGTCCTTCGCGAGCGGCGACCACACCGGCAGCGCCGCGCTCTGGACCTTCTTGGGCGAGACCCAGCCGGCCTGGAGCGGCGAATAGACATCCGGCTTGTCAGGCGAGGGACCTGCCACGCGCGTGAAGCGGAAAGCCCCGTAATCCGGCACGACGACAGGCCCGGTCTCCTCGCCGAACTGGACGAACGTGCCGTCGCGCAGCGCGAGACGCGCCTGGTCGAAGGCGTCGAACTTTTCGAAGATCAAAAGCGCGACCGGCTGGCCGAGGTAGAGCGGCGTCTTGCCGATCGGACAGAACAGGTCGCCCGCGTAGAACTCCGGCACCTGCGTCCCGATCCGGTCGAGCTCGGCGGCAGTCACCACCATCGACGGCTTGAGCGCGCCGCCGAGGCGGGCGAGGTCCAGTCCGGTGTAGACGTGCGTGGCGTCGTTGGCGCGGACCAGGATGGCGTGCGAGGTGGCCTGCGGCCAGCCCTGCAGATCATTGGCGCGGAAGTCGGAGGCGTAGAGCTTCGCACCGGTGACCTTGGCGACGCCGTCGACGCGGCCGGCGCCATTTGTCGCGGGATTGAACTTGCCGCGTCCAGGCAGCGTCTCGTGCGCTGCGAAGGGCACACCGGCCGCGGATGCAAGATGTGAGAGGCTGACCGAGATGCCTCCCGCCGACAACCACTTCACGAACTCGCGTCGCGAAGGCCCCATGATCATATCCTTGTACAGAGTTTCGAGAACATTGGGATGCCGTCAACATGCGATGTCCGAAGGGCATGGCGCGCGCCAGCGCGAATCCGTCACGATGCATCATGCGACGATAGAACGGGCGAGAAGGTTTACAACCGCTGAATGTCGTGCGCTCGCAGATCGAATTGTGGTTTCGTGCTTGCTTTAGAGTCGAATCGAACGGAAGACGGTCCGGCAACAGGGGGCGCAATTCAAATGCAGCAGGATCCGAACGGTGCGTCTTCAATCACCGGCGCAATGGGCACGACGACATTGTCGCGCCGTCAATTGCTGGATTGCGGCCTCAAAGCCGGCGCGTTGTCGCTGTTCGCAGGTGCGGCGAACGCCCAGCACGCCGTGCACGACCATGCGGGCACGTCCCACACCGCGGACATGTCGCCGAGCATGGGGATGGTCGCTGAAACGCCCGTTCCTGCCATGGACCAAGCGCTGGTCGAGCCCGAGGTGCGGCGGTCCGTCAATGGCGTGCTGAGCACGACCATGCGGGTCGGCTATGCCTATCGCCAGATCGGCGGCGTCAGGCTCTATGTCAGGTCCTATGAGGGCGGCAGCCCCGGCCCGACCTTGCGCATGAAGCCCGGCGATACCCTGCGCATCAAGATGATCAACGATCTGCCGCCGAACCGCGATGGATTGCCGGCCGACATCAGCCATCCGCACCAGTTCAACAACACCAATTTCCATTTCCACGGCGCGCATACCAGCCCGAGCGGAATTTCCGACAACGTCATGCGCTCGATGGCGCCGGGCCGCAGCTACAACATCGAAATCACCCTGCCGGCCGATCACACCAAGGGCACCTATTGGTATCACCCGCATCACCACGGCAGCGCCGACATCCAGATGTCCTCCGGCATGGTCGGCGCCATCGTCATCGAAGGCGATTTCGCCGAAATTCCCGAGATCGCCACAGCCCGCGAACGGCTCATGGTGCTGACCCAGGTGGTCTACGATGCCAATGGCATGGTCGAGAATTTCGAGACGCTGTTTCCCGAGACTGCGACGCGCTTTCTCGCCATCAATGGCCAGCGCCGGCCGATGATCGAGATGCGGCCCGGCGAGGTGCAGCGCTGGCGCATCCTCAATGCCGCCTACCAGGACGACATGCTGCTCGACCTGGAGAAGCACGATCTGCATGCAATCGCCTATGACGGCATCCAACTCGGCGCCATGCAGCCGCTCAAGCAGGTCCTGATTGCGCCTGGGCAGCGCGCCGATATTCTGGTGAAGGCAGGCAGCCCCGGCACCTACGCCTTCAATGCGGCGCCTTACGACCAGGGCCATCCTTCGCCGGTCGGGCCGCTGGCGCGGGTCGTGGTGTCAGGCGCGCCGATGGACATGAAGCTGCCGCGTGTCCTGCCGCCGGCGCCGCTCGCGACCATCAAGGATTCCGAGATTACCAACCGCCGCAAGGTGGTGCTGTCGGCGACCGCGCCGGAGGCCGATGCCGCCGGCCATTGGCAGGAATTCGAGTTCTTCGTCGACGGCAAGAAGTTCGACCCCGGCCGCATCGATCAGCGGGTGAAGTTGGGCGCGGTCGAGGAGTGGACCATCGTCAACACGCACGAGCATGACGACCACGTTTTCCACATCCATACCAACCCGTTCCAGGTGATCTCGGCCAATGGCAAGGCGCTGGCGGTGCCGGAATGGCGGGATTCCGTGATCGTGGAGCGCAAGGGCGGGCAGGTCGTGTTCCGCTCGCGCTTCATCGATTTCACCGGCGTCTACATGCTCCACTGCCACATGATGAACCATGAGGAGATGGGCATGATGCAGACCGTGGAGGTCTACAAGGCGTAAGTTGCGGGTCGAATTGCGCGAATTCGGCGGCGCGCGGGGCTGATCCGGGTCCGGCCGGGCTTCCCCTGGCGGCCCGCATGGCCTATTGACGCTGCAACGCAACAATCCTCCAAAAAGACCCCATGATCCGCCTCGACAACGTCAGCAAGCAAGCCGGCCACCAGATCCTGTTCATCGAAGCGTCCGCCGCCCTCAACAAGGGCGAGAAGATCGGGCTCGTCGGCCCGAACGGCGCCGGCAAGACCACGCTATTCCGGATGATCGCCGGCGAGGAACTGCCCGATGAGGGGCAGGTCTCGACCGATCGCGGCATCACCATCGGCTATTTCAACCAGGACGTCGGCGAGATGGCCGGCCGCAGCGCCGTGGCCGAGGTCATGGACGGGGCGGGACCAGTGAGTGCGGTGGCAGCCGAGCTGCGCGAGCTCGAGACTGCGATGGCCGATCCGGACAAAGCCGACCAGATGGACGAGATCATCGCGCGTTACGGCGAGGTGCAGCACGCGTTCGAAGAGCTCGACGGCTATGCGCTCGACGGCCGCGCGCGCGAGGCACTGTCCGGCCTCGGCTTCAGCCAGGAGATGATGGACGGCGACGTCGGCAAGCTCTCCGGCGGCTGGAAGATGCGCGTGGCGCTCGCCCGCATCCTCTTGATGCGTCCCGACGTCATGCTGCTCGACGAGCCCAGCAACCATCTCGATCTCGAAAGCCTGATCTGGCTGGAGAAGTTCCTGCACGACTACGAAGGCACGCTGCTGATGACCTCGCACGATCGCGAGTTCATCAACCGCGTGATCTCGAAAGTGGTCGAGATCGATTCCGGTTCGCTCACCACCTACGCCGGCAATTACGAGTTCTACGAGCAGCAGCGGGCGCTGAGCGAGAAGCAGCAGCAGGCGCAGTTCGAGCGCCAGCAGGCGATGCTCGCCAAGGAGATCAAGTTCATCGAGCGGTTCAAGGCGCGCGCATCTCATGCGGCTCAGGTCCAGAGCCGGGTGAAGAAGCTCGACAAGATCGAGCGGGTGGAGCCGCCGCGCCGCCGCCAGACGGTGGCGTTCGACTTTCCGCCGGCGCCGCGCTCGGGCGAGGACGTCGTTGCGCTCAAGAAGGTGTTCAAGGGCTACGGCAGCAAGCGGATCTATGACGGGCTCGATTTCATGATCCGCCGCCGAGAACGCTGGTGCGTGATGGGCGTCAACGGCGCCGGCAAATCGACGCTGCTCAAGCTCGTCGCTGGTGCGAGCGAGCCGGACGATGGCACGGTGGCGGTCGGCGGCAGCGTCAAGATGGGTTATTTCGCCCAGCACGCGATGGATTTGCTCGACGGCGAGCAGACGGTGTTCGAGTCACTCGAATATGCGTTTCCGACCGCGGGTCAGGGCTCCCTGCGCGCGCTCGCCGGCTGCTTCGGCTTCTCCGGCGACGACGTCGAGAAGCGCTGCCGCGTGCTCTCGGGCGGCGAGAAGGCGCGCCTGGTGATGGCGAAGATGCTGTTCGATCCGCCGAACTTTCTGGTGCTGGACGAGCCGACCAACCATCTCGACCTCGCCACCAAGGAGATGCTGATCACGGCGCTGTCGGATTTCGAGGGCACCATGCTGTTCGTCTCGCATGACCGGCATTTTCTCAGCGTCCTGTCGAACCGCGTGCTGGAGTTGACGCCCGAAGGCATCCACCAGTTCGGCGGCGGCTACACCGAATACGTCGCGCGCACGGGGCAGGAAGCGCCGGGGCTGCGGAGCTAGCATACCGCTACGCCGCCTTGACGCGTTGCTGCGGCCCGCTACGCTCCTTCCAAAAGGGGAGCGAAACCTTCATGAAGCAGCTGCGCATCGGCGACATCACCATCGATGCGGTGATCGAGCGGGAGGGACCGTGGCGGCGGCCGCAGGATTTTTTCCCGGCCTATGACGAGGCCGTGTTCAGGCATCATCTGCCGACGATGGAGCCTGAGGTGTTCGACGCCGCGCGCGGCATGATGGTGATCACCTATCAGACCTTCGTGGTGCGCACGCCGCGCTACACCATTCTGGTCGATACCTGCACCGGCGAGGACAAGGGCCATCCGCCGCCGTTCGATTTTCCGGGCAAGGAGCGCTGGCGCAACGAGCTGTTCGCGCTGGGCATCCCTTTCGAGCAGATCGACTACGTCTTCTGCACGCATCTTCATATCGACCACACCGGCTGGAATACGACCTTGCGCGACGGCCGCTGGGTGCCGACGTTTCCCAATGCGAAATACGTCTTCCACAAGGGTGAATATGCGGCCTGGGAGGCCGAGCATGCCAAGGGCGGCAATCCGCCCGGTACCGTGTTCCGCGACAATTGCCTGCCGATCGTCGAAGCAGGCCAAGCGCTATTGGTCGATGACGACTACGCGCTCGACGACACCGTCACGCTGACGCCGACGCCGGGGCATTCGCCCTGCCATTGCTGCGTGAACATCTTCTCGAAGGGGCGCCGCGCGGTGGTCGCTGGCGATCTCATGCATCACCAGATCCAGTGCCGCGAGCCGGACTGGTCGGCCAAGCCGGATTGGGATGCGAAGCAGTCGGCGGTGTCGCGGCGAAAGTTCTTTGCTTCCGTCGCCGACACCGACACGCTGATCTTGCCTGTCCATTTTCCGGCGCCGACGGTCGGGCTGATCAAGCCGCTCGGCGCCGCCTTTGATTACCGTTTCAAGCGGGAGTAGGGCGACCGCCTCGCCGTCATGGCCGGGCTTGTCCCGGTCATCCACGACCTTTGCTACACGGAAACAAGGCCGTGGATGCCCGGGCCTTCGCCTCGCCGAAGAGGCTTCGGCCTCGCAGGCGGGACAAGCCCGGGCATGACGAGTTCGTGGAGCGACCGTACGTCCGACGGTCTAGTACGTGTAGAACATCCGCTGGATTTCCTTCGTGTCGGTCGTCCTGGTCAGCGCCAGCATCAGCAGAATACGCGCCTTTTGAGGATTGAGCGTATCCGAGACGACGAAGTCGTGCTCGTCGTCCTTGGCCTCGCCGTTGCGCGCGACGATGCCGTTGCCGACCCGGCTGCTGCGCACGATCACGACACCCTTCTTGCGGGCCTCGTCGAGCGCCGGCTCGACCGCGGGACGAGCCAGGCTGCCGTCTCCGACGCCGGCATGCACGATCCCCTTGGCCCCGGCGGCGACAAACGCGTCGATCGCAACCCGGTTCATGTTGGCGTAGCCGTAGACGATGTCGACTTGCGGCAGGACATCGAGGCTGGAGACGTCGAATTCGGAGTCTGCCGTGTGCCGGCGCGTCGATTGACGATAGAAGTACGGCTTGTTGCCCTGCATGTAGCCGAGAAAGCCGAGTTCAGGCGTGCGGAAGGTGTCCGCCGTCGAAGTGTTGTTCTTGGTGACATCGCGGGCCGCGTTGATCTGATCGTTGAGAGCGACGAGCACGCCCTTGCCGACGGCCTCGTCACTGCCCGCGAGGATCACCGCATTGAAGAGGTTGATCGGCCCATCCGCGCTGATCGCCGTCGACGGCCGCATCGCGCCGACGACGACGACAGGTTTCTTGCTCTTGACGACGAGGTCCAGAAAATAGCTGGTTTCCTCGATCGTATCGGTCCCGTGCGTGATCACAATGCCATCGACGTCGTCCTGCGCGAGCAGCGTGTTGACGCGCTTGGCAAGCTTGAGCCAGTAGTCATTGTTCATGTTCTCGCTGGCGATCTGGAAGACCTGCTCGCCCTTGACGTTAGCCACCGTTTTCAGTTCGGGAACGGCGTTCAGGAGGGTCTCTATGCCCACGGTGGCTGCGGTGTAACCCACCACGGTGGTGCTGCTCGCCCCGCTGCCGGCGATCGTGCCGCCGGTTGCGAGCACCATGACGTTGGGCAGTCCCGGGCCCCGCGCGTTCGCGGCTTCAAGTCCGATGAGCAGAGCGAAGAGCAAGCTCATTGCCGCCATCGTGTAATCACGCACTCGAAACTGCAACATCTCGACCACCCTTTGCTGGAAGACTCGTTGGTGCGCCCCGGTTCGCTCAGCGCTGCATGTTCCGCTAGCCGAGGCACTCTGTCTAGGGTGGCGACGATTTTGCTCTGCGCGCTCGGCGCGTGCGAGAAGAGGCAAACGGTCTTTGCCTCTGTTATTCGGAAACAAAAACGTGGATGCCCGGGACAAGCCCGGGCATGACGAGTTTGTGGAACCGTTGCTCGCTAAATGAGCACCAAAGTCGCAGCGGTCAGGCGCCGACTTCGCACTTCTTCATAAAGCTGTTCTTGGCGGCGCCGGCGAGCGGCTTGCCCTCGGCGCTGACGGCCTTGGGCGCGCAGGCGTCGGCTTTGCACTTCTTCATGAACGAGGTCTTGGCGGCGCCAGCCAGGGCCTTGCCGTCCTTGCCGACGGCCTTGCTTTCGCAGGTGTCTTCCGCGAAGGCCGAACCCGCCGCAAACGTGGCAACGATCGCAGCCAGGAAAATTCGCTTCATCATGATTGTCTCCCTAAACCAGAAATGGCGCGCGGATTGGAGCCGGGAATCGTGGCGCAATCAAGCTGGATGATCGCCTGCCGCCGGGTCTTCCTGGCGATTTTCCGAGCGCGGGTGCGACGGGGCCCACCGCCTGCTGCACTGCTCGCTGACCGGGACGGGCGATCCTGCTAGCTTCGGGCGAGTTTAGCCGAAGGGAGCATCGTGATGGAGATCCTGATTGCGAACATGCCGGATGCCGATTCTGACCGGCATTCTCACCTGGTTCGGCCGCAAGACATGGAATGGCAGAAGACGCGCTTTCCCGGCTGCGAGGCCAAGACGCTGCTGTTCGATCGCAGCAGCGGTCTGATGACGGCCTTGATGCGCTTTGCGCCGGGATCGGTGCTGCCCGATCACGAGCATGTCGGCGTCGAGCAGAGTTATGTCATCGAGGGCGCTCTCGTCGACAACGAGGGGCCGGCCAAGGGGATTGCCTGCAAGGCCGGCGAATTCATCTGGCGCGAGGCGGGCAGCCGGCATGCTGCCTGGTGCCCGGAGGGCGCCCTGATCCTGGCGATCTTCCAGGTGCCGAACAAGTTCTTCGAAGCCGACGGCCGCGTCGTCGATGCCGCCGGTCAGGATTGGGACCAGACTTGGGGGCACACCGACGCGCAACGGGCGGGGAGCACCTAGCCGCTCATACGCCGCGCGCGAGAAGCGCCTTGAAGTCCGCGCGTGCGCGCTGCGCTTCGGCGCGCGCCACCTCGGAGGCGTCGCCGAGGCCGAAATAGCCGTGGATCAGGCTGGGGCCTTCATGGTGCTTTACCGGCACACCGGCGACTTCCAGCGCCCGTGCATAGGCCGTGCCCTCGTCGCGGAGGGGATCGAACCAGGCGGTGGCGACGATCGCGGGCGCGACGCCGGCAAGCGAAGTCGCGCGCAGCGGCGAAACGCGCCAGTCGGTCGCGTCCGAGGGATCGGCGAGATAATGACCGCAGAACCACTCCATCACGGCGCGGGAGAGGAAGTAGCCTTCGGCATTCTCGGCGCGCGAGGGGAAGCGTGCGTTCTCGCGCGCGTCCGCATAACTCCCAAGGACGTCGGTGACGGGATAGACCAGGAGTTGCGCGGCGAGCTTGATGCCGGCGTCGCGGCAGGCGATCGCGGTGGTGGCGGCGAGATTGCCGCCGGCGCTGTCGCCGGCGACGCCCAGGCGTTTTGCATCGCCGCCAAATTCCGCGACGCGGCCAAACACGTCGCTGACCGCGGCAAAGGCGTCCTCGACCGCGCCGGGAAAGCGCGTTTCGGGCGGGCGACGATAGTCGACGGAGACGACGACTGCGCCGGTCTCGATCGCAAGATTGCGTGCCTGCCGGTCGTGGGTCTCGAGGTCGCCCGCGACCCAGCCGCCACCATGGAAGAACACCACGGTCGGTGCGGGCGTGGTGCCGACCCGGTAGACCCGTGCATCGAGCGGTCCGGCGCCGCCTTTCACCTTGATATCCGCGACGATGTCGACCGGCGGCGGCGGTATGGCCGCGCGCGAGGCAGCCAGTGCGCGCAAGGAATCGCGGGCGCTCTGTGGCGTCATCGTCGTGTGATCGCGCATCGGCAGCAGCGGAATGATCTGGGCGATGACTGGATCGAGCGGTGCGGCCATGGAATCCTCACACGGTTCTTGGTCTTGCTTGCGGGTTAGCATAGATATTGCGCGCCGCATCGGCAACCGCTCGCATGTGGCGATGCCGGGGAATGCAATGCCGTGGGATGAACGGGCAGGGAGGTCTTGAGGTGGAATTCGAAACGCTGGTCCAGTCGCGCCGCAGCGTGCGCGGCTTCAGGAACGAGCCGGTGCCGCGCGCGGTGATCGAGGCGATCATCGACAGCGCCAAGCGTGCGCCGTCGTCGATGAACACCCAGCCCTGGCATGTCCACGTGCTCACAGGCAGTCCGCTGGAACAGCTGCGCCGACGCAACATGGAGGAAATGGTTGCCGGCGCCAAGGTCAAGCGCGACATCGTCAGCCACGGGGAGTACCAGGGCGTGCACCGGACCCGGCAAGTCGACGTCGCCAAGAAACTGTTCGGCGCGATGGGAATCGCGCGCGACGACAAGCCGATGCGCCAGGACTGGGTGCTGCGCGGCTTCCGCCAGTTCGACGCGCCGGTCTCGCTCGTCTTGACCTATGACCGCGTGCTCGATCCCGGCGCGGTCTGCCATTTCGATCTGGGCGCGCTCTGCTACGGAATCGTGCTCGCGGCCTGGGACCGCGGTCTCGGTTCTGTGATCAACGGGCAGGGCATCATGCGTTCCGACATCGTGCGCGAGGTCGCAAACATTCCGGAGGACGAGGTGATCATGACCTGCGTCGCGATGGGCTATCCCGACGACAACTTTGCCGCGAACGCCGTTCGCTCCGATCGCGAGGGCAACGACGATTTCGTGCGCTACGTCGGATTCGCCGAGTAACGGAGGCAGAGGAGATTATTCTCTCGCCGGAATTTTTTTGGTGCGGACCCCTTGGCGGCCTCTTGCAATCTCTATCGTGCAGGAGGAACAATGTACGGACTGAAAGGTTTGATGCTGGCGCGAGGGAATTGACATGCGGCGGCTCGCTAGCCTGGTTCGACGGTTCTTCGGCCCGCGAGTGCGGCGTCCGATCGATGATGATCCAAGTCTTCCTTTCACACCCGAAGAGTTCGGCCGGATGATCCGTAGCGGCCGGCACGAGGACATGAAGCTGCTGGCCGAAGGGCTCGCCTGCCGGACCGTTCCGCGCCGCACCAGACATCGCGCCGCGCACTAGACTGGGGTCGAGACGGATTGCTGCGCTCATCTCGTGAGAGCGACCTGCCTGAACGCGGTCAGCAGCGCCTTCTCCAGCTTTCCGCTCATCCCGCATAGGATCTCATAGGCCTCGCCGCGTGGCAGCGTCGGCTTGTAATGCCGATATTCGATCAGGGCCGCGAAGATGTCCGAGATCGTGAGAATCCGCACGATGTCGCCAATGCTCTCGGCCCCGAGCGCATCCGGATAGCCGCTGCCGTCGAGATATTCGTGATGATGCCGCACGGCATCGAGGATCTCCGGCGAGATATCGTCTTGGTCTTTCAGAAAATCGTAGCCCGCTGCCGGGTGAGTCTCGATCATGGCACGTTCCTCCGGATCGAGACGGCCGGGCTTGTCGAGGATGGCAAGAGGGATCCGGGCCTTGCCGATGTCGTGGAACATGGCCGCCGTATACAGGCGCTCCAGATCGGGCCTGCCGACGCCGAGGCTCAGGCCGAAGTCGATGGTGACGCCGGTGACGAGGAGACAATGCTGATAGGTCCCCTCGTGATGGCGCCGCACCGCCGTGAGCCATTCCGACAGGCCATGCTGGCTGATGCGATCGGCGATCTGGCGGCCGGCTTCTCTGGCGCCGTTGATGTCGATCGGCTGGCCTGATGTCACCGAGGTGAACATCGACGCGATCGCGGTCGCCGCGGTCTCGACTGCATTGTCCGACTGCGCCGCGTGACCTGAGGAACCAGACGCCTCTTCGGCGGGATCAGCAAGCGCTGCCAGCAGCTTGATCTTGTCGATCGTCCCGGGAAGGACGAGCGTGGCCCCGAGCGCGTAGGCCTGCGAGATACTCATGTGAGAGGCGTGCTCGACCAGGAAGATGCGCTTCGTTGCCTTCGCGAGCTTTACGGCTCGTTTCTTGATGGCCGCAATGGTGCGGACATCACGCAATTCCGCACGGATGACGATCGCGAACGGCACCTGGGACAGCTTGGCTTCCGCGTCGAGCCGTTCGCCTGCGACGGCAAACTGCTGCTCGAGAATCGAACAGATGCTCGATAATTTGTCTGAGGAATCAGCCAGCACATGCACGAACGGGCGTGCCGCTTCCTTCTCTCGGATGCCGCCGTTGCCTTTGACGGGGCGGGATATAATTCGCGCGTTCTGCACGGCTGACCTGAATTATGCTGAGTGGATGGGGCTGATGAGTCCTTGGGCCTATTTGCTCTGAGCGGCAGCGGCGGCTGCCGGTTTCCTCTTGCCGTCTACGGTGACGAAGTGCACGCCGGCCGTGGTGCCGTCGATCCAGACCAATTCGCAGCGCCGGTAGGCGAGCCCCGTCGACGACAGCAGCAGGAAGAATTCCTTGGCCCGCAGAACGTCGAGCGTGCCCTCGACTTCGATCTTCGCACCGCTTTGCGATATGTCGAGCAGAACGCAACTGCGCCGCCACGTGCCGTCGGAGCCCATCAGATTGACCGGCTGCTTGTGATCCATTTTCACGCGCTGCGCTTTGCGGCCGTCGAACTTCATCGGCTAACCCCCATCTTCGCGCCGCGATTTGCCGGATCGCTCGTGTTGGCGCTTGCGGCTATTTCCCCCCATCGCACTGTCCATTGGCTGGTGGACAGAAGCAGCGTCTCGAAGATCCGTTGCGCGCGCTCGCGCCCGGCATAGGAGAGCCTTTTCCCGCTGCGGTTGCTCAGGATGGTCAGGGTGGTCTGCCAGTTCAGCCGCGAGGCCCGGCACGCCATGACCAGCCCCTCGCAATCGTCGTCGCTCACGACATGCTCGATGATTTCGAGCGGCGCCCCTGAAAGCACCGACAGCGCCGTGAACAGGTTGGCCGTCTCGCCGCGGATCGCAAAACGGTTCACCGTGGAATCGTTGAGCTTGCCGATGCGGTTGAGGATGACGATCTCCGGCCTCGCGCTTGCATACTCGGCCCGGCAAGGCCGCTTTGGCGGAGCCGGCTCCGCTTCCGGCACCGGCGCCGCGGCGGATGGGTTGGGCGTCGCCGGTGCCTGCCGCATTGGTGGGGCGGAGAGCAGCTTGCGCACGACCAGGTCGGGCGTGCCGGGCCGGAGCGCCAGCGCCTTCGCGATCTCGCCGTCCTGGTCGGCCTTGGCAATCAGCGCTGCATAGGCTGCGTCGGAGAATTTCGTTCCCGGGTTCTTGATCAGGGCAAGGCAGATCGGGCCGCCGTGCTTGATCAACGCTTCGGTCACGGCCGGCGCGATGTCGCTGCGGGCGGCGATTGCGCGTCGATGCAACTCGCCACGGGAGTCAATGACAGCCTCGAGATCTGCCGCGGAAAGTGCGCGCGACTTGAGCAACACAGGACATGCCACGTCCGGATTATCGTGCGAGGCGAGACGCCACAATGTTTCGGGAGGCGCGATGTCAAGCTCGGCGAGCGCCGTGCTGAGCTGAACCAGTGCGCTGGTCTCGACTCGTTCCGTCAATCGCAGCAGAACACCATCGACCACGTTGCTGAGCAATTCCCGGCACTGGTCGCGGCTGCCAGTGAGCAACTGCACCATGCCGGAGAGAATGCGTGCGCAACGCTCCGCCGGGCAGGTTGCGACCGTCTCTTCCAATTCAGCAAGAACATCAGCAGGCGAATTTGCCATCATGGCAGGGGCCTGACCTAAAATTAATTTGGACTATCGAACTGCGCCTATTCCGCTCGACAGACGTTAATTTGAAATTTGGATTTTGCTCGTCTAGGTATATGTGCACCGCTGGATACACGGAAAACGCTATCGAAAATTGGCGAGATTTGATGCGCCGGCTTGTCCTTGGACTTCGCCGCTCGCCAACTGGGCAACATAGTGCGAAGTGATTCTTTCAGACTTAAGGGACACCGGAACGGGGAAGTTGGGCCGGCATCCTCGCCGGACGCGCGTTTGTTGCGACGCGAAGTTTCACATTGCCATGAACAGAACTGATGATGCGCCGACGCTGGCGCCGAAGGTATTTCGTTTCACCGACGTCGATGAATTTCGAAGTGCCATACGAGGCCTGAACTTCGAGTTCACGCCTTTCGTCCGGAGGATTTCGGCCGAGCAGACCATTCTGTCGCTGCCCGGCTGCGACGTGAATCTGACGCGGGCATTTCCGCGGGTGGTCGACGCACAACTCGTCGAGAATTGCACCGCGATCGGATTCACGATGGACGATTTGGACGTGCCGGTTCGATTCAACGGCACGCAGCGCACACGACCCGTCATCGTCATCGGCAGCAGCGGCGCGGCTTACACCACCATCGAGGAGGTGCAGCGGCAAATCGCCTCGGTGGTGTTCAGGCCGGAGGTGACAGATCGCGGCTGGCCACAAGCAGCCCTCTGCTTCAACATCTTCGAAACGACCGCCGCGGGCTTGAACCGGCTCCGCGGTGTGGTTCGGGAGGTGTTGGCAGCCGCTTCAGAGCCGGTCGATGCGCCCGACGTGCCGCTGAAGGCTGCCGCCATGAGGGAGACCCTGCTCGGCGCTGTGGACGCAATTTTCGAAAGCATCGTTCCTGCGCGATGGACCCTGCGCCCCAATGACGAGCGGAACTTCAAGGTCTTTCAGGACATCCGCGCGCTGCTTTCCGACGACCTCTCGCAGCCCATCTACAGCGACGAGATCGCGCGCACGCTCGGCCTGTCCGTTCGCACCATGCACGACGTCGTCCGCCGCTATCGCGGCATGAGCCTGCACCGCTACTTGCGCCTGCGCCGGCTGTGGCTGGTGCGCCAGCGGCTGCTCGCCGGTGCCGACAGCGTCAAGGCCGTCGCGCTGGCGTTCGGCTTCTGGCATCTCGGCGACTTCTCCAGAAGCTATCGCGACCAGTTCGGCGAGACACCGTCGCAAACGCTTGAATGCGGACGGCGAACCTAGTGCGTCAAAACGTTGAGGCCGGTCTTGATGATCCGTGCTATACTACCGGTCATGAGCAATCGCATCCTCGTCCTCTACGGTTCCTACCGTTCCGACCGCATGGGCATCCGCCTCGCGAATTTCGTCATCGATCGCCTGCGCGCCCGCGGCGACGAGGTCGTGTTCATCGACGCCAAGGCGATCGGCCTGCCGATGCTCGATCGCATGTACAAGGAATATCCCAAGGGCTCCGCACCCGAGGCGCTGGAGAAGCTGGCGGGAGAGATCCGCGGCGCCGATGGTTTCGTCTTCGTCACCGGCGAATACAATTGGGGCATTCAGCCCGGCCTGAAGAATCTCACCGACCACTTCCTCGAGGAGTGGTTCTGGCGTCCAGCCGCGATCGTGAGCTACTCGGCCGGCCGCCTGTCCGGCGCGCGTGCCTCGACCGCCTGGCATGGCACGTTGTCGGAGATGGGCATGGTGGTGGTGTCGAGCACCATCGGCGTCGGCCCGATCGCACAGACACTGTCGGAGGCGGGCGAACCGATCGGCGAGGGCGGCAAGGCGCTGGAACGCTCGTTCCCGCGTTTCGCCGACGATCTCGCATGGTGGATCGAGGCGGCCAAGGCGCAGCGGGCGCGCAAGGCGCCGCCGTACTGAGCGCCTTACGCGGCCCTGACCTCACCGAGGAAGCGATCGAACTGTCCGGCGAGATCGCGTGACTGGGTCGAGAGCTGCTCGGCCGCGCCCAGCACCTCCCGCGCGGCCGTACCGGTATCGTCGGCGGCGCGCTGCACGCCTGATATGTTGGTGTTGACCTCCTGGGTGCCGCGCGCGGCCTCCTGGACGCTGCGGGCGATCTCCTTGGTCGCCGAGCCCTGTTCCTCGATCGCGGCCGCAATCGCGTTGCCGATCTGGTCGATTTCGCCGATCACGTCGGCGACGTTACGGATCGCGGTGACGGTCTCGTCGCTCGCGGCCTGGATCGCCGAAATCTGCTCGGAGATTTCGGTGGTGGCCTTGGCGGTCTGGCCCGCCAGCGATTTCACCTCGGCAGCAACCACCGCAAAGCCGCGGCCGGCATCGCCGGCGCGGGCGGCCTCGATGGTCGCGTTCAGCGCCAGCAAATTGGTCTGCTCGGCGATGCTCTGGATCAGCGTCACGACGTCACCGATCTTCTGCGCGCCCTCGGCCAGCGCACGGGCGGTGTCGCCTGTGCGGCGGGCGTTGTCGACGGCGCGGGCCGCGATCTCGGTGGACTGGGCCACTTGACGGCCGATCTCGGAGATCGAAGAGGTCAGCTCTTCGGTGGCGCTCGCGACGGTCTGCACGTTGCTCGATGTTTGCTGTGAGGCGGCGGCGACGACCGCGGCCTGGCTGTTGGTCTGGGCCGCCGTCGAGGTCATCGACTGCGCCGTGCTTTCCATGGTGGAGGAGGCTTTCGACAATCCGCCGACGAGCTCGGTGACCTTGGCTTCGAACGCGCGGGTGATCCCGTCGAGCGCCTGGGCGCGGCGCATCTTGCCGTCGTTCTCGGCCTGCTTCTCGGCCGCAAGGCTGTCGGCCCGGATCATGTTGTCCTTGAAGACCCGGACGGCCGCGGCCATGGCACCGATTTCATCGGAACGCTCGGCGCCGGGAATCTCTTCCGCGACCTCGCCCTCGGCAAGCCGCGACATCCGCGTCGTCAGGTTGACGATCGGAGCGCAGACCCGGCGGCGGACCGTGACGATGAGGCCGGCGCTGGCGATCAGCACAGCGAGGAGGCCCGCGAGTGCGATGGTAAAGCTGGTGTGGGCCGCAGTGGAAGCACCTGCGAGAATCTGCTCGGCGTTGTCGTAAAAGGCGTCGCGGACCTCGATGATGGTGCTGAGGCCGCGCTGCGTAGCGGTGTAATAGGTGTCCATGTCGTGTTCGTACTTGCCGCTGACCGCACCCTCCTTCACCAGCTTGAGCTCGCGGCCGAACTCTTCGATGTAGATCGCGTTGAATTTCTCCAGCGCGGCGGCAACGTTCGCCGGCGTTGCGGGATTGCCGCGCAACTCCAGCAGCGACATCACGATCTGGTCGTTGCGGCCCTGCGAGCGGCTGATCTCGGCCTTCTCGGTGTCGGTCGCCGGTTTCTTGCCCCCGACGAGATTCTTGTGCAGGCTGGAGTTGAAGCCGCCGACGTCGCGCAATGTCATGGCGATGTTGGCGTAGCTGGCCTGCCGGTAGGCGTCGCCATTGAGGATCGCCATGCGGCGGACCTGCTCGTTGAGCAGCGCAGTCACGCTGGCGTTGAGCACGGCATTGTCGGCGACGATCTTCTTGGCGGCGTCCTTGCGCGCCTCCGGCGGCCCCGACATCGCCTTGTCGATGGCCTCGCGTAGCGCGGTGAACTTCGAATTGATGGCGTCGATGTTGCCGCCGGTGGTGTTGCCGTCGTCGAACGGGCCGGGCAGGTCCTTGCGCAGCGCGTTCATCGTGTCGCGGGCGGCATCGGTCTGCTTGCGCAGCTTGCCCTGCTCGGCAAGCAGCGCCGGGTCGACGGCAGGAGGGCCATAGAGGATGTTGGTGGAAAAGCCGCGCTCGGGATTGAGGTAGCGCGGGATGTCGCTGACGGCGCGGACGATCGCCAGCCGCCCCTGGGCTTCGGTGATCCGCTCCATCGTGTGGTATTTCGTCACGGCGACGTAGACGGCGAGGCCGCCGCCCACGGTCGAGAGCGAGACGATGGCGGTGGTCAGGAGCGTACCGATTTTCATGATTCTGTCCGGCAACTGGCGCGGGAAATTATTTGCACGGACAATAGGCAGGCGATGTTAATCCCGGGTTTACGCTGGTGGCTGCCGGCGGCCGCGGTCACCTGGCCTTGCGGTCGAGGGCGGCGAGGATATCGAGCGTTGCCTGATCGCGATCGCCGGAAAAGTACCGGACGAGCGCCTCGTCGAAAACGGGTTCGTCGGACACCGCGTCGAACAGCGTCATCGACGAGCGGAATTTGGCGTCATCGGGCGCGCCGAGGATGGCGTTGATGGTCCGACCCTCGATGGCAAGCACGAGGCGGGTGCATTCGATCAGGCGCGGACCGAGGATGGGGTGGGCGAGATAGGCCTTGGCCTCGGCGCGGGAGGCGATGGCGTAGCGCTGCGACATGGCGCTGAAGCCGAGGCCGGCGACCTGCGGGAAGACGAACCACATCCAGTGGCTCTGCTTTCGGCCCCGGGTCAGCTCCCCCTGGATGTCGCGGTAGGCCGGGTCCTGGGCCCGGACAAAGCGTTTGAGGTCGAAAGGATCGGTCATTGGATACCTTAGGATACCCTGGAATGGCTTGCCGGAGCCTTGCCAGACCCTTGCCGGCCGCGATTATGCCTAACTTTTGGCTCCCAATGTGGTAGCTGGTATAGAATCTTCGGGTGGGGGTGGGTCCCCCCGGGGATCGATTTTGGGGAGCTGATGGTTTCCGACCGGGCACAAGCCGAGAGGCTATTGTCGCGCCGCCGTATTGGGCGAGCCGAGGCGATATTGCTGTCTCTGGCCGCCGTCGCCCTGGCCCTGGGCGCTGCCGCCTGGGTCGCGGATATCGGCGGTTCGGGCTCGCTGGTCACCGCCGCGCTGCCGCCGGCCAATGCGCCTTCATTCGATGATCGTTTCGCTTCGGCGTCGAGCAGTCCGCCCGCCCGCGAGCTCGGCCTGCGGACGCTGGAGCGCTCCGCGGTGAGTGCGGTCCAGCTCAAATTGCGCGATGCCAAGGCGATGCTCGCCCAGAAGCTCCAGGGTGACGACTGGCGCTCGACCCTGACCGACGACGACCGGCACATGTCCGAGGAGGCGAGACTTGCGCAGCGTGCCGACGCCATCCCGATGCCGCGCTCGCGCCCGCCGCAGGCGGACTTCTCGGCCCAGATTGCTTCCAGCCAGGCTTATGCCGAGACCAACCCGAGGGTCGATAACCGCAACTTCTTCGAAAAATTCACCGACAAGATCAAGCTGGCCTCGCTGACGCCTGACAGCGGCCTGTTCGGCAAGGCGCCGGATCTCGCCGCGCTCGGTTACGATTCGCGCACCGCGGTCTATGACATCTCGGCCAAGGCGCTTTACCTGCCGAGCGGCCTCGCGCTGGAAGCGCATTCCGGCATGGGCGCGCTGATGGACGACCCGGAGCACGTCGACCAGCGCATGGTTGGCGCGACCCCGCCCGCGACCTACGACCTGAAGCCGCGCGAAAAACTGTTTCACGGCGTCCGCGCGCTGCGCTTGACGCCCACCGAGGGGACCAGCGCGCTCGGCCGCGTCGGCCTGCTCACCCACAATTACATGCTCGGGCCTCGTGGCGACTCCAACGGCTGCGTTTCGATCAAGGACTATGATCGTTTCATGAAGGCCTACGACAATGGTGAGTTCAACCGTCTGGTCGTGGTGCCCAGGCTGACCCCGTCGGCGACCGCCTCGCAGCGGGCGAGCACCGAGTCCTGATATCTGCTCCTGATATTTGCCTGCCGCGGCGGGGCTGCCGTTTTCCCTTCCTTGAGCCGTCATCGTCCAGAAGCAGCCCATGAGTGATCCGCAAAGTGAGTGATCCGCAAAGTTCCGAGACCCCGCTGCGCACGACGTTCAAGATCAAGCTGAACGGCGACACGCTGGCGATTGCGACCGTCGGCCAGGCCTATCAATTCCTCACCAATTTCAAATCGGTCGAGTGGATGGAATTCCGCTCGCTGCATGAAGACGCGGTCGCAGCGCTCGAAGGCGCCGCCGAGAACGCCATGCTCGTCGTGCAGGCGACCAACGCCGTGCGCGCGCTGTTCGTCAGCGCAAAGCTGCTCTGAGAGCAACACGGCGTAAGCCGGGGTTGCGGCGCTCCCTCCGGGCTACCGCTCACGACTTGAATTCCGCTATAGGAACTGGCAATGGCCCACGAAGATCGTTGCCTCAAGCCGATACGTTGAAACTATACTTCAGGGAGAGACCCATCATGAAACGCCGTACATTCCTCAAGGGCGGCGCGGTCGCTGGTGCGACGACGCTGGTTGCCGCACCTGCGATTGCGCAAGGCGCGCCCGAGATCAAATGGCGTCTGACCTCGAGCTTCCCGAAGTCGCTGGACACCATCTACGGCACCGCGCAGACTTTTGCGAAATATGTTGCCGAGGCCACCGACAACAAATTCCAGATTCAGACCTTTGCGGCCGGCGAGCTCGTCCCCGGCCTGCAGGCGCTGGATGCGGTCAGCACAGCCTCTGTCGACATGGCGCAGACCCCGCTCTATTTCTACATCGGCAAGGAGCCGGCGCTGGCCTATGCGACCGGCGCGCCGTTCGGCATGAACCATCGCCATCAGGAGTCCTGGTGGCACTTCGGCGGCGGCGCCGATTTGACCAACGAGGCGCTGAAGCCGTTCAAGGCGCACGCCATCCTCTGCGGCAATTCCGGCACCCAGATGGGCGGCTGGTTCCGCAAGGAGATCAAGACCGTCGACGATCTCAAGGGTCTGAAATTCCGCATCGCCGGCATGGGCGGCCATGTGCTGGCGCGCCTCGGCGTGGTCCCGCAACAGATCGCGGGCGGCGACATCTATCCGGCGCTGGAGAAGGGCACGATCGACGCAGTCGAATTCGTCGGTCCCTATGACGACGAAAAGCTCGGCTTCCAGAAGGTCGCCAAATACTACTACTTCCCCGGCTGGTGGGAAGGCGGCGCCATGCTGCACATGATCGTCAACGACGAGAAGTGGGCGTCGCTGCCGAAGCAGTACCAGGCGATCGTCAACCAGGCCGCGTCGGCCGCGGGCGCCTGGATGCTCGAGAAATACGACAGCGTCAATCCGGCGGCGCTGAAGCGGCTGATCGCCAATGGCGCGGAGCTGAAGGCGTTTCCGCAGCCGGTGCTGGAGGCCTGCTATGCCGCGACCCAGGAGCATCTGAACGAGCTCGCCACCAAGAGCGACCTGTTCAAGCGCACCAAGGAAAGCCACGACGCCTATATGAAAGAGCTGCTGTTCTACACGCAGATCGCGGAGAATTTTTACGACAATTATCTGCTCGGCAAGATGCGCAACAAGACCTGATCGCAAGAGGGGCGCGGTGCTCACGCCGCGCCCGGCTTTCGTAGCCCGGATAGAGCGCAAGCGTAATCCGGGTCTCGCACGTCAACGGCACCGCCCCGGATTGCGCTGCGCTCCATCCGGGCTACGGATTCATCAGGCGCCTTGGGCCGCGCCCAAACCCAGCTTCTCGTAAATGCGCCGCGCATAGGCGCCGAACGCGTCCGTCGTCTTGAGCGGCAGATCGCGCGGGAAGGGCAGGTCGATCGGGAAATAATCGGCCATCTTCGCCGGACCTGACGTCAGCACGGCGCAATGCGAGGACAGGAACACGGCTTCCTGAATCGAGTGCGTGATGAAGATGATGGTCTTGCCGCTCTCGCGCCAGATCCGCAGCATCTCCAGATTCATCTGCTCGCGCGTCAAGGCGTCGAGCGCGCCGAACGGCTCGTCCATCAGGATCAGTTTCGGGTCGTGAATGAAGGCGCGCGCGATCGCGGTGCGCTGCTGCATGCCGCCGGACAGCTCTCGCGGATATTTCTGCTCGTAGCCGGCAAGTCCCACCAGATTGAGCAGATCGCGCGCCCGCTCGCGCGCGGCCTTGATCGGCAGGCCGACGATCTCCGCCGGCAGCAGCACGTTGTCCAGGATGGTCCGCCATTTCAGGAGCAGCGCCTGCTGGAACACCATGCCGATGTCGCGGGTCGGATCGAACGGGCTTTTGGCATTGCCAATCTTCACCGTGCCGCCGTCGGCGCCGTGCAGGCCGGCCAAAATCTTCATCACCGTGGTCTTGCCGCATCCGGACGGGCCGACCAGCGAGACAAGCTCACCCTCCTGCACGTCCATGGTGACGTCGGACACCGCCAGGAATTCGGCGCCGCCGCTGCGATAGACCTTGCGGACGCCTTGCAGGCTGATGAAGGGGCTCGAGCTCATGCCAGCCATTTATCCAAGTTTGCGGCCACGAACGCGTCGTCGCTGAGGTCGGAATGCTCGCGGTAGACGCGCTCGATCTCGTCCTTCTGGCCGGGGCTCAGGCTCTCGTTCGGATCGAGGCACCACAGGCCCTGCATCAGGCCTTGCCGTCGCAGTATCTCGTGGCAGCCGGCGATGCAGCCGTGAAAATCGTTGGCGACGTCGAAGAAGGCGCTGTTGCAATCGGTGACGCGGGCATCGAGCGCGAGCAAATCGGCCGGGACGCTGTCCTTGTTCCGTGCCGCCTTGCAGCGCTCGAACTGTTTGATTGCGCTCGCGGTCCAGACCGACCAGTGGCCGAGCAGGCCGCCCTTGAAATAAGTGCGCGTGGTGATTCCGTTGTCGCGCAGGTCGAACGGCAGCATCAAATCGAGCAGGATGTGGTCGTCATTGCCGGTGTAGAGCGCGACGCGGTCGAGCGCGCCGGCTGCCGCGACGCCGCGCAGAACATCGAGGGTCCGGTAGCGGTTGAACGGCGCGATCTTGATCGCGATGACATTGTCGATCGAAGCAAAGCGCTGCCAGAACCGGCTAGACAGGAGCACGCCGCCCACTGCCGGCTGAAGGTAGAAGCCGACCAGCGGAATTTCGGCTGCGACCGCTGCGCAATGCGCGATGATGTCGTCTTCCGACGCGCCCTTCATCGCGGCGAGGCTGAGGAGCCCTGCGTGATAGCCGAGGTCGCGCGCGGTGCGGGCTTCAGTGGTGGCCTGCCTGGTCGGACCGGCGAGGCCCGCGACCAGCGCCAGCGGACGCTTGGTCCAGTTCGCCGCCGTCTCGGCAGCGAGCTCCAGCACGGGACGATAGAGGCCGACATCGCGGATCGCGAACTGCGTGGTGTGCACGCCGACCGCAAGGCCGCCGGAGCCGGCCTCGATGTAATATCGCGTCAGCGCGCGCTGATGCTTCTTGTCGAGCTGGCGTTCGGCGGTCAGCGCGAGGGGATGCGCCGGCAGCACGGTGCCGTCGGCGATCAGCTTACGGATTTCGCTGTTGATCTGGCTGTGGTGCATGATGTCCTATCCGAATTCAGGGCCGGCGACGGCAAACGGCATGTCTTCCCCCGCGGCAGTGGCGGGGCCGTACCGCATGCGCTGGAACGGGCGTTCGATGCTCCAGCCCGATGCGGTCAATCCGTCAGGGAACGCGGCTTGCGACGTGACGGCGTCGAGCAGCAGCGGTCCGGTTTCAGATTGCGCAATGGCATCGACCAGGGTCAGCGCGGCTGCGGTGTCGTCGGCAAACAGCGGGCCGATATGGCGCGCGGTGCGTCCGTCCCGAACCAGCGCGATGGCGCCGTTCGCGGAAACGATGCGTGAGCCGGGACGCTGAGCGAGGTTGGAGAGCAGGGCGGTTCGATCGAGGCCCGTAGCGCGCCGGTCACGCGCGCAGAGCGCGTCGAGCGTCGCGGATGAAGGTGCCTGCCCGGATGCGGACGCGGATTTCACCAGCTTGAGACGGCGCAATTGCAGGGTCGGCGTGAACCCGAGCGGCCCATAGACGGCAGCACCGTCGGGCGTCGCGTCGAGCCAGCTTGTCAGGCCGTTCCTGCGGGCGGTTTCCAGGCAGGCATCGACGAGGCGCGTTGCAAGGCCGCGGCGGCGATGGGGGCCTGACACCAGCACCATGCTGATCCAGGCGTTTTTGCTGGAGTAGGGCAGCAGGGCCGCGGTTGCCACCAGCCGTCTGCCGTCGCGGATGCCGAACACGATTCCGTCGTGCAGGAAGATGCGCCAGTCCTCCTCGGTCTGGTTCCAGCGTGCTTCCGCCGACAGCACGAGCCCGGCGATCGCATCGTCGACGCCGAGCTTGATGATGGCCGGATCGTCAGTAGCGTCCATCGCGCACCTCGTATTTGGTGGGCTTGCCGAGGCTCGGCATGGCGCGGGACACCCAATCCGCGGTCCATGCGATCAGCTGATCGGTGTCGACGACCGGCAGGCCGAACAGCTCGACTGCCTTGGACGTGTCCGTCAGCCACGCCGTCGGCTGTTCGTTTCCTGTCAGCACCGGCGCGCGGCCGAACCTCGCCCCGAATCTTGCTGCGAGGTCGCGCACCGCCAAGATCTCGTGGCCGCTGACATTGATCGACGAGGTCGGCGCCGTGCAATGCGCGAGGCAGCGCAGCGCCTGGGACGAGGCATCGCCCTGCCAGATGAAATTGACATGACCGATGCTGACGTCGATCGGCGTGCCCGTGAGCACTTTCGATGCGATGTCGTGGAGCACGCCATAGCGCATGTCGATCGCGTAGTTGAGGCGGAACAGCCGCCCGGGCGTCCCGAACTTGCGCGAAAAATACTCGAACATGCGCTCGCGGCCGACGCAGGACTGGGCGTATTCGCCGGGCGGGTTCGGCGCCATGTCCTCGCTCGAGCCTTTGCCGTCGACCGGGACGAAGGGATAGATGCAGCCGGTCGAGAACGCCACGATCCGCGATGACGGGAAGGCCTGCGCGACCAGCGCCGGCACGTGCGCATTCATCGCCCAGGTCAGCGACAGATCGCCCTCCGCGCCGAATTTGCGGCCGGCCATGAAGACGATGTTCGGCGCCTTCGGCAGCGCCTGAATCGCGGTCTCGTCCATCAGGTCGCAACTGATGGCCTCGACGCCACGCGCATGCAGCCAGTCCTTGACGCCGGCGTCGCTGAAGCGGGCGACGCCGATGACGCGGCGATCGGGCGCTGCGGCTTTGGCAAGCCCCGCCAGCGTCGGCCCCATCTTGCCGGCGACGCCGAGGACCATGATGTCGCCCTCGACCCTGGCGAGGTCGTCGATCAATGCCTGCGTCGGCCGGCACAGGAGATCGTCGAGCGCGGCGATATCGGGGATGGTCTTCGGCAGTGTCTGGCGGGTCAGGAGCATGGTTGTGGTCCTTGGTCTTGGCTTTGCCGTTCAAGTCGGTGTTGCGTCACCGACCACGAACATGCGTTCGAGGACGAGCACGAAGCCGTAAAGCGCGACGCCGAGCAGCGTCAGCAGCACGACAGCCATCACCATCGCGGGCGTGTCGAGCGAGGATTGCACCTGGATCATGAGGTAGCCGAGCCCGCGCTCGGAGGCGATGAACTCGCCGACAATGGCGCCGGCGACCGCGAGGATGGCGCCGACCTTCATGCCGGAGAAGATGTAAGGCAGCGATCCCGGCAGCTGGATCTTGCGGAACAGCGTCCAGCGCGAGCCGCGCAGCGATTTGACGAGGTCGAGCAGATCCGGCTCCACCTCGCGCAAGCCGCGCGCGGTGGTGAGCAGGATCGGGAAGAAGCAGATGCTGAAGGCGATCAGGATGTTCGGCACGATGCCGTAGGAGAACCAGACGATGAGGAGCGGACCGAGCGCGACCTTTGGGATCATATTCAGCGTCACGAACAGCGGCAGCAGTACGAGGCTGATCAGCGGCGCCCAGCTGAAGATGACGGCCAGCGCCACACCGACGAATGCGCCGAGCGCAAAGCCGCCGAGGATCTCGATCGCCGTCACCAGCGTATTGGCGCCCCAGGCGTAACTCGCGGTTCCCAGCGTCTGGATTGTCGCGAGCGGCGAGGGCAGGATGAACTTTGGCACGTGGAAGGCATCGACCAGGACCTGCCAGAGCACGAGCACGGCGAGGTGCACGATCAGGATGACCGCAAAGCTGCGCGTATTGCGGGCGCCGTCTCCTGTCACCGGTTGCTCCCTGTTGCCGCCGGCCACCTTGCCGCCTGGTCTCTAGCCTAACCGTCCCGGAGGGAAGTTTCAACCAGTTGGTTGATTATGGCCGGAGCGAATGCAGTACGAGATCGGCGACGTGCCGGCGGCGGGCGCGCCGCGCCGCCCGACTCGACAGGTCCTTGCCGAAGATCGCCGACAGCGTCGGTGTGTTGGAGAGATAGAAATAGCTGAGGCCCGCGATGGAGATATAGAGCTGGATCGGATCGATCCCCTTGCGGAACATGCCGGCGCGGACGCCCTCGTGAAGGATGTGGGACACGCTCTTCACCAGCGGCGAATGCATCGCCTCCAGCCGCGTCGAACCGCGGACGTGGCGGGCACCGCCGCGGTTCTCGTCGTTCAGAAGCACGATGAAATCGGGGTTCGTCGCCAGGTAATCGAACGAGGCTTCGATCAGCTTCCGGATCGCCTTTTCAGGCGGCAGGCCTTCGAGATTGAGCTGGCGCTCCTGCTCGCGAATATCGGCGTAAACCCATTCGAGCACGGCAAGATAGAGCGCGTCCTTGTCGCCGAAATAATGGTAGACGAGCTGCTTGTTGACGCCGGCGCGCTCCGCGATCTCGTCGACGCGGGCACCGGCAAAGCCGTGCCGGGCGAACTCCTCGCGCGCCGCGGTGAGCAGCTTCTTGCGGGTGGCGACCGGGTCGCGCCGCTGCGGCACGGTGTCGCCTGAACGTTTTGCGGGCATTTCCAACCAAACAGTTGACAAGTTGAGGGCGGCCTTGTTGCATTGGTATCCTCACAGGGGGAGAGCGACAAGCCGGTCGCGGGCACGAGGAGAGATGCGATGAAGCGTTTGCAGGCGGCGGGCTCGGCTCTGGCTGTGGCCCTGATGCTCGGTTCACCAGTCGTGCCCGCGACCGCGGGCGAGGCGGTCAATCTGATCCTGAACTGGGCACCGACGGCCGATCACTCGCCGTACTATTACGCCAAGGCGCAAGGCTGGTACGAGAAGGCGGGCATCGATCTGACCATCGAGGTCGGCAAGGGCTCCGGCGTCTCCGCCGCCAAGGTCGGCTCCGGCGGCTCGCCGTTCGGCGTCGCCGATCTCGCCACCATGCTGGTGGCGAAGAGCAAGGGCGCTGACGCTGTTGCCGTCATGAGCGTCTACGCCAACACCGGCCAGACCTTCTACTGGCTGAAGAGCTACGGCGTGAACGGGGTCAAGGATTTTGCCGGCCACAAGATCGGCAATCCGCCCGGGGACGCCTCGCGCGTGATGTGGCCGGCTTTCGCCAAGGCCGCAGGGCTTGCCCCGGACTCCGTCGGCTTCGTCAATGTCGGGCCGACGGCGAAGATCGCCGCGCTGAAGAGCCATACCGTCGACATCATCAGCGACTTCTACAACGAGCACGATTTGAAGGTGATCGAGTTCGGGAGCGATCTCGGCTACGTCAATTGGAAGGACATCGGGCTCAACCCTTACGGCAATTCGCTGATCGTCAACGGCGGCTATCTGCAGAAGAACCCGAAGCTGGTCGAGGAGTTCGTGCGGGTCACGCAAAAGGCGTTCGCGACTTGCGTCGCCGACGCCGCGCCCTGCCTGAAGGCGTTGCTCGATCAGGTCTCCGGTCTCGACAAGGAGAATCAGGAGCGCCAGTGGGAGCGCATCAAGTTCCTGATGACGGACGAATTCACGACGACGAAGGCGCTCGGTTGGATCGACGGTGAGCGCATGAAGAAGGACTACGAGCTGGTCCAGACCTATCTCGGCATGGAGAAGCCGTTCGACGTCACGACGGCGTTCACGACCAGGATGCTCGATCCCGCCATCAAGATGGATGCGAGCAAGGTCAAGAAGTAGGGGGGCTTCCTTATCGTCGTCCTGGCGAAAGCCAGGACCCATCACCCCAGGGCGCGGTTTGGCGAAGACTCGTGGTTCGGTGCTCCCACCGTCCGCATCGATGGATCCCGCGGTATGGGTCCTGGCTTTCGCCAGGACGACACCGGAGATCGGGGCGGCTGCCCGTCGCCGAGAGCCACGGCCGGCCAGCCCGCCTCCACGTAACCCCACGGAGAAATTAACCGGCCATTAACCATATCGGCGGCATCGTTAACCATTCAATAACAGGGAACGAGTCGGCCGCTATGGAGGCTGCAGTAAAACCTCAACGCCAAATGGTGCGCTTGCGTGGGCGCTCCTATGTGGCCTTCGTGTTCGTGCCGACGGTTCCGATCCATGACTGGCTGCAGGAGATCGACACCACCATCGCGCGCTCGCCGGGCTTCTTCGCGGGCCGCCCCGTGGTGATCGACCTGTCCTCGGTCGATCTCAGCCAGTCCGGCATCGGCCATCTGCTCACCAGCCTTCAGGACCGCAACATCCGCGTGCTCGGGATCGAGGGCGTGGAGGAGGGCCGGCTGACCCCCATGATGCCGCCGCTGCTGTCGGGCGGGCGGAGCTGCGTGGTCGAACCGAGTGCGCCCAAGAAGGTTGAGGCAAAGGTCGAGACCAAGCCGACCTCGCTGCTGCTCGAAAGCCCCGTGCGCTCCGGCCAGACCGTGATCTTCCCCGAAGGCGACGTCACCATTCTGGGTTCGGTCGGCTCGGGCGCCGAGGTCGTCGCCGGCGGCTCCATTCACATCTACGGCGCGCTGCGCGGCCGCGCCATGGCGGGCGTGAACGGTCACACGAGCGCACGCATCTATTGTCAGAAGATCGAGGCCGAACTGCTTGCAATCGATGGTTTTTACCAGACCGCCGACGATATCGACGCGGCCCTGCGCGGCAAGCCGGCCCAAGCCTGGCTGCAGGGCAACACCATGCGAATTACTGCGCTGAACTGACCAGAAGGAGATTTTTGAGATGGCCAAGGTACTGGTCGTGACGTCAGGCAAGGGGGGCGTCGGCAAGACGACGACGACCGCCGCACTGGGGGCTGCGCTCGCGCAACGCGGCGAAAAGGTCGTGGTCGTCGATTTCGACGTCGGCTTGCGCAACCTCGACCTCGTGATGGGCGCCGAACGCCGCGTCGTGTTCGACCTCATCAACGTGGTGCAGGGTGTCGCAAAGCTGCCGCAGGCGCTGATCAAGGACAAGCGGCTGGAGAACCTCTGGCTGCTGCCGGCCTCGCAAACCCGCGACAAGGACGCGCTGACCGAAGAGGGAGTGGGCAAGGTCATCGACGATCTGCGCAGCCGTTTCGACTGGGTGATCTGCGACAGCCCGGCCGGCATCGAGCGCGGCGCCTCCATGGCGATGCGCTTTGCCGACGAAGCCGTGATCGTCACCAATCCCGAAGTCTCCTCGGTGCGCGATTCCGATCGCATCATCGGCATGCTCGATTCCAAGACGGTGCGGGCCGAGAAGGGCGAGCGGGTCGAGAAGCACATTCTCATCACCCGCTATGATCCCTCGCGCGCCGCGCGCGGCGAGATGCTGACCATCGAGGACATTCTCGAAATTCTTGCAACACCCTTGCTCGGCATCATCCCGGAGAGCCAGGACGTGCTGCGCGCCTCCAATGTCGGTACGCCCGTGACGCTCTCGAACGCGGAAGGCGCCCCGGCGCGGGCCTATATCGACGCGGCGCGGCGGCTGTGCGGCGACACCGTGCCGATGCAGGTGCCGACCGAGCGCAAGGGATTCATGGACCGCCTGCTGCGACGGAGGGCCGCATGAGCATGGGTCTGCTTCGGCTTCTCCGCGGCAACAAGGCCTCTGCACCCGTCGCGCGCGAACGGTTGCAGATCCTGCTTGCCCATGAACGCGGACTGCGCGGCCAGCCCGATCTGCTCGGTGTGCTGCGTGAGGAAATTCTCGCGGTCGTCTCCAGGCACGTCACGCTGGACCCGACCAAGGTCATCGTCCGGCTCGATCGCGGCGACGAGGTCTCGACCCTCGAGGTCGATATCGAGGTGCCCAACGATTTCGAGCGCAGGCGCGCGGCGGCCGGATAGGGATTTCGGCCGCGACGCTTCAAATTGGGGTGGGTGAAAAGGCGGTCCGCTGGGCATAGCGGGCCGCCTTTTGCGCGCGGACGGGAACGCTGCGGAACGAGGTCCGGGGCTCAATCGTTGTGAACAACCCGCGGCGGCGCGATGCACCGCGGTTTCGTCAAACGGGAGAACGCCCATGATGACCGAGGTCCAGGTCCACACCGTCGCGCGCCAGATGCTGGAACAGCATGGTTTTGCGGCGATCGCGAAGGCCGCCGAACAGGCCAGGGCTTGCGAGGGCCGCGGCGAGGCCGATGAGGCTAAGGAGTGGCGTCACATCGCCGACGCGATGAAGATCATCCGCGGTCCGCACCAGAGCTGACACCCTCGCGCGTCAAGGTTCCCCGCGTTCAATGCTCCCCGCGATCCGCGCCCTGCGGTGATGTGCGATGCTGCGTCTGCGGCTGCGAGCGCTCGCCGGTCTCCTTGCAGGGGAGCGGCTCCCACGAGCCGTCGGGCGCCTGCTGATAGGCGCTGCACGATGAGGACGAGGTCGATTTGTCCTCGCCCTTCTGGGCATCGGAATTCTTCGCCAGCACGGGCGCAGTCAGCACCGTAGCAAAGGCAAACGCGACCGCGAGAAGGACATGGTTGATGCGCATGGGGCTCCCCTGTTCGAATTCGAAGAGAGCCGCATGCTGGCGAGGATTGTGACGATTATTGGCCGAAGCGAAAGTTCCGGCGCGGCGTGCTTAACGCCGCGCGATCACGCTAGCCGCCCTTGCTGCGGATCAGGCCGGCGAGGTTGGTCTTCTGGGCCTCGCACCAGCTGGGCATACCGAGGCGGCGTTGGTTGAGGTCGGTCGCCTGGGTGGCCACCGCGACCTCGGCCATCAGATCGTCGTCCTGCTTCTCGCCCAATTTGCCGCCGGTGTGCATCCAGGCGATCGCCTTGCGGACCTTCTCGGTGGTGCCTTCGGGCAGCTGCATCTGCTCCGCCTTCTGCACCAGATCCTGGTAGACGACATCGGTGCCGGGACATTCGACCTTGGCGGCGAACGCTTGCAAAACCAACGTGACATAGGTCGAACGTGGATGGTCGGCCGCTTGGGCCGGCGCCGCCAGCAGCAACAGGGCCGTCATCAGAAAACCAGTGCGCATCCTTGGTACCTCCCCGAATTTTCGGGAAGGCTAACGGCTGGCGCGCCGCTCCGCAATGGGGATAGCGTGCGGCCGCGAAGACGGCCGGCGAGCTAGCGCCGCCAGGCCGGCACCGGATCAAGCGGCGTGCGATAGACCTCTTTGTGATCGCGGTCGGTGACGCGCACAGCGCAACCCTTGCTTTGCAGCTCGGGCTTCACCTGCGACAGCTCGGTGGCCAGCTGAACGGCGCGATCGGAGGCGACCTCGATGTCTTCGAGGATGATACCGCCCTGGTTCTTGAACTCTTCACCAACCACGAGATCGAAGGAATAGTAAGGCATCCGAATTCCCCGGTATGACGAATTGAGCTTCGGGTCGACGTTTCAACACATGACCGATGGTACCACTGAGTCGATGTTTATCGAATGAACGGCGCGCGCAATCTCTGTGCTTATGGCGCAGAAATGATGTGCAAGATTCAAGCGTGTTAAGATTTTATTAAATATGTCGGCGTGATCATGAGGCATGAAATTGCAGCAGAACCGGGCTCCGGGAACCGGCAGCTGCAAGAGAAGGCCGCCGGCATAGATCCCGACGGCCTTTTCTCTTGATGCAAAAACGATCGAAGCATCGCTTCCCGTAGTCATCCGGACTCAACGCATCACACCGACTCGGACAGCGTCCCTGGCGCGACGCGTCGTGTCCTCGCGTGAGATGGTTCAGCGCAGCGGCATTGGCGGGCGCACGACAGGTCCGTCGTCGTCGGCAACGGCTTGCGTCGTCATGGCAGCTGGCGGTGGGGCTGCGGCAGCCTGCGAGGCCGGCGGCGGCGGCGCGAGCGGCGCGGGCGAATAAGCCGGCATGTAGGTGTGCGACACGACCGGCTTCGGTTTGCGAACCGGCGGCGCCGCGGGCCGCGGCGGCAGCGCGGACGTTTGCGCGCGCGGATCGACGCGCGGCTTCGCATCGGCCACCGGCTTCGGCGCCGGCGGCTTCGCCATCTCGCGTGCCATCTGCTCCTGCCCGGCCTTCAACTCGGCGATGTTGGCCTTGAGCTGCTCGATCTGTTGCGCCATCGCGGTGAGATCGCGCGTCATCGACTGCACCGATTGTACAGGATCGGGTTGTGTTGCCGTGGGCACTGCTGCTGCAACCTGGGTTGCAGGCGGAGCCGCAGATTGATCGACCGCTTGATCCGTGGCGGCTTGACCCGTTGCGGCCTGGTCCGCAGGCGGCGCAGCCTGTGCGGCGGCGAGCGGTGCCGTCTCCGAGGTCGAAGGCAGTAGCGAGGCCAATGCCGGCGTCCATTCGGCGAGCATCTGTCTTGCGGTGTCGCCATGTTTCTCCCAGGCGACAGTGGCGGCCGCGCTTCCGCCCGCAAACAGCATCGTGACGAACGCGCCGCGCAGCCATTTGCCGGCCGAGGAGCGCTTCTGCCGGCTGAGGCCATCACCGGGCGCGACGCGCACGGCGGTGTCGACCGAGGGCGCTGCCGCCTGCGGCTCCGCGATGGGACTGAACTTCGGCTGCGGATTCATCCTGGACTTCAGCGCGAACGCCGGATCTATTTTGGGGTCCGGACGGGCCGTGATCTCAGGCGCAAGCGCGGGCGCGACGCTGAGACGGCGCGAGGCCAGCACAATGTCAGGCGAAATCTGCACCGCGTCGTGCGGGTCGTTGTTCGTGACCGTGTCCTTCACGATCTCATCGACGATTTGCCGAGAGTTCAGCGTCGCGAGCATCGCAGCTCCTTTGAAGCCCGGGTGTTTTGAAGCCCGGTGTTGAGTAGTTGAAGTGTTGGCCGTCCGCATTCGCGCGAGCAGATCCGTGAGGTGAGCCCATCCAATTCCCGAGGCCCAAGCACATGACGCACGAGTCCAGCCGGGTTTGACCAAAGCAAGGCGAGGGGATGGAGACTGTGCGACGCTCTTGCGCCGTTTGTGGTGATGGAACCCGGTCGACCAAACACGCGTAATTGTTCCGCAATGCCTTGTTTTCAGCACGATTTTGGCAGCATCTGGTGTTGCTGGGGGTGCTGCTATCGCTATTGGGGCCGGCGGTGCCAAGATCCTTATTAGTTCTATTCGTCCTTGCCATGCTTCCGTTGGGCGGCTGCATGCAGACGACGCTTTCGCCATCGACAGACGCGAGCATGACGCCGCGCGACCGGCAGTTACTCGCTCATACGCCGTACGCGCAGGCGAACGTGCCCGAGCAATATCTTCGTCATATCGTCGATTACCCGCGCAAGGAGCAGCCGGGCACGATCCTGGTCGATACCGATGCGCGCTACCTCTACTTCGTGCTGCCCGAAGGCAAGGCGATCCGCTACGGTGTCGCGGTCGGCGAGGAAGCCATGGCGTTCTCCGGGGTCGCGCGGGTCGGTCGCCTTGCGGAATGGCCGGACTGGGTTCCGACGGCGGACATCCAGGCGCGGCTCGGACCCTATCCGGCGCGTGTGCCCGGTGGTCCCGCGAATCCGCTGGGTGCTCGCGGCATCTATCTCTATGCCGGCAACAAGGACACGCTCTACCGCATCCACGGCACCAACCAGCCGGAATATATCGGGCAGGCGATCTCGTCCGGATGCATCCGGATGCGCAACGAGGACGTGATCGATCTCTATGACCGGGTGAAGCTCAATTCAATGGTCGTGGTGCTGCCGCCCGGACAGAACGCGCAGGTCGAGGCGCGGCCGAGCTGGCGCGGGTGAGGTCGCCCTAGTTCTCGGGACGGGCGATGCGCCATTGCAGCGTCGTGGCATTGCCGTTGGCCTCGCCCGGCGCCTTGTCGGCCGGCGAGGTGTAGAGCGGACGATAGCGATATGCCCACATCTTGCTGCCGTCGTTGCGGTTGATCACGGTGAAGTCGCCGATCGCCTTGGCATCGGCCGTTGCGGAGAGCGGAATCCAGCTCTCGACGCATTTGCCGTTGCAGTTCGACGTCTTGCCGGTGGTATCGCGCTCGTAATAGTAGAGCGTCATGCCATTGAGGTCGACGAGCGTGGGGCCTTGCTTGGTCAGGATGACCTTCGCCGGTGAGGTCGCGGGCTTCGGCGGAGGAGGGGCATCGCCGCCGCCATGGCCGTTCGCGAGTGCCGGAGCGGTCGAGAGCGCGATGGCCGCCGCCGCAATGAGGAACCTGAACATCCGAAACTCCAGACCGGCAAAGTTAATCGCGCGTTAAACGCCGAATGCGGCCGACCGTAACAGGCGAAGGTTAGTTCCTGGTTTCGCGACACTGCGACAATTACCGGTAGAATTACGGGGGTTATGCCTGCGCCTCGCGCAGCGGGGCGCGGCTGAGCTCGTTGCCGGCGGCGATGGCCTTGTGCAGAAGGCGCATCAGATCCTCACTTTCTTTCGCGCTGAGGCCGCGCAGCATGATGCGTTGCGCGGATTCCACGGCCGGCGTGATCTTGCGCAACGTGCGGCGGCCTTCGTCGGTGATCTCGAGCTCGCGGGCACGCCGGTCGCGGCGCGAGGCGCGGCGCTCCGCGAGCCCCTTCTGCACGAGGCGGTCGATCACGCCGGTGATGGTGGTGCGGTCGTAGGCAATCAATCCTGCGAGGGTCACCTGGTCGAGCCCAGGATTAGCCTTGATGGTCGCGAGCGCGGCGTATTGCACCGGCGTGAGGTCGAAGCCGGCATCCCCGACTTCGGCCAGAAACACCGCGACCGCGATCTGCTGGAATCGGCGCGCCAGATGTCCGGGCATGTCGTTGTTGTCTTTCACCGAATTTCTCCGTTGGGGCAGGTCCGCCGGTGTCGTTGACAAGTATACTGATAGTCAGCATACTGAGCAATATCCAAACAGAGCGTATCCGGGAGAGGTGCTCATGCAATTCCATCTCAATGGATTTCAGCCGGGCGACCCTGAGATCGCCGATCCCGCCGCGCGCATTCAGGGTTCGGGCGCAACGGGGGGCGTGCCTGACGAGGTCGATGTCCTCATCGTCGGCTGTGGCCCTGCGGGCCTGACGCTCGCGGCCCAGCTTGCCCAGTTTGCCGACATCAAGACCTGCATCGTCGAGCAGAAGCCGGGCCGCTTGCTGGTCGGGCAGGCCGACGGCATCGCATGCCGCACCATGGAGATGTTCCACGCCTTCGGATTCAGTGAGCGCGTCCTGAAGGAAGCCTGCTGGGTGAACGAGACGACATTCTGGAAGCCGGACGAGCGGGCGCCGGAACATATCGTCCGCAGCGGCCGGGTGCAGGACGTCGAGGACGGTTTGTCGGAATTCCCGCACGTCATTCTCAACCAGGCGCGCATCCATGACGGCTTTCTCGACGTCATGCGCAAGGCGCCAGCGAGGCTCGAGCCCCATTACAGCCGGCGCCTGCTCGACCTTCGGGTCGATCCGGCCGCGGGTCCCTCCGACCATGCCGTGACGGCGCGGCTCGAACGGGTCGATGCCGAGAACGAGGGCAAGGTCGAGACGATCAAGGCGCGCTACGTCGTCGGCTGCGACGGCGCCCGCAGCATGGTGCGCAGATCGATCGGCCGCGAGTTGCTCGGCGATTCCGCCAATCATGCCTGGGGCGTGATGGACGTGCTGGCGGTGACCGATTTTCCCGACATCCGCTTCAAAGCCCTGATCCAGTCGGCGAAGGACGGCAGCCTGCTGATCATTCCGCGCGAGGGCGGCTACATGGTCCGCCTCTATGTCGAGCTCGCCAAGCTCGACATCGGCGAGCGCGTCGCCAATCGCAACATCACCGCCGATGACGTGATCGCGAAAGCGCAGCGGATCCTGAAGCCGCATACGTTCGATGTGAAGGAGATCGCGTGGTGGTCGGTCTACGAGATCGGCCAGCGCCTGACCGACAAGTTCGACGACGTGCCGGAGACCGAGATCGCCACGCGTCTGCCGCGGATCTTCATCGCCGGCGATGCCTGCCACACCCACAGCCCGAAGGCGGGGCAGGGCATGAACGTCTCGATGCAGGACGCCTTCAATCTCGGCTGGAAGCTCGCTGCCGTTTTGCGCAAGCAGTCTGCGCCGAGCCTGCTGCATTCCTATTCGGAGGAGCGCCAGGCGGTTGCGAAAGAGCTGATCGATTTCGATCGCGAATGGGCCGGGATTCTCGCGTCCGCGGCCAAGACCGGCGGCGCCGACGCCGCCAGGACGCAGGACTATTTCGTGAAGCACGGCCGCTACACCGCGGGCACGGCGACGCACTACCGCCCGTCGGTTCTGACCGGAGCGACCTCCCATCAGCATCTCGCGCAAGGTTTCGTCATCGGCACGCGCTTTCATTCCGCGCCGGTGATCCGGCTTGCGGATGCCAAGCCCGTGCATCTCGGTCACGCTGCGCCGGCGGATGGCCGCTTCCGCATCTACGCTTTCTCCGGCGCTGATGATCCGGCAGCCGCCGGCTCGGCCATTCGCGCCTTGTGCAATTTCCTCTCCGAGGCGCGGGAGTCGCCGGTCCGGCGTTACACGCCCGCGGCCGCCGACATCGACAGCGTGATCGACCTGCGGGCGGTGTTCCAGCAGGATCATCGCGAGCTCGCCGTCGAGGCGATGCCAGCGCTGCTGCTTCCGCGCAAGGGCCGGTACGGCCTGATCGACTACGAGAAGTTGTTCTGTCCGGACCTCAAGAATGGTCAGGACGTTTTCACCATGCGCGGCATCGACCGTAGGGCGGGCTGCATGGTCGTAGTGCGGCCGGATCAGTATGTCGCGACCGTGCTGCCGCTCGATGATTTTGCTGCGCTTGCTGCGTACTTCGACGCCTTCATGCTGCAAGTGAACTGACGAGTGAGGTCGCCGGCGCACCCGCAGGCTCTCTCTCCGCGCGGTGTCGATGAACGGCGAATGAATATTGAACCGCGCGCGGTATACGTCTCGATCTTTTGACGAATGAGATCTTCGCACGCGGAACGCCCGCTGTGCCTGCGCGTTCCGACTCGAAAGAGGAGGACTACGCCATGAAATTCCGAAGCGTGTTGTTAGCCGCATTGCTGCTCGCCCCGACGGCCGCGTTGGCCGCACCGGGCATGGTCACCGTCTCGACCGGCCTGCGCGCCGGGCCGGGTCCGGGCTTTCCGCTGGTCGATCGCATCCCCGAGGGCGCCCGCGTCGACATCCATGGTTGCCTGCGCGGCAATGCCTGGTGCGACGTGAGCTTCTCGGATGACCGCGGCTGGGTGTCGTCGCAATATCTCGAATATCTCTACCGCAATCACTACGTCTATCTCCCCGACTATGTTGACGAGATCGACGTGCCGATCGTCCCCTTCGTGCTGACCTCGTACTGGTCGAGCTATTATCAGGGGCGGCCCTGGTATCGGCGGCATGCCCACTGGAATAGCTACTGGACTTCGCACCAGCGCGACGCGATGCGGATGACGATCGATCCGCGCGCGGCTCGCATCGGCCGCGCGGCAACGCGCGATGCGGCGGTCGCACTCGGGCGCAACGGTGCGAATGCCAAGGTAAATGCGAAGGAAAGTGTTAAGGGCGCGGCCGCGGTCTCCGGCCGTGATACCATGACTTCACGACACGACGCCGCGATCGCCAGGCACGAGACTGCGGTGACGACGGACCGGAGCCGTGCGGGACGAGCTGACCGCATCGCGCATGAGCGGACCAATCTTCAGGGCCGCAATCCGCGCGATGCACAGGCCCGCATCATGCACGAGCAGGCCGCACACCGCGCGGCTGTGCCTGCGCAACCGATGGCGCGCGCACACGAGGCGCCGCGTGTATCAGCCGCGCCCGCAAGCCGGCCCGCGATGCCGCATATGGCCCAGCCCAATGTGAGCCGCGGCTCGCCGATGAATGCTCATGCCCAGATGCCGGCGCCGCGCGCGGCTGCGCCTGCGATGCCTCATGGCGCTGGTGGCGGCGCACCTCACATCAACGCCGCGCCGCACGGCGGCGGTGCGCCGGCCGGCGGTCCCGGTGGCGGCCACCAAAAGCACTAAATTTACCAACAAAAGCCCGGCCCTCGCGCCGGGCTTTCTGCTCGGGGCGGACCGGGTTCCGTGCGCGTACAATTTAAGAAGCTTCTTCGCGGACAGATTTCATCGATCGTAATATGTCTACTCAAAGCTGTAAGCATCCACTCGGGGCAGCGGGGCACGGGAGGATGACGACGATGAGACAGAACCAGGCGGAGACGCGCCGCCATAATGTCGCGAAGCGGTCGATGACCAAGGAAGCCAAGCAGCTGTCCGGGCTGATTGCCGGATTGCGCCAATCTCTCGAGGTGATTCACAAGGAGCGATCGAGCACCAAACTCTCCGGCGCCGAGATGGGCCTTCTCGACGAACGCCGCAACAATCTGTTGCTGACCATCGCAGCCCTCGACGACCGCCTCTCGGCGGTGCAGGGGCTGATCGATCTTGGCCGCCCCCACATCATTCGCGTCCACTGATCGGAGCGCAGACCTGTGCTATCGGCTTCGTCGCGGCGGCGACGGAACCGGGCTCAGCTGCCGGCTCTGCGCGGCATAGGGATTGGCGTAGCACTGGGCGGACTGCCCGGACGCGGTCGCGGCGCACTGCGCCATTGTCGCAAAGCTGCAATCGATGCTGCGGCCGTCGATGGTGTAGATCTCGATGCAGACGGGATGACGCGGATCGTAGGTCTGCGCCGCTGTCGGCGCTGCGCGGGGCAGGCCCGCACCAAACAAGCCCGCGAGAAGCAGAATCGCATTCATGATGCGGCGCACGATCGATCTCCCTCGCTTAGCCGGAACAAAGCACATGCTGCCGCGGATGGCACCAAATTGCCACGCTCCCGGCGAATTGCCGCCAAAGCCCGCTGCCACGACGAGAGCGGGTGCAGGGCAACGCAAGGGGATGCGCATTGGCCTACAAGATGGTCGCAGAACGCGACAACGAGAAGTGCAGTTTTGCCCGCGAGAGCCGTTTGCTCATCGTCGCGAAGGCGAAGGTTTGGGCGAGCGAGGGGTGGAAGGTCGTCATCACCGACCAGGACGGCAAGGCCTACGCGCCGCCCGATTTCGATCAGCTATTGGCGGCCTGACCGCAAGACGGGCAGGGACGACATTGATTTCGCACATTCGATCGGGGCGCGGCGTGACCGCGCGCCTGATGAGTCTTCCAACTATGACTCTTGCAGCCGCCGCCGTCCTGACGGCGACAATTGCCGCCGCGCAAAATCTCGATGCCGGCAAGTCGCCGCAAAAGCTCTTCGCCGATGGATGCGCGACCTGCCATCGCAGCCCGCGCGGCCTCGCCAAAAGGGCGCTTCAACCTGACGCTGTCCTGGTTCCTGAAGGACCACTACGCAACCAGTTCGGCCACAGCCAAGGCACTTGCCGCCTATCTGGAATCGGTCGACACGGCGCCGCCTGGAGCTGCGGCCAAGCCTGGCGCGAAGCGATCCAGGCGGCGTGCTCCCACGCCGTCGCAAAGCCAGTAGGTGTGAGCCGGCTGCCCGAGAGGGCGTCGCCAAGCCGAGGCCTTGCCGGCATCAATGCACCGTGGCCGCCGAGAACAGGTTGATGACCACGACTCCGGACACGATCAGCGCGATGCCGACGAAGGCCGCAGCGTCGAACATCTGGCGAAACAGCACGAAGGAGACGGTTGCCGTCAGGATGATGCCGACCCCGCCCCAGATCGCATAAGCGATGCTCAGGGGGATGACCCGGATCGCGACCGACAGCGCGTAGAACGAGGCGACATAGAACAGCACCATCGCCAGCGTCGGCCACGGCCGCGTGAACTGCGCGGATTGCTGGAGGAAGGCAGACGCCGTGACCTCCAGGACGATAGCGAGGGCAAGCGCTGCGTAGGCATTGAAGGCCGAAGTCATCGCGGGCTCGGGCGTGTTGCGCAAAGAAAAATACCGCGCGGTACGGGGAATATGACGTTTGCCCGGGTCCAGTTATCACGTGTCAGTGACGAGCCTGCGACACGGCGGAGCGCAGCACGAAACCGCCGCGCGATGGTTCGCGCGGCGGCCCATTGGCGGTGGCGTTAGTTGATCCGCACGGAGAGTTCGACATCCTCGGCAAAGGCCGTGGACATGTAGCCGCTTCCGGGCCTGCGCATGCGCGCCAGATAGTCGGGACTGTCGTCCGCGTTGTCGGCGACGATGATCGCGCCCGGTCGGAGATGGCCTTCGACCAGATCCAGGATATCGGGATATAGCGCCTTGGCGCCGTCGAGCAGCACGAGATCGATCGTGTCGGGCAGGTCGACTTGAAGCGTCTTCAGCGCGTCGCCTTCGCGGATTTCGACGAGATCCAGCAGCCCGCCGGCCGCGAGGTTCTCGCGCGCCCGGGCCGCCTTGGACGGTTCGAATTCGGTGGTGATGAGGCGGCCGCCGCCATTGTCGCGCAAGCCCGCGGCAAGGTGCAGGGTCGAGACGCCGAACGAGGTGCCGAACTCGACGATCGCTTTAGCGCGGGAGCTGCGTGCGAGCATGTAAAGCAGGTGACCGGTCTCGCGGGAGACTGCGAGCGGTGCGTCCTTCAGCCGCCCGTAGAGGTCGCGGTAAGCGGTCTTGCTCCGCATCATCCGTGCGCGTTCGGCGTCGGTCACATCGGCGAACGCGGCTCGCATCGCGCCGCGCGCCGCTTCGTCCTGGTCGAACAGACGATCGAGCAGTGGTGCAAGTGATATGATGGTAGGGGTGGTCATGTGTAGTCTCCAGATGTCGTCGCGAGGCGCGTGCTTGCGTGAGAATTGAAATACGACTAATTCGTCGCATTCGCTATTCGCATTTTCCGAGGGCGCCATGGCCGATCGCCGAAGCCGTTCAGTTTCCTCACGAAAACAGCCGCAGCAGGCCCGCTCGAACGAGCTGGTGGCGGCCATTCTGCACGCGGCTGTTCAGGTCCTTGCCAAGGAGGGGGCGCAGCGTTTCACGACGGCGCGGGTGGCCGAACGGGCCGGGGTGAGCGTCGGGTCGCTCTATCAATATTTTCCGAACAAGGCGGCGATCCTGTTCCGCCTCCAGAGCGACGAGTGGCGGCGCACGAGCGAGCTCCTGCGCGGCATCCTGGCGGACCGGGCGAAACCGCCACTGGTGCGGCTGCGAGCGCTGGTCCACGCCTTCATTCGTTCCGAGTGCGAGGAGGCTGCGATCCGCACGGCGCTCAGCGACGCCGCGCCGCTCTATCGCGATGCGCCCGAAGCACACGACGCGCGGGCCGCCGGTAACGGCATCGTCGCGGCCTTCATGCGGGAGGCCCTGCCCAACGCGCCGGATGCGACGCGGGAGCTTGCCGGCGAGCTGATCAAGACGACGCTGAGCGAGGTTGGCAAGCAGTTCTCGGAGACACCGCGCAACGAGGCGGAGATCGCGCATCATGCCGACGCAATGGCCGACATGTTCTGCGCCTATATCGATGAGCTGGCGCGGCGGCGAGATCATTCCCGACATCCGCGTTTGCGGGCCAATATCGCTTCTGACTTGACCGGATCATGAGTTAGCCTCGATCTGTCCTCCAGCCAGTCGACGAGCGCCCCGCCATGCATGTCCTCCGCCCCCAATTCCGCATCGAGGAGCAGCAAGCGCTGGAATTCGCAAGTCAGCGCGGCTTCGGTATGATCGTCGCGGCGGATGAGCGCGGTCCGCGCGCCTCGCATGTGCCCTTCGTGCTGGAGCAGCGCGACGGGCGCACGATCGTGCAAATCCATTTCACCGCCGGGAATCCGCTCGTTCCGCTCGCGGACGGCACGCGGCGCTTCCTGCTGATCGTTGCCGGCGACGACGCCTACATTTCCAACGACTGGTATTCTTCGCGCGACAACGTCTCGACCTGGCTCTACGAGGCCGTGCACCTCTCGGGCGTGGCGCATCGGCGCGGGCTCGAGGAGAACCGCGGGCACGGCGATGCGCTACTCGCGGTCGCCGAAGCGCGGCTGCCGAAGACGCCATGGGACCTGGCGCAGATGGAGCCAGACAAGCGCGAGACCATGTTGGCCGCCATTCGCGTCATCGATCTCGTAGTGGATACCGTCGAGGGGCAGACAAAGCTCAACCAGCAGAAGAGCGATGCGGACCACGTCGCGGTCGCCGGCCGGCTGGCACGGTCGGAGGAGAGCGGGCATCGGCGGCTGGCGCGGAAGATGCAAGTGCTGCGGCCGGGGCTTGGGTACCACGGTTCGTGATCCGGGCTACTCTTGCGCGCTCCGGCATTTGACCCTACGGACCTCTTTCATGCTCGTCATCTCCATTCAAAGCCAGGTGGTCCACGGTCACGTCGGCAACAGCGCCGCCGCCTATGCCATCCAGGCGGAAGGGGTGAATGTCGCGGCGGTGCCGACAACGCTGCTGTCGAACCATCCGCGTTATCCGAGCCTGCGCGGGCGGGTGCTGGAGACAGAGCTTGTTTCAGATTTGCTCAGAGGCGTCGAGGAGCGCGATCTCGTCGACGAGGCCGCGATCCTCGTCACCGGCTATCTCGGTTCGTCCGGCAATGCCGCTGTCGTCGCCGATTTCGTCGAGCGGGCGCTGACCCGCAATTCGAAGCTGGTCTATCTCTGCGACCCCGTGATCGGCGATGACGGCCGGGTCTACGTCGCCGACGGCATCCTGGACGTGGTCCGGCACCGGCTGCTGCCGGTCGCCAATCTGACCACGCCGAACCAGTTCGAACTCGGGCTGCTCGCAGGCCTCGACATCGCGGATGCGCAGGGCCTGCGCGCGGCGTGCGCGGCGCTGGCCGGGACCGGCCGCATCGACGTGGTCGCCACCGGTTGCACGCTCACTGATACGGCGGAAGGGCAGGTGGAAACGATTCTGTGCGCCGACGGTCAGTTGTCGCGCTTTGCGACGCTGCGCCTGCCGATCCGCCCCTCAGGCACCGGCGATCTCCTCAGCGGCCTGATCGCGGCGCATCTGGCCAAGGGCACAGCGACCGAGGCGGCGGTGCGGCTCGCGGTCGAAACCATCTTCGCGGTGCTGGTGCGGACGCAGGAGGCAGGCACCGCGGAGATGCGGCTCGTGCCGCTGCCGATGCCGGGACGGTAAGCCGTCATACTCAGGTCGCGCGCTTCGCGGCCGATTGCGCTGATTTCTGCGGCTTCGCGGGGATCTTCTGCTCGCGCGTCGCCTGTGCCTTCGCCTTTGGCGGCTTTGCGCTTGCCACGGCGCGCGCTTTCCTCGGCTTGACGTTGGCTTCCTTGCGGTCCGACGTGCCGCGGCGCGAGACGTATTCCGTACCGTCGACCGGACCGACATGCGGGGGATCGCGGCCGAGATAGGGCCGGCCGATGCCGAGCGCCTTGCCATTGGCATCGACCCACTTCCACAGCACCTCGGTCGAGACCCAGCGTTGCGCGCGGTTGTCGCCCTTGGTGCTGACGATGTCGGCCGCCATGCCGTGGCCGTATCCGCCTCGCGTGCTGCCGCCATGATAGGAGCGGTCGGAGGCGGCCTTCAGGCCGCTCGCGATCGACTGGCGATAGTCGTCGCGGAACGCGCTGGTGATGCCCGGCGAAAGCCCGGCAGCCTCAGCCGCGAGCAACGTACGAAACAGCTTTTTCTTGAAACTCTTGTCCATGCCGCCGATGACGTAGTCCATCATCGACATGCCGGCGCGGTCGGCCGCCTTCGGATCCTTCCAGCCAAAGTCCTCGTCGACCAGTTTCGTGAAGCTGCGCATCACGGTTACCATCTTGCCCTTGCGCTTGACGGTGACGGCGCGGCGATCCTCGACCTTGACCGAGTCTTCCTTGGGCGTGCGCTGGTAGAGCGCCCAGAGATAGCGGTCGATGCAGGCTTCCATGACGTAGCATTCGTCGAGTACCGCGGTCGTATCCGCAGACGGCGAAGCCTTGCTCGCGGCAGGCGCGGGGCCGGTCGCGATCGTCGCGGGCGACAGCGCGTCCGTCGTCACGATCTCAGTGGGATCGGCGGATGCGAGCTTGATCACGGGCTCCGGCGCCGGAGCCGGAGCAACCTCGCTGGCGACTGGTGCTGGGTCAGGCGAAATCTGCGGCGCGAGCGGCGCCTCGGTCGGCAAGATCAGCACTGGGTCGGCCGAGGCGAGCTTGATGGCCAGAGCTGGGGCCTCGGGCGCTGCCACTTCGGTGGTTACGATCGAGGGTGTCGCAGCGACGGCGGCCGCGATATCGGCGGTCAGGGCGACGCCGTCCTCGATGGCCGCAGCGTGCGGGATGTCGGCGAGGTCGAGCCGGCCAAGATCCTTAGCGCGCGAGACGGCAGAAGCATTGGCGCCGCTGTTCTCGATGAGGGCAGGAGCATACGCGGACAAAGAAAGCGCCAGCCAGCCGGCGAGAACCGCCGAGGGGCAGGAGACCGCCACCAGAAGAGACCGCCGATCATTCATGATCCCTGCCTCCAAACGGTTCTGTTGAACCTCGTCTTCTCCGAATAGTCTGACCAGACAGTCTTGGCCAAACAGTCTTGCACGAAAAGGCACGCCGCGCGTCGATTGTTCGGAGGACGGTGTGGCGGCGCAATGGCGCAATTCGGCAAAAGCGGGCTTTTCGACCAGGTGTTGCGCGGGGGCAACGCGGGTTCCATCACGGTTCCACCGGCGCTTGCGCGCGGGCGGTGTGCAAAATTCGATAAGGACGAATATTCTGGCACGGGTCGCCGTAAGGGTGTTTCACCCACACGTTGCGCAACCTTGTCACGGTCGGCGCGTTAGGCGCCCATGACGCACTCCTCGCTTCGTCCGATGGACGCCTTCGATCCCAGCGAGCCCGCCATCCTGCACGACCAGCTCTCCGATACGATCATCACCTGGACCGCTGAGCAGGCCGACGATTTCAGGCGGGCCAGCCGGACGGGCGATGACGGAACCGTGATCTGGAAGGACTACGTTTTCGACGGCTGGGGCCATGTGCTCGGCGGCTGAGTCCCCGCCCACGCGCATTAAACATATTGCCATGCACCCGGCGCGTTGTTGCGTTGCAACAACGGATGTCGCAATGCAGCAAAACGCGCTTAAATGTGCTCCGAATCTTCCACTGAAGGAGCATCACCCGTGAACAAGAAGACTCTGTCGATCGCCGCCGCCATCCTGACGATCGCGGGCAGCACCGCGGCTTTCGCCGCTGAGCTGCCGACTTATGAGGCCAACGGCTTTCCGGTTTCCCCGATGCAGGTGCGCGTGCTCGGTGCCGCGCATGTCGAGCAGCAGGCCTCGGCGCCCACCAACGTTGCTTCGGTTCACCAAGCTCGCGTTCTGTCGCCGCGCAAGGTGAAGACCGCTGATGTGACAACGGGTAGCGCCCGCTGATCTGGGGCCCACAAGCCAACATCAAGCCAACGCAGGTTCTTTTTCCGAGCCTGCCTGGACCGCGTTCCCTTCGGGAGCGCGGTCTTTTTTTTGCGCGGCGAGTCATGATCACGTGTCACTTGTGTACGGCCGTTCAAAGCGAGTGTGATCTCTTTAATAGTTGCTTTGCAGATCGCGGCGCTTGATGCGGTCGCTGCTTATTGAGCAGCCAAGAATCATTTTCATAATGGAGTAGTCATGCCCATTGCACAGAAAGCCGTTGTTGCAAGCGTCTCGCCGCGCGCGTTCATTCTTAGGCATCTCGCCTTGTTCGCAGCCGCCGCGCTGTTCGTGTTCGTTCTGAGCCTGACATATGGGCTCGATCTCAGCCCCGGATTTTTCTAGCCAGATCTGCAACGGCATGGGTTGAGCCTCGTCGCTGGCTGACATAAGCCTTGCTGATGGATCAGCGGACGAGCGGCGCCGACGCTCTCACTCAAAAGAACGATGCGGCGCCGGCGCTTGTCGGCGTGCTCTGCGGCCTCGCCGCGGCGGTGTTCTGGGCGCTCGGCTTTGCCGGCACGCGGCACGGGCTCAAGGTCGGCTTCACGCCGGTCGATCTGCTCGTGCATCGCTATGTCTGGTCCGGCATCGCGTTCCTGCCGCTGGTGATACGCGGCGGCATCTCCGATCTCTGCGGCATCGGCTGGGGCAGGGGCCTTGCGCTGATGGTGCTCGGCGGCCCCGTGATGTCGCTGATCTCCTACACTGGTTTTCTGTTCGTGCCGCTCGGCCATGGCAGCGTGATCCAGCCCTCCTGCGCGACGCTCGGCGGCCTGCTGCTCGCGGCCTTGTTCCTGAAGGAGCACGTCTCCGCGTCGCGCATCGCCGGCGCTGTCGTCATCGTCGGCGGACTCGGCGTGATCGGCGCGGAATCAATCGGCCATATCGGCGTCGACGGCGTGCTCGGCGATCTGACCTTCGTGCTGACCGGATTGATGTTCGCAGGTTTCGGCGCGCTGCTGCGCCACTGGCGTGTCTCGGCCGTGTCGGCTGCGCTCGTCATCAACGTGCTGTCGCTGCTGCTGCTGCCGATCTACCTCATGACCGGCGGACTCGCGCGGATCGCGGCGATCGGTATCGGTGAGAACGCCATCCAGGCGCTGGCGCAGGGCGTGCTTGCGGGCCCGGCTGCGCTTTATCTGTTCGCAGTCTCGGTGCAGCGCCTCGGCGTCGCCCGCGCCGCCGTCGTCCCTGCCTGCGTGCCGGCGCTGACGGTGCTCACCGGCTGGCTCCTGCTCGGCGAGCCGCCGACACTATTGCAGACGGCGGGATTGGTGACGGTGCTGTGCGGATTCTATCTGGCGCAGCGGCAGCGATAGATCGCAAGCCTGCGAACGGCGCTTACCATTCGATGGTGGTGAACTTGACGCCCCGGCAGGTCAGCTCCCGCCCGAGCCGCTCGGCGCGCTCGCTGGCGGATTTTCCGAGCAGCCGATACCTGCCGCCGAGCGCCTTGTCGGCGGCAACCTGATGCCGGATGTTTTCGTACAATCGCAAGACGGCCTGATCGCTCAGATTGTCGAACATGTCATCGGTGGGGTTCGGCCCGGTCGCGTCGCTTGTTGGCGGTTCTCGCAGAGCGGCCTCCCAAAATTGTCGTGCGGATGCTGAGTGATCGGTACCGGCCCGGCGCAGCAGCGTATGTCCACTTTTGAACAGGACGTGCGGCTGGCGGGATCGTAGGGCGGGTTATTTTCGCGTAGCGGCCGCTGAACCTGACGACGGCGTCGCGGGCTCCCATGGCGCGGGCAGAACGACGCGAATGGGTCGCGCATCGCCCGCAGGCCCGCTCGTTCCGGCGGCGGCCGAGGACGGCTGGTCGCGCAGATCGCTGGCCGCGGCAACCGCGATCGAAGCCAAAACGAGACTCGCCGAGATCGCGATGATCCGCAAATCGAAAACCATTTCCGCCATCCTCTGTTGACAGAGAGAACGGCCGAACTCGCGAAAAGTTCAGGCCGACGCATCGCTTCTTCGTCCCGATGCGTCGTTGGCGGTCGCCTGGCGTTCGCGGCGCTTACGCCTTCCTCACGAACTCCGATTTCAAATTCATCGCGCCGATGCCGTCGATCTTGCAGGCGATGTTGTGGCCGTCGGTCGCGTCCTGCAGGCGGATGTTGCGGACCTTGGTGCCGCCCTTGACGACGGAGGAGGAGCCCTTGACCTTGAGATCCTTCATCACGATGACGCTGTCGCCGTCGGTGAGCGCATTGCCGTTGGCATCGCGCACGCCGGCCTCTTGCGCGGCGTCCGCGGCGGCCTCCGCCGTGCCGCTCCATTCGTGGCCGCATTCCGGGCAGACCCAGAGGCCGCGATCCTGATAAGCGTGCTCGGAGTTGCAGGTCGGACATTTCATCGCGTCGGTCATTATTCGCCTCGTCGCCCGTCACGGGCGCGCCGCACGCTTTCCGCCGGAAAAAGATGGATTGGGAGCAAATCCTTTACCATGGCTTTCAGTCATGGCGGAACCCTTGGAAACTTAGGAGTTCAGGAAAAACTCTGCGGTATCGAGGTCCGGAATTTGTAGCTGCGTCGGTTCGACGTCGCGGCGGAAGGGAGTGTTCTGGTCATGAGCGAGCATCGCGCCGCAGTCAGGCATCACACGCTGCGCACCGGCATTGTCGAGTTCGACAACGGCACCGGCAAGATCATCAGCGCGCCCTGCACGATCCGCGATGTCTCCGGCACCGGCGCGCGCCTCGGCCTCAACGCCTCGCTCTGGGTCGCCGAGCAGTTCACGCTGGTCTTCAGCAGCGGACTGCGCAAGGACTGCCGGGTTGCCTGGCGCAAGGGCAGGCTGATCGGCAGCGCGTTCGTGGACGGCTATGCGAGCGCGGACGAGCAGGCCGTGATGATGACCGCGGACGAGCAGTCCCGACACCGGCTGGGGATAGGCGAGCGCCTCAGGGCTGCGCGCGAAAAACGCGGCTACACGCAAAGCCAGCTCGCCGAGCTCATCGGCGCCACGCCTGCCTTCGTCTCGCTGGCCGAGGAGGGCCTGGCGGACATTCCGCTGTATCAGCTGATGCACATCGCCGATCTGCTGATGGTCGGCCTCGACGGGCTCGTCGCGAGGCCGGCGCCCGAGGATGTCGACGCGGCGTAGTCAGCACCCCGTCAAAATAAAAACGTCGAAAACAACCCCATGCACAGTAGAAATCTCGAGGGATTTCAGTGTGTTGGAAATCCGAAAAAGAGTTGGTATTGGCCGTAGCCCGGATGGAGCGCAGCGCAATCCGGGAATCGCGCCGCGGGCACCGTCCGGGCTACGGCCTCGCCTCGACTTCGGCGATACCGAATCGAATTTGACTCGTCGGGCAAAACAGGGGCAGTATGGCAAGATGGCGCCGCTGGAAGCTGGTGGCTCGCCAGCTGCGGAGCGACATGCCAAAGAAAGCAAAACCAAAAAGAAAACTGAAGACCTACCAGACCTCGCTCGGATTCTACGACCAGGCGATCGCCGCGCCCTCGATGAAGGCGGCGCTGGATGCCTGGGGCGCCAGGTCCAATCTGTTTCATCAGGGCGCCGCGAAGGAGACCGACGATCCCGACATCGTCGCGGCGACGATGGAGAAGCCGGGCGTGGTGCTCCGGCGTCCGGTCGGATCGGACGGGGCGTTCACCGAGCATTCCGAGTTGCCGACCGATCTCGCTGACGACGAGGCCAAGCCAAAAAAGTCTAGAACCAAGTCCAAGTCCAAAGCCAAGTCCAAGCCGAAGAAGCGTCCTTCAAAGGCTGCAAAGCAACCATCCAGCAAGATCGACGCTCAACAGGCGCGCAAGGCTGCCGCGGCTTTCGAGAAGGAAGAGCGGCGGCGGGAAGCCGAGCGCCGCAAGGAAGAGGCCGCCCGCGCCAAGGAGCGCGCGCGCCGCGAGAAAGCGGTCGCGAGCGCGCAGGCGGCGCTGGACGAGGCGAGGCGGCAGCACGAATCGCGGGCGGAGGCGATTGAAGCTGAGCGAGCCGCACTCGACAAACGCGCCGAGGCGGAGGCGACGCGTTGGGACAAGCAGCGGATGAAGCTGGCGGAGGCTGTGCGTCGCGCGCGGGAGTAGGGCTTAGCCGCGTGCTTCGAGGCAGGCGCGGACCTTGTCCGCCTGCGCGCGCGGCACGGCATGGGCGCGCCATTGCTCGCGCGTGGCGCCCGCTGCGGTCAGGCACCGGCCGATGTTGCGATCGTAAGCGTCCTGGGACATGCGCTCGCGCTTAGCCTGGCAGGCAGCGTTGCCGCCACACTCGTAAACGGGGGCAGCCTTGGCCATCGAGATACCCAGGGACAAAAACGCCACGACCAAAGATGCCATCAGCTTGCACATATATCCCCCGGAGGCCGGAATCGATTTGCTTCAATCGCAGACGTTTAGCGTGTTGGATCGCTGTTTGCAATCCAGGCGAGAGCGGAGGCGATCAAAGCGCAGCACGCTGCGCTGGAGAGCGCGCGGAAGCGGAGCAGAGCCGGTGGGACAAGCAGCGGATGAAGCTGATGGAGGCGGGGCGGCCAGCATCGGTCGTTCCGGCAATGCTTGATCGCAAATTCGCTTGCCTTGCCTGGCGTCCTTTTGCACTCTGGCGGCAAGGAGACAAACGCATGAAGATCATGACTGTCGCGTGTGCGCTCGGAACCGCCTTGGTGCTGTGTAATCTCGGGATATCGGATGCCGAAGCCCGGGCGCGGAAGGCCCGCGTGGTGGATGAACAACGGTTGAGGGTGGATGTCCCGGTGCTCAGGCCGACGCCGTGGGATTACAATATCGTTCCGCGCTATCGTTATCGCCCGGAAGACGACCGGGTCGATCCCTACGGCCCGCCCCTGGTGTCGTCGTATGTCCGCTACGAGGGCTGGCGCTGGCCGTACTGGTGGTGAAGGCCACCGACGGACGCGGAATTGATTGGCGCCTGTAGCCCGGATGAGCGAAGCGATATCCGGGACGTTACCGCAGCATTCCCGGATGTCGCTTCGCTCATCCGGGCTACGCTCCTTTGCTAACCGCCGTCATCCGCAGCAAGCCGCACAAACTGCCGCTTCATCGCGTTGACCCTGGCGACGTAGCTCGCGACGAGGTGATCGCCGCAGCGCTCGTCGGCGATCATCTGGAACTTGCGGCGCGCGTAGGCCGTGGCGGGGCCAGCGCCGCAGAGATGGATGAAGGCGGCGAGATCCTGCCTCTCGCGCGCACTCGCCTTCACATCGCCCGCGCGGGCGAGAACATCAGCGACATTGCGGTCGAGATACACCGATGCCAGCTCGATGGCGTGGCTCGGGATTGCGCGAACATAGAGGAAGGTCGAACCGCAGCCGGCTTCCGTGACCGCATTGCCGCGAACGCAGAACCGGGCGGCGTCGGCGTAGGCCCCGTCCAGCATCTGGAACAGGCCGACGGCGCTGGAGGCGGGCCGGTAGATCGCGAGCGGATTGAAACTCCATCGCCAGCGCCAGTAGGTGCGCGCGAGCGGATTGCCCGATGTCTCGACCTGCGCCAGCGCGGCCAGCAATTCGGGCGTGATCGTCGCGGTGGCATGCTTGCGGAACAGCGGCCCGTATTGCCGCCAGGTCTCCGATGGCTCCTTGTCGAGCGCGTGGCCGACAAGGACGAACAGCTCGGTCGGCTTGCGCATGGTTTGATAGGCGATATTCACGAGCACGACGACCGCAAGCAGCATCGCCATGCCGCCCGCGATCCGAACCATCCGCGGTGCGCGCGCGAAAGTCTTTCGCATCCATCGCGCGCTACGCCGGAGCTTGCGAAGGCGAGAGAGGAGGGGCTTGCTTCGTCCTGGCATCGGTCTTGTGGGAGTGCATCGCGGAGGCTTTGTACCTGGTTAACGCTGTCACCAGGCCTTGAAATCCCGGCTTCTTTTTCCTCCGGTCGCGTCTTTCAAGTCGCCGCTCCGTACTCCCACGGCAGCTCCAATCCTTGATGGAAATAACCCGAGGTTGTACTGTGCGCCGCAACAGGGTTAATTTTGTGTGAATGGATCGGCTGGAATGACCGTGATCGAAAGCGTGGTGTCGGCGGAAGCTGCGGAGCGGAAAATGCCGCCGGGCGTGCTGGTCGAAGGGCCGGTGGTCGAGGCCAAGTTTCGCGATTCCTACATCTCGTTCGTCATCATGATCGGCGGTTCGATCGCGGCGCTGGTCTGGGCCTTCTGGCAAGGCATCGGCTGGGTGGAGGTTTCGGTCTTCGCCGGCACGTTCGCGTTGTCCACGGTCGGGATCGGCTTCATGCATCGCTATTTCGTGCACCGCAGCTTCCGCTGCGGTCCGGTGATGCGGACGCTGTTCGCCGCCATCGCCACCATGGCGGTGCAGGGCTCGATCCTGAAATGGGTGAGCAATCATCGCCGGCATCATCTTCACTCCGACAAGCCCGGCGACGTCCACAGCCCTTATTATGACGGCGACGGCAACCCCTATGTCACCTTCGCCAAGGGGATGATGCATGCGCAAGGCGGCTGGGTGTGGGACCAGGCCACCACCGATGCCGGATACTACGCCAAGGACATCCTGGCCGATCCGATCGCCATGTTCTTCACCAGGACGCGCTGGTACTGGTACGCGCTCTCGGCGGTGATCATTCCGGGCGCGATCGGCTACGCCTTTGGCGGCGTGCACACGATGACCGGCTGTATCCTGTTCTCCGGCCTGTTCCGCAGCTACCTCATGACCATGGCGACGTCGCTGGTCAACTCGGTCTGCCACAGCGACGGCCGCTACGGCTACCGCCGCTTCGATCTCGACGACGGCACCACCAACGAGTTCGTGACCACGATCCTCACTTTCGGTGAAGGCCTGCACAACAACCATCACCGGTTTCCGCGCGACGCCTACATTTCGCACGCCTGGTACGAGATCGACATCAACGGCCTGATCATTCTGGGGCTGGGGAAACTCGGGCTGGTGCACGACATCTTTGCGGCGGGAAGCAGGACTGCTCGCTCCGGAGATTCAGAGGACGGGAAACGTCCAGTGGCAGATACGGAAGCGATGGTCTGACTCCCGTAGAATGGGTCAAGCGGAAGCGAAACCCATCACTCGCCGTCATCGTACGATGGGGTTCGCAAGGGCAGTTCTTGATCGGGATCAATTCTGCGTCCTCGCGCCGGGCCTACGCTCGCAAGCTGCCAAGCAAGCGCGAGGTATGGCTATGTCGCGGAGCATTCGCAATTATTTCGGCCTGGGGATCCTGATCGCGCTGTCGGGGCTGTTTCTTGTCATGATCGTCCACAGCGCCGGCGGGGCACCCAGGCCGGCCGCGCGCACGGCATCGGAGGGGCATCGTCTTGCGCAAGCGTGGTGCCAGACGTGTCACGCCGTCGAGCCCGGCATGGCCGGACTGTTCGATACGGCCCCGGGATTCGAAGCCATCGCAAATCGCAAGGGCACCACTGCGCTCTCGCTGAAAGTGTTCCTGAAGACCAGTCACCAGAACATGCCGAATCTGATCGTGACGTCCGATCAGGCCGATGCGCTGGCGAGCTACATCCTGAGCCTGAGGAGCGACTAGCCGCGGTTGAGGGGTGTCGCTTCGCTTCGCGCCGTCGGCTCATCCGCCTCGCGGGCTCACCAATCCGGATCGCCGTAGTAGGGATCGACCATATAGGGCGGGGGCATCCAGGGCCCGCGCGACGGCCGGGGTCGCCGAGGTGCGGCCGCCTGCGCGTGCGGCCGTGCAGGCGTAGCCGCATCGTTGTTCATCACGCTTCGCGCGGCGGGTTTCGCGGATGCAGGTGCGGATGAAGATGCGGATGACGTCGTCAGCTCCTTTTGCAGCGCCTGGACCTGTGCGGCGAGGCGCGCATTGGCCGCCGCATCCTTCTCCTGCGCCGCCTTGAGCTGTTGAATGGTCTCGGCCTGCTCGCGCAGCGTCTGCTCGTTGCGGCTTTTCAGTTGCTCGAGCTTTCCGTTCATGCTCGCAAGCTCGCTGGTGATGGTCTTGAGCGATTGCGCGAGATCGGACGACGAGGGGTCAGGCGCCGTGGCGCCGGTTTTTGAAGCGTCAGGCCTTGAAGCGTCGGCTCTTGAAGCGTCAAACCCTGCATTGCTCTCGGTGTCCTTGCCGACCGGCGGCGTGGGCACCGTGCCGGGCTCATCCGCGGCAGCGAGCTGCACGGCCGGCGGCTGCGCCGGACTTTCAACCGTGGACGCTTGCGGAGGCTCGCTCGCCGCCGGCGGAGCCCATCGCGCCATGATCGACCTGCTCATGGACCTGGCCTCGTCGCGATATTGCGAAGCGAAGGCGGCACCGAGAATCCCGATCGCCAGCACGAGACCGACCAGAGCGCGCAGCATGGGCCGATTTCCCTTCAGGCCTTGGTTGCGAACCGTGCTAGCCGGCGCCAGCGCCGTGCTCTTGGAAGTCTTGGCCTCGGGAGCCTTGTCCTTGGGAGTCTCGACAGCCTCCGCCCCGGCGCTTGCTCGCGAGACCCGCGGGCCTTCGTTGCCGCGTTCCATTCCGGAAACCAGCCGGTCCAGCCGCGCAAGGTCTTGCTCCGCGCTCTTGATCCGGTCGTAAGCCCGCGCCAGCCCGCCATCGGCGCGCTCTGCGTCCGGCTTGGGGGCGTCAGGCTTGGGCGCGTCTGGCTTGTGGTCGTCAGGTTTGGGGTCGTTCGTCTCGGGCACCGATGCGCTCTCGATCCAGTCGGGCGTCAATGGGAGTGCGGCAGTCCGATCGGAACGATAAGGCTCGCCACGATCCAACACAACGCGCGTGCGAAGGAGAAATTATGGCGAGGCCTCGGGGTGGGGCGGTCGCCGGGTATGCAACGGGCGCCCTTGATCTGGATCAAGCAGGCAGCCCCCGACCGTCGCCACCGTGCAGACATTCATCGGAAGGAAAATATGGTTCAGACAAGAGCGATCATCCTTGGTGCCTTCGCGGCCCTGCTGCTGGCCGTGCCGGCCAAGGCCCAGGTGCTGGTCGACGTTTCCAAGATCAGCTGCGACCAGTACATCACCCAGCGCATTACCCACATGCAGACCGTGAACGTCTGGCTCGCCGGGTTCTACGCCGGCCGCCGCAACAATCCCGTTGTGGACACGCAAGCGCTGAACAAGAACGGCAACAAGCTCTCGCGCTTCTGCGAGTCGCATCGCGAGATGCCGCTGCTGGAGGCCGTCGAGGCCAATACGAAGTAGCGGCCGAGGAGGGCGCGGGCGTTTGCGGTCGTGTCGGCCTGACCATAACGCGTTACGGCGACGTGCATTGAATCTACATCGACAGTCAAGTGCACTGCACCGTCATCGCCGGCCATCAATAGCGGCCGCCGTGGCCCTTTTGCTGCGTGATCCAGTCCGACAATGTTTTCGGTGTCGATCCCACGGTCCGGCCCGGTGATGCCTTCGGATTGCCGCGGGCGCCTTTCGCCGGACGGCTGCGCGGCGCTTCCGTTGCGTTGACGCTCTTCAAGGCAGCCGTCGATGCCTCCGCGGCTTCCTTCTCGAGGCGCAGCTGTTTCAATCGCGCCATCTTGATGCGCTCGGCCTCGACTGCGGGTCCTTCGGACAGCAGCGGCCTGTGTTGAGCGACCTCCGCCGGGACGATGACACCGATAATGGTTGTCTCGCCCAGCGCCTTGCAGGCTTCGAGCCGATGCAGTCCCTCGACCAGAACGAGGCGGTCTCCGTCGATCCGAACGGAAATTGGTTCCTGCTGCCCGATGTCCAGCATACTTTCAGCGATCTCCCCGACGATCTCGGGCTTGATGGCTTTCTTCTGCTTCGTGGGAACGAAGATCTTCTCGATCGGGAAGCTTTCCGGTTTGGGCATAACTTCACTCCGCTTCTACCGGGCCGTCGGAACCGATGCCGGCGGTGGTCGGAGTTTAGGAGGGAAGGGCTCGACCGCAAAGGTAATTTCGGCGGCGGGGTGCTGGCTTGCGGCGTCCTGGCACTCACGCGCGGGACCAGGCCTTGTGCGCGAGCATTTTTGTAAGCGATTAGGGTTACTCGCGCGGAGCGTGATACAGCAAAAAGATCAACCAAAAGAAGCTTTTTGATCGGAGCTCCTCATGGGAAATTTCATCCCGCACTTCAAGTCGGACGAAGCTCGTAGGATGGGTAGAGCGGAGCGAAACCCATCAACATCGATCGCCGAATGATGGCTTTCGCTCCGCTCTATGCGACGAGTTGCAATGCTTGAAGTGTGCCAGTTCCAACGAGCTCAAGGGGTGAAAGTTGGTCTCCCACCTTCACAAGTATCTCTATGTGCTGATGCAGACGCTCGTCGTAGTTGGATTGTATTTTCAGGCCTTCGAAGAGTTCACCAATTATAGAATGAAACTGTTTCAGCCGCGGAGGATCACTAAGCAGCCGTAATAGAATGTTGCGCAGGTACAAGTTCGCGTCACCTTGCGCGAGACCGGTCGCAACGATTGCGTCAGTGCGACGCTCCTCTCGGAGAGCTACACCTGCTAGTCCTGGGACGAATACTGAGAGGGGACGGCTTCTATCGGACGCGAGGCCGTAGAAATGATTGTTGTGCTGAAATGTGAGGCTTAAGTTCGCATTCTTGCCTCGACGCATCATAAAACGAAATTGCTTAGGATCGTCGGGCGCAGCATCGGTTGCGTAGTTAAACGTGAATACGGGGCCCTTAGCGGTATTCATGTCCGCGGCATGATGCAGCTTCATCGGGTCGCTGGCGGGCTTGAAGATTAGCTGTTCGAAGCCGAGCGTGTTTATGGGCTTATTCGGAGAAAGACTTGCCGATCGTGCCGATTGCAACGTTGTCACGGCAAAGTGGATCCCCTGCAAAACAGATGATTTGCCGGAGTTGTTTCCTCCAATCAGAATAGTGACATCAGCCAAGCTTAGTTCAACTTGCTTGACCCGCTTGAAAGCTTCGATAGTCACTGACGAAATGTGCATGGTCTACTATGAGCTGACATGGGGGCTGCCTTAGATGGCAGAGATCGGCTGGACTGTGAGTGCAGTAGCACTAGAGTGTTGATTCATGGTTCGTTCCTCAAGCGCTTCCGGCGGTCAAAGCGACCGCCGGAGTGTGTTATGGTGCTGACGCGATACGTTGCCGTAAGCTAACTCTCACGAACATCCCGTCGTGCTTCCACAAGTATCGCACTTCATGCAGGTGCCATTCCGCACCAGCGTGAAGTTGCCGCACTCGCTGCACATCTCGCCTTCGTAGCCCTTGGCCTTCGCTTCCGCGCGGCGCTCGGCCTTGCTGGGGACCGCGACTTGCGCGCTGCCGGCCTTGCTCCATTGCAGGGCCTCCAGCTTCTCGGTGGGCGAGAGGTCGTGGGCCACTTCCTGCTTCAGCGCGACCGCGCCTTCCAGGACGTCGCCGGCACGGCCTGCGCCGTGGGAGGCGAGCGAGGTGACCTTGGAGCCGCCGGCCGGCGCGCTGTCGTTGCCTTGGGCGACCGCGGTCGAGCCGCCGCGCATCACCACGAGGTTGTCGGTGCGGGAGCGGGTGAGGCCGCGCGACACCAGCTTGGAGGCGCGCTGGCCGTGGTCATCCGGCTCCTTGCCTTCCTCGACGCCCTTGCCGAGCACGTCGAACCCGGTCTCGCTTGGATCGACATGGGCGAGGTCGAAGCGGCTGAGATAGCTCACCGCCAGCTCGCGGAAGACGTAGTCGAGGATCGAGGTCGCGTACTTGATGCTGTCGTTGCCCTGCACGGGGCCCGCCGGCTCGAAGCGGGTGAAGGTGAAGGCGTCGACATATTCGTCGAGCGGCACGCCGTACTGGAGACCCAGCGACACCGCGATGGCGAAGTTGTTGATGAAGGAGCGCAGTGCCGCGCCTTCCTTGTGCATGTCGATGAAGATCTCGCCGATGCGGCCGTCGTCATACTCGCCGGTGCGCAAATAGACCTTGTGGCCGCCGACGACCGCCTTCTGGGTGTAGCCCTTGCGGCGATCCGGCATCTTCTCGCGCTCGCGCATCACGATGATGCGCTCGACCAGCTTCTCGACGATCTTTTCCGAGACCTGGGCGGTGCGCGCCGCCATCGGCTTGTCGTAGAGATGATCGACCGCATCGTCCTCGTCCTCATCGTCTGCGATGAGCTGCGAGTTGAGCGGCTGGCTGAGCTTGGAGCCGTCGCGGTAGAGCGCGTTGGCTTTCAATGCGAGTTTCCACGACAGCATGTAGGCGGACTTGCAGTCCTCTACAGTTGCGTCGTTCGGCATGTTGATGGTCTTGGAGATCGCCCCCGAGATGAAGGGCTGCGCCGCCGACATCATGCGGATGTGGCTCTCGACCGAGAGATAGCGCTTGCCGACCTTGCCGCAGGGGTTGGCGCAGTCGAACACCGGATAGTGCTCGGCCTTGAGGTGCGGGGCACCTTCCACCGTCATCGCGCCGCAGATGTGGACGTTGGCCGCCTCGATCTCGCGCTTGGTGAAGCCGACGGCCTGGAGCAGGTCGAAGCCGGGGGCCGCGATCGCCTCGGCGCCGATGCCGAGCTGGTCGCGGATAAAATCTTCGCCGAAGGTCCATTTGTTGAAGGCGAACTTGATGTCGAAGGCGGTCGGCAGCGCCTTCTCGACCTTGGCGATGGCCTCGTCGGTGAAGCCCTTGGCCTTCAAGGTCGAGGCGTTGATGCCGGGCGCGTTGGAGAGCGAGCCGTGGCCGACGGCGTAGGCCTCGATCTCTGCGATCTCGCTCTCGCGATAGCCGAGCGCGCGAAGCGCTGCGGGGACCGCGCGGTTGATGATCTTGAAGTAGCCGCCGCCGGCGAGCTTCTTGAACTTCACCAGCGCAAAATCAGGCTCGATGCCGGTGGTATCGCAATCCATCACGAGGCCGATCGTGCCGGTCGGCGCGATCACCGTGGTCTGGGCGTTGCGATAGCCGTGCTTCTCGCCGAGCTCGAGCGCCGCATCCCAGGCTGCTTGCGCATGGGTGACGAGGTCTCCTTGCGGGCAGGACACCAGGTCCATCGGCACGGGATTGACGCTCAGCGCCTCGTAGCCGTTGGACTGGCCGTGGGCGGCGCGGCGGTGGTTGCGGATCACCCGCAGCATGTGCGCGGCGTTCTTCTTGTAGCCGGGGAAGGTGCCGAGCTCGGACGCCATCTCGGCCGAGGTCTTGTAGGTGATGCCGGTCATGATCGCGGTCAGCGCGCCGGCGATGGCGCGGCCTTCCTTCGAGTCATAAGACAGGCCCATGGTCATCAGGAGGCCGCCGATATTGGCATAGCCGAGGCCGAGCGTGCGGAACTCGTAGGAGAGCTCGGCGATCGACTTCGACGGGAACTGCGCCATCATCACCGAGATTTCGAGCACGATGGTCCAGAGCCGGCAGAGATGCTCGTAACCCTCGACGTCGAAGCGCTTGGAGGGGATGTCGTAGAACGTCAGCAGATTGGCGGAGGCGAGGTTGCACGCCGTGTCGTCCAGGAACATGTATTCCGAGCACGGATTGGAGGCGCGGATGTCGCCGGACGCCTTGCAGGTGTGCCAGTCGTTCATGGTGGTGTTGAAGTGCAGGCCCGGGTCGGCCGACGCCCAGGCGGCGTAGCCGATCTTCTCCCAGAGGTCGCGCGCCTTCAGCGTCTTGGTGATCTTCTTGGTGGTGCGTCCGACCAGATTCCAGTCGCCGTCGGTCTCGACCGCGCGCAGGAAGTCGTCCTTCAGCGAGACCGAGTTGTTGGAGTTCTGGCCCGAGACCGTGAGATAGGCCTCCGAATCCCAGTCGGTGTCATAGACGTCGAACTGGATGTCCTTGTAGCCCTGTTTTGCAAATTGGATGACGCGCTTGATGTAATTGTCAGGCACGAGGCTGCGGCGCGCGAGCTTGATCTCGCGGCGCAGCGCCGGGTTCTTCTCGGGATCGAAGCAATCGTCGCCCGAACCCTCGCAATTGACGCAGGCCTTCAGCACGGCCTTGAGGTGCTTCTGGTTGATCTTGGATCCGGTGACGAGAGCGGCGACCTTCTGCTCCTCCTTCACCTTCCAGTCGATATAGGTCTCGATGTCGGGATGATCGACGTCGACGACGACCATCTTGGCGGCGCGGCGCGTGGTGCCGCCCGACTTGATCGCGCCCGCCGCGCGGTCGCCGATCTTGAGGAAGCTCATCAGGCCGGACGAGCGGCCGCCGCCGGAGAGGCGTTCGCCTTCGCCGCGCAGGCGCGAGAAGTTGGAGCCGGTGCCGGAGCCGTATTTGAACAGGCGGGCTTCGCGGACCCAGAGGTCCATGATGCCGCCCTCGTTGACGAGGTCGTCACCGACGCCCTGGATGAAGCAGGCGTGCGGCTGCGGATGCTCGTAGGAGGATTTCGACCGGGTCAGCTTGCCGGTGAAGGGGTCGACGTAATAATGGCCCTGGCCGGGGCCGTCGATGCCATAGGCCCAGTGCAGACCGGTGTTGAACCATTGCGGCGAGTTCGGCGCGACCATCTGCATGGTCAGCATGTAGCGGAGCTCGTCGTAGAAGGTCTGGGCGTCCTCGTCGGAGGAGAAATAGTTGCCCTTCCAGCCCCAATAGGTCCAGCAGCCGGCGAGACGGTCGAACACCTGCTTGGCCGAGAGCTCGCTGACGAAGCGCTCTTTCTCGGGCAGCAGGGCAAGCGCCTCGGTGTCGGGCACGGAGCGCCACAGGAAGGAGGGGACGGACTCTTCCTCGACCTTCTTCAGGCGCGCGGCAACGCCGGCCTTGCGGAAGTACTTCTGGGCCAGGACGTCGGAGGCGACCTGCGACCACGCGGTCGGCACCTCGACATTGTCGAGCTTGAACACGACCGAGCCGTCGGGATTCCTGATCTCCGACGTGGTCAGCCGGAACTCGATGCCGGCGTAAGGTGACTGTCCCGAAGTGGTGTGGCGCCGCTCAATCCGCATGGTCTTGCCCCGTCCTATCTTTGACCGGACCGCCTCCGTTCAGGCGTGCCGGGTCATCATTTCATTTCGCGGTGCTTGGCGGCCGCCTGGCCCCTGGCATCGCAGTTCAGCCGGTAGACCCGGCCCGTTTTCTCCCGACGCGATTGCTCGATGCGCGCACCGATCATCCGCCGGCACGTCCAGACCCATCCGCCCCAAAGGGATGAGCCCGACATGCGTTCAACGCCCCACAACGTCACGTCTTCAACCATTGCCATCCGAGCCTGTTTCCAGCCCGTTCAGGCGCCCGAAAAGTCCGCTCGCCGGGCAGACAAGCCCGTATCCCGCTGCCTTTGTCTGGCTTGGCGGAGTGCTGTTTTGCAGACCCTTTGGGGGAGTGCCGGCGGGACGCAAACACACTCGCGCCGAACGGATCGAAAACTAGGACTCTCCGTTACGCCCGTCAAGAACTAGTGCGAGTTCCTGAATCAAATACTAAATATGGTGGATTGTGGGGGATAACAGGGGGCAGGCCCGCGCCTGTTGTTGAGCCAAGTATCAGTGAGTCCTCAGGGATTCCCAACCGAAAAAATTTCCATCTTGGGGTGCCGCTGAGGCTTCACCCCGCTGTTCACAGGGCAGGTATATTTTTAGATCGCGGGCTTGCCACACCGGGACTCACGTAGGGCTACGGAAGGTGAGGGCAGGCATGCCCGCCGGGGTGGTGGTGGGAGGGGCGAATCCGCGCCAAGCTGCCCTCGATTTTGCCGGACTACCCACATGCTTGATTCGACTCGGCCGGTGCTGCGACCGCGCATCGCCCCGGCCGGCCTGATGTTCCTCGCCATCACCTCGGTGGGCTGGGGCTTCAACTGGCCAGTGACGAAATTCCTGCTCTCCGAGCTGCCGCCGCTGACCTTGCGCGGGGTCACCGGCGTGCTGGGCGCAGTGCTGCTGGCGGCGCTGGCGCTGATCCGCCGCGACAGCCTCAGTGTCCCGCGCGAAATCTGGCCGCGGCTCGTGACCGCCGCGATCCTCAACGTCACCGGCTGGATGGTGCTGATGGGGCTGGCGCTGCTGTGGCTGCCGGCGAGCGAAGCCGCGCTGATCGCCTACACCATGCCGGTCTGGGCCTCGCTGATCGCCTGGCCGGTGCTGGGCGAGCGGCCGACCTTGTTGCGCACCATCGCGCTGGTGATGGCCTTTGCCGGGCTTGCCTCGATCATGGGCGGCAACGGCTTTGCCGCCACCGCGGACAAGCTGCCGGGCATCGTCATGGCGCTGTGCGGCGCGCTCGGCTTCGCCGCCGGCACGGTGTTTTCGAAGAAGTACCCGATCCGTCTGCCGCCGATCACGGCCGCGGCCTGGCAAATCGGGATCGGCTGCCTGCCGATCACGATCATCGGCCTTGCCGTCGAGACCACGCATCTGGAGCTGGTGACGCCGGTCGGATGGTGGCTCCTGGTCTATTCGACCGTGGTGCAGTTCTGCATCGCCTATGTCAGCTGGTTCGCAGCGCTCGCGCGCCTGCCGGCCTCCGTCGCCGCGATCGGCACCATGGCGGTGCCCGTCATCGGCGTCGTGGCATCCGCGATCGCGCTGCACGAGCCGCTGGGAGCGGGGCAGATTGCCGCGCTGGTCTTCACGCTGGCGGCGGTGGTGCTGGCGACGCGGTGATAGGGCGCGGACTCATGAAGCGGCCGGCCGCCTGACGTCCTAAGCGGACGCTCGCGCGCGCTCCAACAGGCACGCGGCGGCGAGCAGATCGTGAGTTTCAAATCCTTCACTGAACTGCTCGTAGATCGGAGTGAGCAATCGGACGGCCTTCGGCCGGCGCCCGGCCGCTATCCAGCGCGCTGCAAGATCGGTGGCTACGCGCAGCTCAAAGGTCTTCGCCCCTATCGCGCGCGCCTCAGCCAGTGCCTGCTGTAACAGGTTTTCGGCAAGAAGCGGCTCACCTTCGGAAAGGAGTACGGACGCCTCGACCCGCTGAAGCTCCGAACGACACCAGCGCTCTCCCTGATCTTCCTGATGGTGAATAGCCCTTGTGATCGCCTTTCGCGCCTCTTCGATCCGCCCTTGTCGCAGATAGGCGCGGCTGAGGATGGCGAGATAGCTGCCGATCCGCATCAGGAAGCGACAGTCGATCAGCTCCTCGATCGCCGCACGGATATCCTCCACCGCCGCAAGATCTCCGCGCAAATCGCGCAGGCAGGCCGAGAAATAGCGCTCGACCGGAATCCAGCGCGAGATGCGCTCCCGATCCAGATTGCGACGCAGCCGCTCCGCGTAATGCTCGAGCGCCGCCAAATTCCCGGTTTCGAGTGAGATCGGAAGTGCGGCGAGGCCTAGCGCATTCGACTGCGACACCCAGTGACCGCCGCGATCCGCGGCCTCGACGGCATCGTTGGCCAGCTTCGCCGCATATTCGGCTTGCCCCTGCATCCAGGCCACGAAAGGCAGATTGAAGCGAACGGTGATGAAGCGATAAACCTCGTTCGCATCCTTGCGCGAACGGCTTTCGGCCAGCGAATAGGTCGCTGCGAGGCGATCGAGAACCAGGCGGCTCTTGCCCAATTCGCCGGCGAAGGCGTGAGCCCATGCCCAAGCGCGATCGGCTTCGGACGTCGCCGTCAGGTCACGGTCCCGATCGGCCAGCGCCGTTGCTTCTTCAAGATGGGTAATCGCACGCGGGATTTGACCGATCTGCAGCAGGTAAAAAGCAAACCCGACCAATGCACGTTGCTGATACTCGACATCCCCGGCACGCCTTGCGAAGGCAATGGCATCGAGCCATGCAAGCGCGTTCTCGTTCGAGAGCTTGCGCGCGTAGAACAGACTCCATCCCAGCGCACAGGCGAGCTTTGCACGCAGCAGATCGTCACATGCAATGGACTTGGCCAAGCCGAGCGCGGTCTCCAACCGTGCCTGCGCCTCCGAAAGAATCGACGTCTCCGACCACAACGTAATGCCGGCCACCGCCAGCCTGATCGCGAGGAGGGGGTCCCCGTCCTCGCCAAACGCCCATGACAAAGCTGCCCTCAGGTCCGCGATGCGGCCAAGATACCGGTGCGTCCAATCGGCGGGTTCGCGCCAGTTCCACTCCTCCTCGGACTGTTCGAACAGAGCGAGCACCCGCTGTGCGTGACGGTGTAGAGCATGGCGGGATGTAGGATCACCCAGCCGGCGCTCCGCTGCATAATGCCGTGTGCTGTCCAGCAGCCGATAGCGAAGGCTGGCTCCTTGCACTTGCGCGTTCAACAGCGATTTGGTCACCAGGCCGCCGAGGCCGGTGACGACGTCGACCGGCGTGAGCCCCGCAGCCTCCGCGACAAAAACGGCATCCTCGGCGTCGAACGCGCCACTGAACACCGACAGCAAACCGAACAGTCTGGCTTCCCTCTGTGACAGGAGCTTGAAGCTCCAGTCGATCGTCGCCATCAGGGTCTCATGACGCGGCGTCGCGCCGTCGATGCCGGGGGCGCGAAAACCCAGGTTTTGATCGAGAAGCGTCACCAGTTGGCGAGGCGTGAACCTGCCGAGCTGGGCTGCCGCCAATTCAATGGCAAGAGGAAGCCCGTCGAGCGCGTGGCATATCCGGGCGACCGCTTCGCAGTCGTCATCGACGAACTGATAGTCCGACCATTCTGCGGCGCGGCGGACAAACAACTGCACCCCAGGGAATTTGATGGCTTGATCGATTGTAAGGGCGGAGCCGGGCCTGGGCGAGCCAAGCGAACCGAGCCGCATCAGATGCTCAGTGGGGGTGCCTAGCGGCTCGCGGCTGGTGGCCAGCAGCCTGGAAGACGATGTGTCCGTCATGAACCTGCCGGCAAACATGATGGCGGCAGGCAACACATGTTCGCAATTGTCCAGAACCACCAGCATTTGGCGCGACCTCAGATAATCGAGGACGGCAGTCATGTTGTTGTCCGGATTGCCCCGGATCCCCAAGGCCGTTACCAGCGCAGCGCCGAAAAGCATGGGGTCAGCAATCGTCGCGAGGTCGACGAAGCACACGCCGTCACGGCAGCGGGGTGCGAAGACCTGTGCGGCTGCGACGGCGACCGTCGTCTTGCCGATGCCGCCGGCGCCTGCCAGCGTGATATGTCTACTCCCGATCAAGGCCTGGGCAATATCGGCAATCTCGGCGTCGCGACCAACGATGCCTCGCACCACGGGCGGCCTCGACAAGCTGGCCGGCTCCGCATGCGCAAGTTCGTCCCCGATCTCGCCGATGCTGGCTTGCACATCCGCAATGAACTTGTAACCCCGCCGCGCCACCGTCGCGATGTAGACGGGCTCAACCTGCGTGTCGCCCAACGAGCGCCTCAAGCTCCACATATTGACCTTGAGATTGCTGTCGTGGAGGAAGGTGCCGGGCCAAGCGGCCTCCATCAACTCATTCTTGCTGACGAGTTCGCCGCGACGCTGCACCAGCAGCTGTAACAGCTCAAAGGCGCGCCCGCCCATTTTGACCGCGCGACCATCGAAAAGAAGAAGCTGGCGGCGCGGAACGAGTTGGAATGGCCCAAAGGAAAACGTGAGTTCCTCTCGACGCCGGCCTCTCTGCAATGTCTCCGTGGTAGCCCGCATTCTTCACTGCCAAACGAGGCGACAATCCGCTGAAATATCATGCGTCCCAAGGCTGCTGAACATCGCGGTTTTTAAAAAAGCACGATTGCAGCGAGCATTTGGTCGCAGGACCCAAAGCGTTCCTTAGCCTCATGCGGGCCCCTGCCACGAACAGCGGATTTACCTGATTTAACCGACCCGCACCGCCCACCGTACTATAGTCGCTGGATCGAAGTTTCGTCCGTCCGAAAGGTATCGCAATGAAACGCCTGATCCTCGGAGCATTCCTCTCCATGGCGGCCAGCCTTCCTTCGTTCGCGCAGACGCCCGCAAGCAGGCCCGTCTCGATCGTTCTCGTCCACGGCGCCTTCGTTGACGGCTCGGGCTGGAAGGCTGTCTACGACATTCTCACCCGCGACGGTTATGAGGTTTTGGTCGTCCAGAACTCGACTGCAACGCTCGACGGTGATGTCGAGACAACGCGGGAGGTCATCCGCAAGGCGGGAAAGCCGGTCATTTTGGTGGGCCACTCGTATGGCGGTGCCGTCATCACCGAAGCCGGAAGCGATCCGAAGGTTCGCAAGCTTGTCTATATTGCCGCTTTCGCGCCAGAGGTCGGAGAATCCGTCTACGAGCTCGCGACGCGTCCTACTCCGGGCGAGGCTGGAGCACCGTTGTTGCCGCCGAGCGGCGGCTATCTTCTGGTTGATCCGGCGAAGTTTCCGAGTGCATTTGCGCAGGATGTCGATATCTCCATCACCGCCTTCATGGCAGCAGCACAAGTTCCGTGGGGACTCAAAGCGGTCGAACACAAGATCGTCGGCGCAGCATGGAAAGACAAGCCCGTGCACTACATGCTGACAACGCAAGATCACATGGTGCCGCCCAGCACACAGCGCTTCATGTCTTCGCGAGCAAAAGCGAAACTTACCGAGCTGCCGAGCAGCCATGCCGCGATGCTCTCCCATCCGCGGGAAGTTGCAGCCTTCATCGAAAGCGCAGCCGGAGAAGCAGATTGATATCACCGGCACACTAAACAAGGGCCGGTTTGAAGAGGCTTGGTGTCCTTTCTTCAGCGGCCGCTCTACGCTGCTTGATCCCAGCTGCCCAATGCCATGTTGGCGAATATTACGACGTTTGGGCTTAGGGCCTTCACAAAACTCAAGGGGAGTATCATGACTCAGCACGTCCTGGTTATCGTCAGCAACGCAGCCGTGATCGGTCCGAAAAATCGTAAGACGGGCTTCTTTTTCGCCGAGGTCGCGCATCCGTTCGATGTGCTGGACAAGGCAGGCATTGCCGTTGAGTTCGCCTCTCTAAGGGGCGGATGGACGCCATATGATGCCTATGACGAGAAAGATCCTGCGCAGAAGGCTTTTCTCGAAAGCAAGGCCTTTCGCCGCTTGAATCGCAGTCGCAAACTGGCTGAGGTTGATGCTGCCGATTACGAAGCCATCTTCGTGCCAGGCGGTCTTGGACCGATGGTCGACATTCAGCGTAACCCTGTCGTTCAGAATGCAGTCGTGCGCGCCTGGAGCAGTGGGAAGTTTGTAACTGCCGTTTGTCACGGTCCGTGCGCGCTGCTCGGGGTAGACCTTGGCGATGGCAAGCCGTTCGTGCAGGGCAAGAAGCTCACATCGTTCTCGAAGAAGGAAGAGTACGACTACGCGCGCGAAGACGTGCCTTACGAACTTGAAGATGCCCTGCGGGCAGAGGGTGCCGAGTATACGTCGGCAGCAAACTGGCAACCTCACGTCGTCGTCGACGGGCGCCTCATCACTGGCCAGAATCCCGCCTCGGCCGGGCTCCTGGCCAAGGAGTTGCTAGCGGCACTCAGAAAATAGAACTAGGCAGCCGAGCATCGCTTGGCTGCCCTGAAGGCCGCCGTTCCCCCCGAGGAAGCCTGGGTGATAACAATGCCCTCGAAGATCACTGCCATTCTAGTTGCTCACCCGGGCAAGAGCGTTGAGCTCAGAGAACTCCTTGTTGGTCTGGCGCCGCATTGCAGGGCCGAGCCCGGCAATCTGCGCTGGGACGTCTGGCGCGACAGTTCGGACGACCATCGTTACGTCCTTGATGAGCTTTACCGGGACGCCGCTGCGGTCGAAGCGCATCGAAGCTCGCGGCACTACCAGGCCTACTTGGCCAAGGTTCCTGAACTGGCGGAACGTACGGCAGTCATCGCGAAAGCCGTGGATGTTGGATGATGGGCATCACGCCGCGAATGGCCCAATCGCCATTCGTAATGGCCGTGCGCGTTTACCACACCGACATTTCCAGGTGGGACTTCGACCAAGGCGCGCGAGCCAGAAACTCTAACCCGCCACCCCGCCACCCAGCGCCTTCCGGATCATCTCGGCGAGCTGGTTGCGGCGGTAGGGTTTTGTCAGGAGCATGACGCCGTCGTCGAGCTTGCCGTGGTGGACGATGGCGTTGTCGGTATAGCCCGAGGTATAGAGCACCTTCACGCCGGGGCGGATCGTCGCCACCTTGTCGGCGAGCTCGCGCCCGCTCATGCCGCCGGGGATCACGACGTCGGTGAACAGCAGATCGAACGGCTGGCCGGCCTGGATCAGCTCCAGCGCGGCCTTGCCGTCGGGCGCGGCGACGGTCTGGTAGCCGAGGCTCTGGAGCTGCACGGTGACGAAGTTGCGCACCAGCGGATCATCCTCGACCACGAAAATGGTCTCGGCGCCGCCTTCCGCCGGCGGCGTCGTGGTGGGGGCCAGTTCGGCCATGCCTTCGCCCGGCGGCAGATAAAGCTTGATCGTGGTGCCGTGGCCTTCTTCGCTGTAGATCTTGATGTGGCCGCCGGACTGCTTGACGAATCCGTAGACCATGGAAAGGCCGAGGCCGCTTCCCTTGCCGACCTCCTTGGTGGTGAAGAACGGCTCGAACGCCTGCTGCTGCACCTCGGCCGGCATGCCGGTGCCGGTGTCGCTGACGGCGAGCATCACGTAAGGGCCGGGCCGCACGTCGGGATTGTTTTGCGCATAGGCCTGGTCGAGCACGACGCGGTGGGCCTCGAGCAGCAGCTTGCCGCCGTTCGGCATGGCGTCGCGGGCGTTGATGGCCATGTTGAGCAGGGCATTGGTAAGGCGGGACGGATCGATGTGCGCGGTCATCTGCCCCTGTTCGAGCACGGTCTCGATCTCGATCTGCTCGCCGAGGGTGGGGCGCAGGAGTTTTGCGATGTCCGCGACCGCGGCGTTGATCTCGACGTTGCGCGGCTGCAGCGGCTGCCTGCGCGCGAAGGCGAGCAGATGCTGGATCAGCTCGGCGCAGCGTTCGGCGGCCTCGTCGATCAGGCGCGCTACGCGCTGGAGCTCGGGCTGCTGCTTCAGGCTTGCCACCAGCGTCTCGGTATTGCCGGAGATCACGGTCAGCATGTTGTTGAAGTCGTGCGCGACGCCGCCGGTGAGCTTGCCGATCGCATCCAGCTTCTGCGACTGGTACAATTGCCGCTCGGTCTCGCGCGAAATGGTTGCGTCGTGATAGACCAGCACCGCGCCGGAGACGTTGCCTTTCCCATCCAGCATCGGCCGGCCGCTGATCATGAGATGACGGGGAGCATTGCCGCTGTGCGGGCGGACGATCATCTCCATGTTCTCGAACGGCTCGCCGCGCAGCACGCGTGCCGAAGGCAGCTCGTCGGGCTTGAGCGGGGTGACGCCGTCGCCGTGAAGCACGCTGGACATCGCGCGCAGATTGCGCAGGTTCGTGCCGGTCCGGTGCAGCAGCATGCGCTCCGCGGCGGGATTGGACAGAAGGACATTGCCCTCGGCATCGATGACCAGCACCGCCTCGGCCATGCTGTGAAACGTGCTCTGGAGCACGTTGACCGACAGGCGCAGCTCGTCATGCGCGGTGACGAGATGCTCGGTGCGCTCGGCCACTGCGGCCTCGAGCTGCTGATTGGCGGCCGTGGTCTCCAATAGCGTGCTCTTGAGTGCGCCCTCGCTGCGCCGGCTCTCGCGCATCATCATCACGACCAGCAGCAGGATCACCAGCGCGCCGGCGACGTCGATGCCGAGCAGCACGATGCCGGTGCGGCGCGAATCCTGGGAGCGCGCGGCGAGCAATCGTTCTTGCTCTGCGCTCAAATGATCGAAATTGCCCATCACCGTGTCCATGAGGCCGCGGCCCTCGCCCTTGCCCTGGACCGCGGCAATGCCGGCCTGATCGTTTCCGGCGCGCAGGCGCATCACTTCGGCGGCGATCTCGATCCGGCGCAGCGCCAGCGGCTCGGTGCCCTCGAGCAGCGCGACATGTTCGGGAGTGTCGCGCACGCTGCGCTTGAGGTCGGCGAGTGCCGGTGCGATCCGTGCGTGCACCGCCTGGAATTCTTCGCTGAAGCTCGGGTTGCGATAGATCTCGTAGCCGCGTGCGGCGCTCTCGGCACTGCGCATCAGCACGCGCAGATCGGAGATCTTCTTCAGCACCTGGACGGTATGATTGACCCAGGCCGCGTCGGACCGTGACTTGACGTCGAGGCCGATCGAGGCTGCGGTGATGATCAGGAGGATGGCAAGTCCAGCACCGAGAATGACGCGCTGCGTTGGGATCAAGGGGCTTCTTTCTTGTCCTTCGGCTGTGAGCCACCGCCCGGCTCGGCGATGCATTCCCGGATCGTGGTCAGCAGCGCGTCCGGCGTGAACGGCTTGCGCAGACAGCGAGTCGCGCCGAGTTCCAGCGCCATTCGGAGGAAATCGGGAGAGGGCGAGGCGGACGATGCAAAGGCGTAGCCGGACATCGCGATCAGCGGAACCGCCGGCGCGCGCTCGTGAAAGATGCGAATGGACTCGAAGCCGCGCATGTGCGGCATGAAGATGTCGACCAGCATCACGTCGAAATTCTGGGTTTCGAGCGCAGCCAGACCCGTTTCTCCGCCGTCAGTCAACGTGACGTCGAAGCCCTGACGTTGGAGGAGGACCTCGATGGTCGCGCCGACCATCGGATCGTCATCAACCACGAGAATGCGCGGCATGACACTTCCCAGTCATCGAAGTCCCCACAGCCAAGTTGATACAGGTGAATCGCGCGTCGGGTCAATTTGGGATTGGATAAGGGTAGATATGCACGGTGCGGTGAATAGAGGTCCCCTCGCATCGGTTGTTCGCGGCATCGCCGATGACGAATACGAAGCGAGCGAAACAGGTGGGGCGCCGGAATGAAAAAGGCGCCGCATCGCTGCGACGCCTTCTTCTTCAAGTACTCTCGGTGTGCTTACGGGCAGGGATGACGCTGGCCGTCATAGCCAAGATAGGTGCCGGAGGCGGGATCGTAGGACTTGTAGCGCTGCGCGCAGTAGCCCGCGGAATCGCCGCCGCTATCGGGGACCACGGCCACTGTCGGTTCATCATAGTAGCTGTCGCCATAATAGTAGGGGTCGTCATAGTAGCCGCCGCCGTAATAGGCGTACGAGCCGAGGCCGCCGATCGCAGCGCCCGCCGCGACACCGGGCCAGAAGCCGCCGCCGTGACGATGATGCCAGTGACGACCACTCCAATTGCCGCTACCGCCCTGCCAGTTGCGCGCAGTCGCGACGCTGCGTGTACCGCTGTACGACGGTGAGAAGGCCGGTCGGCTCGCCGTGCCGGCTGCGAAGCTGCCACCGCCGGGACGTACTGCTGCGCCGGCCGCGAAATGGCCCCCGCCGCCACCGATCCGTGCGCCGCCGAAGTTGCCGCCGCCCATGCGGGCGCCGCCACCGCCAAAGTGAGCGCCGCCGCCACCGAAGTGTGCCCCACCGCCGCCGCCGCCAAAGTGTGCCCCGCCGCCAAGGCCGCCGCCAATGTGGGCACCGCCTCCAACCGCTGCGGCCCGACTTTGGGCAAAGCTCGGCGTCGCCAACGGGATAACCAATGCCACTGCCGCAGCCGTGCTCAAGACTTTCAGACTTTTCATGATCAAAACTCCTTTTCCCGGAAGCAAACCCCATGAAAGGGCCGGAGTTCCTGGGATCACGGGGGTTTGCGTGCGAGGACAAGCTCACATGGCGACGCTGTATCCCACATGAACGGATCGCGTCCGCTTTGCGGCAGCGTTCCGTGCCGGTAGACCAGATCTGCAGCGGGGCGCCGCCGCCCGCGCCGAACTGGACATTTCGCCGTCCGGATGGCATCAGGACCCGACGAAGCAGGGCCCTTGCCGAATGAAACAATTCTTCCTCAAGTTCTTCACCTGGTGGAATGGCCAGACGTTTGGCACCCAACTCTGGACCAAGCGCTACGGCGAGCTGGTCGGCCAGGACGAGCAGGGCAACCTCTATTATCGCACCCGCGGCGGGGCGATCGACCCGGCGCTCGGCTTCGAGCGGCGCTGGGTGGTCTATAACGGTTATGCCGAGGCCAGCCGTATCCCGCCGTCCTGGCACGGCTGGATGCATCACACCGTCGATGTGCCGCCGACGCAGGACAATTACCAGCCGCGCGAGTGGGAAAAGCCGCACCAGCCCAATCTCACCGGCACGGCCAACGCCTACCGTCCCTCGGGCTCGACGCTCGCCAGCGGCAAGCGGCCGAAGGCGACCGGCGACTATCAGCCCTGGACGCCCAGCTAGGCTCCCGATCCCCGCCTGAACCCTTGTCGTCGGAGTGGATGCACCCGCATCCGCCTCGCCTTGCTGTGGACAGCGGGAACAGCGGGGATGAGTCCTGCGCGCGGGTTGCAGCCACGCGAGCGATGCGGCTCAATGGTCGCATCTTACGGAGATGGGAGACCATCGCGTTCGGTTCGGGCAACAGTTCGCGACTGTCCCGAAATGCAGCGGCCGCCGACCAGGACTCGATCGGGAGATAGGCCCCCGGTCTGCAAGCTCCGAAATCGCCCGATGAAATGTGCAGCCGCCGTGAGACAGGAAAGACCGCTCGGGAAACCGGGCGGCCTTTTTCTTTGATCTGCTTTTCGGCTGGCGCGGCCGCTCAAAGATAAAGCCGCGGCGAGTTGCCGACCGGCATCATTTCATAGGGCGCCTTCCAGCCAGGCAACGCGGCGACACGCCCGCGCCAGGCATCAATGGCCGGAAATGCCGTGGCAAGATCAAAACCTGTCTCCTCGGCTGGATAGTACAGGTAACCCAACAGCGAGAAATCGACGATGGTCGGCCGGCTGCCCAGAATGAAGCTGCGTTCGGACAGGTGCCTGTCCACGATCGAGAAGGCACTTTCGGTCCGGGTTCGCAGATAAGCGAGCACCGCGGGATGAGCGGGCTCCGGCATGAAGCAGCGCTGAAACCGATGCTGGGCAAAGCTCGACGTGAATTTGTGGTTGTCGAACAGCAGCCAGCGCGTCGCCTCGAATGCTTCCTCGCGCGTCGGGCCGTACATGCCGTGAGTTTCGGCGAGCCACATCAGGATCGCGCCCGACTGAGTCATATGCAGGCCGTCCGCCTCGAGGACGGGCACTTCGCCCATGACGTTGGTTGCGGCCCGCCAGTCCGGTGTGCGGGTTTCGCCGCCGGCGAAGTCGACGCCGACCGGCTCCCAGTCGAGCCCGGCGCAGTTGAGGAACAGCGCGACCTTGAAGGAATTGCCAGAAGCTCCGACGCAGTGCAGCCGGTATCGGGCTATGGTCAGCTCCTCCTGTGCGCGCGGCCGGGAGCGGCCGTGGCTGTCAATCGCGGGCCAGATCGTCGCACCAGGCTCCTGACAGCGTCGTGTCAGCAGTGCCGCGCGTTGGCGACATGACGGCAGAGGCTAGTTCAACCGTTCCGCCGCCCGTTGGACGGCTTCGAGACGGCGGACCTGGTTCGGCGCGATCCGTTGCTTGACCTGCGCCAGCACGTCGGCTGACGCAGTATCCGGCGAACCGGAATTGAACGGAGGCGCCGGATTGTATTCGATCCCGAGCTGGATCGCTTCCGCCGTGGTGCGGTCGACCAGGATCGACACCAGCGTCAGCGCGAAATCGATTCCCGCGGTGACGCCGCCGCCGGTGATGCGGTTGCGGTCGACGCAGACGCGCGTCTTGGTCGGCGTCGCGCCGAACTGGGCCAGCATCTCCATCGCGCTCCAATGCGTCGCGGCGCGGTAGCCCTTCAGGAGGCCGGCAGCGCCGAGCGCCAGCGATCCCGTGCAGACCGAGGTGACATATTTGGCGCCCTCGGCCTGCCGGCGCAGGAAACCGAGCACCTCCTCGTCATTGAGCAGATCGTCGGTGCCGCGGCCGCCGGGCACGCAGATCACATCGAGCTGCGGGCAATCGGCGAAGGTCATGGTCGGCGTCAGCGTCAGCACGGAATCGCTCGGCACCGGCTCGATCCGTTTCCAGATCAGATGCAGTTTTGCACCCGGCACGGCGGAGAACACCTGCAAGGGACCGGTGAAGTCGAGCTGGGTGACGCGCGGAAACACCAAGAGACCGATCTGGAGCGGGGACGACATGAGAGCCTCCAATTATGAGCTTGACGGACGCAGCCTGTCATGATGCCCTCCCGTCCAAAATGGCGTATTTCCCTCGCTTTCGGACATGACCATGATCGGCATCCTGATCTTCCCGGACTTCCAGTTGCTCGATGCGGCCGGCCCGATCTCCGTGTTCGAGATCGCGGCGCGCTGCACGGGCAAGACGACGACCGGGATCCGCGTGCTGGCGGTGAACGCGGGGCCCGTGCGCAGCTCGTCCGGCGTGGAGATGATGGCGCGCGACTTCAAGTCGGCGAATACGATCACGACGCTGGTCGTGGCGGGAGGCGCGGGCGTGACGGATGCCGCGCGTTGCGAGGTCACGCGCGCCTTCGTGCAGCGGCTGGCGCGGCGCGGCGTGCGGGTCGCGAGCGTCTGCTCGGGCGCCTATGTGCTGGCCGAAGCGGGTCTGCTCGACGGGCGTCGCGCCACCACGCATTGGGGACGCACGCGGGATTTCGTTGCGCGCTATCCGAAGGTGAAGTTCGAGCCGGACCAGATTTTCACGCGCGATGGCAATGTGTGGACGTCGGCGGGCATCACGGCGGGCATCGACCTTGCGCTCGCGATGGTGACCGAGGACCATGGCGAAGAGATCGCGCAACAGGTCGCGCGGCAGCTCGTGCTGTATCATCGCCGCAGCGGCGGCCAGTCGCAATTCTCGTCACTTCTGGAATTGAAGACGCCGAACGGCCGCTTCGGTGCGCTGCTGTCCTGGGCGCGCGAGAACCTCGACGCCCGTTTGACGGTCGAAGATCTCGCCGACCGTGCCGGCATGAGCGCGCGGCATTTTGCCCGCGCCTTTGCCGCCGAGACCGGCACGACGCCCTCGAAGGCCATCGAGCGCTTGCGCATCGAGGTCGCGCGCGAGCGCGTGCAGTCCTCGCGCGAGGCGATCGAGCTCGTCGCGGAGGCGACCGGCTTCCGCGACCCCGAGCGCATGCGGCGTGCGTTCATCCGCGCTTTCGGCCAGCCGCCGCAAGCGCTACGGCGCGCGGCAAGGGCGGGGTAGGGAGATTCATCGATCGGAGAGGCCGCTTTAGCGGGTGAGCAGACTTGCATATTCCCCGGCCTTGCGTCACCCGTTGCAGACGATCAGTACAACACGTACCGTCGCTGATCCCGATGCAAGGAACCCCAATGACTGATCGAGAAAAGATTCTGATTGCCCTTCGCGAAAAACCTTTGAAGACTTTCGAAGTCATGAAGCGCGTGAACATCAAGAACCAGGACGACTGCCAATCGCTCCTGTTGAAGATGCGTGACGAAGGCGCCGTGAAGTTCGATATTCACAAGGGACATTGGCGCGCTGCGTGACGACATTCGCTTGGTCACCAGCAGTCTCGCGATGGCAGAGCGGACAAGACTTGCTATTTGGGTCAGCCCGATGCGGCCTTGCCGCCGGTTGCCGCGGCGCCCGAGGCCTGTGCGCGCGCCGTCAAGCGCCGCGCGATCGGCATCAGCATGTAGGGCGCCAGGTGAATGGGAAACTGCGTCATCGCGAAATAGAGCCAGGTGGTGGGCGGCAGCGCGCCGGCGGTCGCGGCGAGCATCAGGCCCAGATTGCGCTGTGACACCATCAGCCCGAGCGCCAGCGCGCGCTCATAGCCGATGCGGCGGAACAGCAGCGTGGTCACGGCGAGCAGCGTGAAATAGATCGCGAACGCGAGCGCCGCGAAGCCGATGGTGGAGACCGGCCGGGCGACGAGATCGCTCGCGACGTCGCCCATGATCGCGGTCGCGAAGACCAGCAGGATGACGATGTTGAAGCCGTCGATCGGCTGCCTGTGACGCTGGATCGCGGCTGCCCCAAAGACCTGTCGGATCACGGTCGCCGCCAGCAGCGATGCTGCGAGGATGCCGAGCAGTTTCAGCCCCAGCGCAGGCGGCGAGATGCTGAGCATGCCGTCAAGGAACAGGCTTGCGAACAGCGATGCCGTGAACGGCACCAGCGCGGTCGCGCTCACCAGCGTGACCAACACCAGCGTGGCGTCGAGGCCCATCAGCGCAGCCAGCGCCGGCGCGGCCATCATCGGCGAGGCCATGCTCTGCAGCATCAATGCGAGCGCAAGGTCGGGCGCGCGCGCCGTGAGCCCGGTGAGATGGACAATCAGGCCGACGATCACAGGCACGCCGATCATGGTCCAGACGGTCGCGGTCCCGACCAGCGCCGGCCGCCGCAGATGGCCGGTGAGCGCGGCGAGATCGACCCGCATGAAGGAGATGCAGAGCAGAACGAAGATCGCCTCGGTGACATAGGGTCGCAGCATCACCCCGAGCGGCGGCACCGCGAGCGCGATGAACACGACGGCGGCCACCGCGCGGGTGCCTTGGCCGCCGAGCCATGTCAGCCCGCGCAGGGGGAGGGCGAATATGCTTTGAAGAACCGGCGGCATCGGGAACGGCGTTTCAGCCCAATCCTTTCAGCCAGGCGCCGATCTCGCTCACGGCGACATTGGCCTCTCGCAGCAATTTTCCCATGGTGAGGAAGCCGTGGAACTGGCCGGGATAATGCTTGGTGGCCACGGGCACGCCGGCCTCCTGGAAGGCCTTGTAGACGGCGGCGGCATCGGGATCGAGCACAACGGGCATGGGGAAGCGACCTTGCGGGTTTCTGATTGTTCGTTGGACGTCATTTTCGGGGGCAGCGCCCGCCTGACCGCGGAGAGGAGTGCTCGACTATTCCATCCGGGGGCCGATCTGGCCAGACCGGGCCGGGAAGGGCAGGGATGCCGCCCTTCCCCCGCCGTATTCGCCGTGTTAACCGGATGGCCTGCGAGCGGCGGTATCCCCTGTAGAATGTCCAGCAAGCCCGATTCGCTGTTGAAGCCGCGCGAGATGTTTCGAACATTTACCCTGACAGGCCTTGCGGCGCTTCTGGCCGCCACCGCACTGACGGCTGCAACGCCGGCGCAGGCGCAGATCGGCACGATCTTCTCCGATCCGCCGCCACTGCGGCCGCCCGGCAACATTCCGCGTGGCCAGCCCCAGCCGCAGATCCCCGACGACGACGAAGAAGTGCCGGAGCTGCCGCCGCAAGGCCGTGTGCTGCCGTCGCGCCCGATGGCGCCCCCGCCGGGCCGGCAGGGCAATGTGATGCCGGGGCCGGTCGAGAGCCAGCCTCTGGCGCCGCCGCCCGGGTCGAGCGCCGCTCCACCAAACCAGCCGCCGCCCGTCGCGGTCGCTCCGCCCACTCCGCAAGGCGCCCCGGGTGCGCCTGGTCAGCGCCAGCCACAGCAGAAGGGCGGGCCGGGCGGCGCTGTCCCGCAGACGCCGGCGAGCCTTCAGCCGGGCGACGAGGTCGTCACCGAGCCGCCGGCCCAGAAGATCGTGAACAAGAAGGCGACCTTCTCCGGTCTCGACAAGATCACCGGGCGCATCATCAATTTCGACGAGGAGATCGGCGAGACCGTGCAGTTCGGTGCGCTGCGCGTCAAAACCGACGCCTGCTACACGCGGCCGGCGACCGAGGCCGCCAACACCGACGCCTTCGTCGAGGTCGACGAGATCACCTTGCAGGGCGAGGTCAAGCGCATCTTCTCGGGCTGGATGTACGCGGCAAGCCCGGGCCTGCACGGCGTCGAGCACCCGATCTACGATATCTGGCTCACCGACTGCAAAGAGCCGCAGCAAACGATTGCGACCGCGGCTCCGGATCCCGGCACCAAGCCGGCAGCACCGCCGCCGCCCGCGCAGAAGAAAGCCGCGCCCAAGCAGGTGCAGCAGCGTCCGCCGCAGCCCTTGCCGCCGATCCAGCAGCAGCAGCCGGCACCGCCGCCACCACCTCCGCCGCCCGAGCAGCGGCCGGGTCTGTTCGGTATCCCCGGGTTTGGCCGCTAGGCCAAATCCCCCGGGGTTTGGCCTGACTATTGGCGCGCCGCGATGATCTCGAGGGCGCGTGCGCCCGGGATCGCTTCGCCGGCGGAGAGCCTCAGGAAATCGCCAGGCTCGCCCGCGAGCGCCTTGTCGAGCAGCGCGGTGTAGCGCCGCCGCGAAATCTCGGCCGCGCCAAAACTCTTCAGGTGCTCGGTGACGTACTGGGTGTCGAGCAGCTCGAAGCCGCCATGGATGAGCCGCGCGACCAGATGCACCAGCGCGACCTTGGAGGCATCGCGCGCGGTGTGGAACATGCTCTCGCCGAAAAAAGCCCGCCCCAGGCTGACGCCGTAAAGCCCGCCGACGAGGTCCTCGCCCTGCCAGGCCTCGACGCTGTGGCAATGGCCGAGCTCGTACAGGCCGCCATAGAGGTCGCGGATGCGCTTGTTGATCCAGGTGTCCTCGCGCCCGGCCTGCGGGGCGGCGCAGCCTGCGATCGTGGCCTTGAAGGCGGTATTGACGGTGACGCGGAATGAATCCGAACGCACGGTGCGCGCGAGCCGCGAGGCCACGCGAAATCCGTCGAGCGGGATGACGCCGCGCAACTCCGGCTCGACCCAGAACAGGGTCGGATCATCGGCGCTTTCGGCCATCGGAAAGATGCCGCAGGCATAGGCGCGCAGCAGCACGGCCGGCGTGATTTCAGACGGGGCAGAGTCGCGCGAAGTCATGGCTCGCCACAATAGCAGGATCGCAATGCGGTTGCGATGGGCGGTGCGGATCAGTTCGCTGCGGCGGCAGCCGGGACACGGCGGAACATCAACATGATTCGGGTTCCGGAATGGGTGGGGTCGCGCTCGACCGAAGCATCGAGCTTGGTGGCCATGGCTGCGACGATGCGCTGGCCCATGCCGGTGGAGCGCGGATCGGCCTTGACGTTGTCGCCGACGCCATCGTCGCTGATCGACAGCAGGAGATCGTCGCCTTGCGAGGTCAGCTCGACATGGATCGGGCCGGCGCCGTCAGGGTAGGCGTATTTCACCGCGTTCATCACCAGTTCGTTGACGATGATGCCGACGGCGACCGCACGGTCCGGATCGATCTCGATCGGTTCGGCCTTCAGCGTCAGGCGCGACATCCGGTTGCCCTCGGCCGAGCGCCTGAGATCCTCGAGCAGCGAATCCAGATACTGGTTCAGGACCACGCTCTTCAGGTCTTGCGAGGTGTAGAGGCGGCGATGCACCTGTGCGACCGCGGCGACGCGGCCCATCGCGTTGGTCAACGCAGCCTTGACCTCGTCCTGCGCGGCGGAGCTTGCCTGCAGATGCAGCAGGGAGGCGATGATCTGCAGCGAGTTGCCGACGCGGTGATTGACCTCCCGCAGCAGCAGCTCGCGCTCGGCGGCGAGCGCAGCATAGCGGTCGCGCGAGGCATGGATTTCGGCTTCGGCTTCCTCGCGCGCCTTCTGCAATTCGGCCTGACGCAGCGCGCCGTCGGCCGCGACGTGGAGCAGGGGGATGAAGTCGCCCTTGACGTCCTTGACGAGATAATCGGCCGCGCCCGCCTTCAGCGCCGTCACCGCAATGCTGGAATCCTGCGACGCCGTGACGAAGACCACCGGCGGTGCGCCTGGTATCGCCATGATCTGCTCCAGCGTCTCGAGCCCGTCGAGGCCGGGCATGTACTGGTCGAGCGCCACGACGTCGATACCGCTATCGACGCTGTTTTGCGCGCCCGCGCGGCGGATGAGCTCGAGGCCTTCCTCGCCGCTCGCGGCGTGAACGACTTTGTAGCCGCGCCGTGTCAGGCCGCGATCGACCAGGCGCGCAAGCGCCCCGTCGTCGTCGATGTAGAGCAGTGTGGGCATGCGCTGGTTCATGGGGCGGCGGGCGGAACCTGGATGACCGAGAAGAACAAGCCGAGCTGCCGGATGGCATTGGCGAAATTCTCGTAGTTCACGGGCTTGGTGATGTAGACGTTGCAGCCGAGCTCGTAGCAGCGCTTGATTTCCTGGGAATCGTCGGTGGTGGTCAACACCACCACGGGCGAGGCCTTCAAATATTTGTTCTCCTTGATCTGCTTCAGAATGTCGATCCCGGTCATGTCGGGGAGGTTGAGATCGAGCAGGATCAGGAGCGCATTGCCCTTCTGCACGAGCCCGCTGCCATCGGGTCCGAACAAATGTTTCATCGCGTCCGTGCCGTTGGCAAAGGAGATGATCTCGTTGTTGACGCCGGACCTTCGGATGTTCCGCTCGATCAGCCGCGCGTGTCCTTCGTCGTCCTCGATCATGATGATGCTGACGGGTTGAGTCATTGATCCGCGTTCCGGTTGCTGGCGTTCCAGGTGATGGGCAACGTGATGGTGAAGGTACTGCCCGTATTCAGTTCCGATGATACCGACATGGTGCCGCCGAGGCGACGCACAAGTGCACGCACATGGGCAAGACCGATGCCCTGACCGGGCTTGTCCTGGGTTCCGGCGCGGCGAAACAGGTCGAATATCCGCTGGTGGTCTTTTGGGTCGATGCCGCGGCCGTTATCGCTGACTTCGAAGATAGCGTAGCCGAGCTTGGTGCGCCCGCGAATTCTGATCTCGCCGGGGACGCCGGGCTTGAGATATTTGATGGCGTTGTCGATCAGATTGGAAAAGATCTGCTCCAGTGCCAGGCGATCGCTGACGAGATTGGGCAGGGGAGCGACATGGATCTCGGCCTGTGCCTCGGCGGCCTGATGCGCCAGCGTCGACACGATGGCTTCGATCAGCTCGCGCGTGTCGATCTTTTCCGGCTGGAACTCGCGCCGGCCCTCGCGGGTGAGATTGAGGATCGCCGAGATCAGGCGGTCCATCTTGGCGATCGACGACTTGATGAAGCCCAGCGCTTCGGAAAAATCCGCTGAGAGCTGCTTGTCGGGACCTTCGAGCGCGATCTCGCCGTCCGGCAGCGGCGGCCCGTCGGCCGGGACGTGGGTAAGGCCACCGATACGGCGGAAAATGTCGCCGCCGAGCTCTTCGAGTTCGCTGGTGAAGCCCATGATGTTGACGAGTGGCGAGCGCAGATCGTGGCTGACGATATAGGCAAAGCGCTGGATCTCGTTATTGGCTTCGCGCAGATCGGCCGTGCGTTCGTCGACCACGGCCTCCAGATTGACATTGGCATCGCGCAGGCGCGCCTCGGCGTCGTCACGGGCAAGGGCCGAGCGCCGCACCAGCCAGATCGAGATCAGCGCCAGCAGCACGACGAGGCCCGAGCCAATGCCGGTCATCGACGCGGCCAGGGTCTGGCTGCGGTCCGAATTGACCGTTCGCAGCCGGAACAGCCGTTCTTCTTCCTGGATCATCCCGGTCGCGACTTTGGCGATCGCGGCTGTCGCGTCCGTGGAGACAACCTCGCGGACCAGCGCTGCGGCGTTCTCCGGCTCACCCCGCCGGAGGAAATCCATCTCCTGCGCGAACTGGCCGAGACGGGTCTCGATCGCCGCGCTCAGCTTCTCGATGTTCTCGCGTTGCGCCGGATTGTCGCCGGTCAGGCGCGTGAGCTTGTCGAGAGCCGGGATGACGGCCGCCACGGCCTTGTCATGGTCGACCTTGAAATCCTCGCCTTGTGTCAGGAGGTAGCCGCGGGCGGTGCTCTCGGCTCTGCGGATTTCCAGCAGGAGGGCGTTGATCTGGTTCTCCGCCTCGATGGTGTGAATCACCCATTTGCTGTCGTCTCTCGCCTTGTTGACGAGGTAGACGGAGCCGGCGCTGATCACGGTCAGCACCAAGAGCCCCGCTGCGAGCAGCAGGATCTGCCAAAATCTACGCCGTCGCTGTGCGTCAGCGGTCACGACGGTCTCGCTCGATCAGGCTTGCCGGACTTCAAATCGCCCCCTCGGAACTGTCCCCACGTCCTAAACGCGATTAGGGCCAAAGGGTTCCATGCGGAGGGACGGCTACTTCGGGGCGGGTTCCGCCTTGCCGGCGAGATATTGTTCCAGCCAGTGGATGTGGTAGTCGCCGTTGATGATGTCGTCCTCGCGCACCAGCGCGCGAAACAGCGGCAGGGTGGTCTCGATGCCCTCGACCACCATCTCGTCCAGCGCCCGGCGCAGCCGCATCAGGCACTCGCCGCGGGTCTTGCCGTGCACGATCAGCTTGCCGACCAGCGAGTCGTAATAAGGCGGGATCGTATAGCCTTGATAGACCGCGGAATCGATCCGCACACCGAGCCCGCCGGGTGGGTGATATTGCGTGATGCGGCCGGGCGAAGGACGAAAGGTCTCCGGATTTTCGGCGTTGATGCGGCACTCGATCGCGTGACCGATGACCTGAACCTCGTCCTGCCTCGCCGGCAGGTCGCCGCCGGCGGCGATGCGGATCTGCTCCAGCACGAGGTCGATGTCGGTGATGCTCTCGGTGACGGGATGCTCGACCTGGATGCGCGTGTTCATCTCGATGAAGTAGAACTCGCCATCCTCGAACAGGAATTCGATGGTGCCGACGCCGAGATATTTCATCTCGCGCATCGCCTTGGCACAGGTCTCGCCGATCTTGGCGCGTGCAGCCGCAGTCAGCACGGGCGAGGGGCCTTCTTCCCAGACCTTCTGGTGGCGTCGCTGCAGCGAGCAGTCGCGTTCGCCAAGATGAATCGCGCCGCCGCGGCCGTCGCCGAGGATCTGGATCTCGATGTGGCGCGGCTTCTGCAGATATTTTTCGAGGTAGACGGAGGCATCGCCGAAGGCGGATTTGGCCTCGTTGGCGGCCGTCGACAGCGCGACCTGAAGATCGGCCTCGCTCTCGGCCACCTTCATGCCGCGGCCGCCGCCGCCCGCCGCGGCTTTGACCAGCACGGGGAAGCCGATCTTCCTGGCGATCGCCATAGCGTCGTCGTTGGGGCCGACCCCTCCGTCGGAGCCGGGCACCACGGGAATGCCGAGCTTCTTGGCGGTTCTCTTGGCCTCGATCTTGTCGCCCATCAGGCGGATGTGCTCGGCCTTCGGGCCGATGAAATGCAGATTATGCTCGGCGAGGATTTCCGCGAAGCGCGCGTTCTCCGACAGGAAGCCGTAGCCGGGATGCACGGCATCGGCGCCGGTGATCTCGCAGGCCGCGAGCAGCGCGGGCACGTTGAGATAGCTGTCCTTGGACGCCGGTGGCCCGATGCAAACGCTCTCGTCCGAGAGGCGCACATGCATGGCATCGGCGTCGGCGGTGGAGTGCACGGCGACGGTCGCGATCCCGAGTTCCTTGCAGGCCCTGAGGATGCGAAGGGCGATCTCGCCGCGATTGGCTATGAGGATCTTGTCGAACATGGTGTCCTTATTGGACTGACGCGCGGAAAGCGGCGAGGGCGATGAGATCGCCCTCGACCGTCACTCAATGATCACGAGCGGCTCGCCGTACTCGACCGGCTGGCCGTCCTCGATCACGATCTGCGTCACCGTGCCGGCGCGCGGCGAGGGGATCTGGTTCATGGTCTTCATGGCTTCGATGATCAGCAGCGTCTGGCCGACCGAGACCTTGCTGCCGACCTCGATGAACGGCTTGGCGCCGGGCTCCGGCGCCCAATAGGCGGTGCCGACCATCGGCGAGGTCACGGCGCCGGGATGCTTCGACAGGTCGGCAGCGGCAGGCGCGGCGGCAGCTGCGGTCGCCGGGAGGGCGGTGGGGGCGGCCGCCATCTGCATCGGCATGGTCGCGGCGACGCTGATGTTGCGGGCGACGCGCAGGCGCAGGCCGGCACGCTCGATCTCGATTTCGGTGAGGCTGGTCTCATCGAGCAGCAAGGCAAGCTCACGGACGAGGGCGGAGTCCTCGCTGGAAAACTTTGCGGCTGCTTTGTCGTCTGGCTGGCGCGCCATGTTGTTTGATCCGAATGTTCTGTGTGAAGGGGGAGCGTCAGGCTTTGGGCTTGATGCCGAGCTTGGCGGCAAGGCCCTGGATGGCGAGGCGGTAGCCCTCGATGCCGAAGCCGCAGAGCGAGGCGAAGGCCGCGCGCGCGGTGTAGGAGTGATGCCGGAAATTCTCGCGGGCGTGGATGTTGGTGACGTGCACTTCGACCGTCGGGATCTGCACCGCGAGCAGCGCGTCGTGCAGCGCGATCGACGTGTGCGAATAGCCGCCGGCATTGATGATGATGCCCTTCATCTTGCGGGCGTATGCCTCGTGGATGAAGTCGATCAATTCGCCTTCGCGGTTGGACTGCCGGCAGTCGGCCTTGAGGCCGAACGTGGCCGCCGTTTCCCGGCACAGCGCCTCGACGTCGGCCAGCGAGGCATGCCCGTACTTCTCGGGCTCGCGCGTCCCCAACATGTTGAGGTTCGGCCCGTTCAGGACAAGGATCGTGTCGGTTGCTGGTTCGGCCATTCCAATCCCGCAAGAGGTGCTTCGGCGTGGCGGGGGTTATAGGTAACAAAGCGCGTGAGGGGAAGCCTTGAAGGACCTCCCAGGTGGCTTCAGATAGCTCATCCCAGGTGCAAAAACCTGTGCGCAAGCTATGGAAATCGCTTGTTAACCAGTCCGAAGCATGGCTGCCGGCCGGCGTGTGCGGGAAGACGCCGCCCGGTAACCCAAAAGCCCCTGCCGATCTCTCGGCAAGGGCTCATTTGGAGCTTCAGCGAAGCGACTTAGCCTTCGATGATGTACACGATCTCGCGCGTCTGCGGACGAACGATGACGTACCGCCCGTGCACCAAGATCACATCATAGCCGCGCCATTCCGGATAAATCTCGACGATCCGCGGCGGGAGCGGGTGGAAATGAACGCTGGCAGGGACCGTCGTGCCGACTGAGATGTTGAAGTTGACGTTGGTCGTTTCCTCGATCTTGGTCGACTTGATCGCGGACGTGATCTCGGTCCGCTTCTCGGGCGGCGGCGCAGAAGCGGTCGCGGAGGCTGTGCCGGTCGTGGTCTGAGACTTGGTATCGGCAGCCTTGTTGTCCGCACCCTTGGTCTGGCTGTCTGCGCCCTTGGTCTGGGCGTTCATGTTGCCGCTCTTGGTGTCAGTCTCCGTGCTCTTGGACTTGTCCGTCTGGGACTTGTCCATCGTGCTCTTCGACTTGTCCTGCGCTGCCTTGTCCTGCGCTGACTTGTCATGCATGGACTTGTCCTGCGCGGACTTGTCTTGCGCGGACTTTTCCTGCGCGCCCTGGGCGTGCTCACCCTTCGCCGCGCCGGCCTTCTCGTCGGTCGCGTTCTTGTTCATCGCGCCGGACTTGTCCATCCCGCCCGACGACTTCTCCTCGGCTGCTCCGCCGGACTTCATGCTGCTGGAGCCGCCAGCCTGACCGACGGTGCCCTTCTCATGGGCGGATTCCTTACCCATCGAGCCGCCGCGTTCGGCGGCGCCGCCGGAAGGCTGCGAATGCTGCATCTGCGCACCACCGGCGCCGCCACCGCTGTCGCGGCTCATGGTGCCCTGTGCGTTCGCCAGACCGGTGCCCGCGACGAGCGCGAGTGTGGCAACCGAGATCATAAAGCGGTTAGACATGGAATTCTCCTCACGTGTTCATTTGCGTCATTGCCCGCGCCGACAACGAAAGGAGATTTGAGTAGTTCCGGAACTTTGGTGGTTCCGAGGCTTTTGTTTGTTGAACGCCAGATGAACGCGCGCGCCAGATTTCGGCGCAATGAAAAGACCGGCTTTTCAGCCGGCCTTTGCATGCGTGATTTTTAACGTGATCAGCGGGTCGCCTTGTCAGCAGGTCGCCTTGCCGCAGCGCGCCACAGCGATCTTTTCCTTGAGGCTATCGACACCGACGGCGCCGACGACGATCTGCTTGCCGATCACGTAGCTCGGCGTGCCGTTCATGCCCATCGCTTCGGCGAGCTTGAAATTCTCCTCGATGGTGCTGCGCACCTCGGCGCTGCCGATGTCCTTTTCGATCTTCGCGACGTCGAGGCCGGCTTCCTTGGCCGCCTGAAGCGCGCGCGCCTTGTCGGCCGCGCCACGGCCGCCGAGCAGCTTCTGGTGGAAGTCGAGGTACTTCTTGCCGGAGGGATCCTGCATGCGCACCGCGACGGCGACCTGGGCTGCTTCGACCGAGCCCTGGCTCAGCACCGGAAACTCCTTCAGCACCACCTTCAGCTTCGGATCGGACTTCATGAGGGTGAGCATGTCGTCCATCGCGCGCTTGCAGTAACCGCAATTGTAGTCGAAGAACTCGACGAAGGTGACGTCGCCGTCCTTGTTGCCGAGCACGACCTGGCGCGGTGAGTTGAAGATCGCATCGGAATTCTGCGCGACGCTGGCCTCGTGCTTCTGCGTCTCGGCCGCGGCCTGGCGCTTGGTAAGCTCGGCCATCGCTTCCTCGAGCACCTCGGGATGGGTGACGAGATAGTTCTTGACGATCGCCTCGATGTCCGTGCGCTGGGCATCGGAGAAGCTGTCGGCCGACGCGGGCACGGCTGCGCCGAACATGGCGAGCGCAAACAGCGCGGGAGCAAGCAGGCGCAGCGAAGGCATAGGCAAATCCTCTTATCCAAAGCAGGTTTCGGAAAACGTCCCGGCGGACTTAAGCTCGGTGTCGTGACGTCGTTTCGTAAGGCGTGGTGGCGTAAGGCGTCGTCTTGGTCTGGTCAGTTGCGCGGCGGTTTCGACGCCACGATGTCGTCGGCCTTGACCCATCCGGGCGTGCCGACGGCGAAACGGGTTTTCGCGCGCGTCGCAAGCTCGCGGGCGGTCTTGTTGTCGCCGCGCAGATAGGCGGCCTGCGCCGACGCCAGATCGGCCTCGGCATAGTCGCCCTTCCGGCCATAGGCCATCGCGAGCTGCATGTAGCCGAGAATGGCCTCCGGTTCCCGTGCCACCGCAGCCCGGAGAATCCGAACGGCGTCATCGGTGTAGGCCTTATTATCGGACCCAACCAGAGCCTGCCCAAGTAACATCTCGATGAGGGGCGCGTTGTTCGAAAGTGCGACAGCCTTGCGCAGGGCAGGAATTGCCTCGGCCGGCTTGCCGCCCTCCAGCAGCGCCTGGCCGCGCACCTCGTAAAAATACGCATTGTTGGGCTGGATCTGGATCAGCGCGTCGATCTGGGTGAGCGCGCTGCGCAAATCGCCATGCAGATAGGTGCTGATGGCGCGGGCGTAGCGCGCCGGCATGCTGTCGTTGGTCAGGGGATAGCGGCGGTACACCGTCTCCGGCCGCTCCATGAAGGCGGAGATCTTGGCGCGCACCATGTCATGGCGGAGCTGGAGCGCGGGATCGTCCTTTTTGTCCCAATAAGGGCTGGAGCTGGCGAATTCCTGCAGGGAAGCGACGCGCTCGGCGGGCATCGGGTGCGACTGGAGATAGGGATCGGCGCCGCGTGCGGCGAACAGGCTCTCGCTGGTGAAGCGCTTGAAGGTCTCGTACATGCCCTTCGGCGACTGCTGGGTCGCCGTCAGGAATTTCACGCCGGCGCGGTCGGCGTTCTCCTCCTGCTGGCGCTGATAGGACAGCAGCGTCCGGCGGATCATCTCCTGGGGGCCAGCGAGGGCGGCGGCTCCTGCATTGGCCAGGCCATTGTTGCCGGCGCTGCCGCTGCCGCGGGTGCTGCCCACGGCCATCGCGCCGGCGCCGAGCAGCATCGCGATGATCATCTGGGTCTGGGCGTTGGCGAGCTGCTCGCGCAGCTTGGACAGATGGCCGCCGGCCAGATGCCCGGTCTCGTGCGCGAGCACGCCGATGATCTGGTTCGGCGTCTCCGATTGCAGGATCGCACCGTAATTGACGAAGATGCGGCGGCCATCGGCGACGAACGCGTTGAACGAGCCCTCGTTGACGATCACCATCTGGATGTTCTGCTTTTCCAGACCGGCGGCGCGCAGGATCGGGCGCGTGTATTCGCGCAGCAGCTGCTCGGTCTCGGTGTCGCGCAGTACCGGCGGTCCCTTGGCCTGCGCATGCGCAGCCGAGAACGGCGTCAGCGCGATCGCAGCCGCCGCGAGGAGGGAGGTGAGGGCGGTGGCCTTCTTGCGCAATGCGATCTGGAACAACATCACGGTCTGGGTCAAACGGTCTTGTCAGCAGGCTTGTCAGGCATTCCTGGTCAAGCAGTTCAGTGATTGGTTTTGGCGATTGGCGGCGGACCGGATACGCGATATGCCCCTTTGAGCCGTACCCCTTATGAGCCGTACAATGCGGCCAGTCTGGGGCGCAAGCACCCCGTTTTTCCCGGGTCGGACGGATCGGCCCCGCCAGCGAATAGCAGAAATCGATGCACGATGCGACCTTGAGGAACCCATTGGGAGAGTGGCTCGCGCCCTCCCGCCGCAGCGATGTTCCCCCGTTCATGGTGATGGACGTGATGGCCGCGGCGGCCCGAATCGAGGCGGCCGGGGGCCATGTGATCCATATGGAGGTCGGCCAGCCCGCCGCCGGCGCGCCGAAGACCGCGATTGCGGCCGCCCATGCGGCGATCGAGGCAGGGCGGATCGATTATACCTCAGCACTCGGCATCCCCTCCTTGCGCGCGCGCATCGCGCGGCATTATCGCGATGCCTATGGCTGTGACGTCAGCCCCGAGCGGATTGTGGTGACCACCGGCTCCTCCGGCGGGTTCATTCTGGCCTTCCTCGCGATGTTCGAGCCGGGCGACCGCGTCGCCGTGACGGTGCCGGGTTATCCGCCGTACCGCCATATCCTCACCGCGCTCGGCTGCGAGCCGGTGCTGATCGAGACCACGAACGAGACGCGTCATGCGCTGACCGGCGAGGCGCTGCTGGCCGCCCATCGCAAGGCGCCGCTGAAGGGCGTGCTGGTCGGCAGCCCCGCCAATCCGACCGGGACCATGATGTCCCGCGAGGCGCTCGCGGGCCTGATCGCGGCGGCGGAAGGCGCGGGCATCCGTTTCATCTCGGACGAGATCTATCACGGGCTCGACTACGCGTTTCCCGCCGTGACGGCTGCGGCGTTGTCGGAGCACGCGCTCGTGATCAACTCGTTCTCGAAGTATTTCTGCATGACGGGCTGGCGCGTCGGCTGGATGGTCGTGCCCGAGATTCTGGTACGGCCGATCGAGCGGCTGCAGCAGAACCTGTCGATCTCGGTGCCGTCCCTGTCGCAGATCGCGGCCGAAGCGGCCTTCGACGGCGCGGCCGAGATGGAAGAGATCAAGCACGGCTATCAGGAAAACCGGCGCATCCTGATCGAGGGATTGCCCAGGGCCGGCCTGACCAGGTTTCTGCCGGCCGACGGCGCGTTCTATCTCTATGCGGACGTCTCGGACTTCACCTCCGACAGTTTCGACTTCGCCAAGCAGATGCTCGAACAGGCCCATGTCGCGGTCACGCCGGGGCTCGACTTCGATCCAATCCATGGTCGTTCGTTCATACGGCTCTCTTATGCGCGTTCGGCTGCGGAGATGCGGGAAGCAGTTGACCGGATCGCTCACTGGCTTAAATAGCCGGCAGTTTTCGCCAGCCTTCTGGAGTGCAACTTGTCCGACCGTTCCGTCTCGTCTACCGCCACACATTCTCCTCTCGCCGCATTGATGTGGCCGATCCGGCCGGGTGAAACTGTCGGTGCCTTGCGCGCCGTCGTGCTGATTGTGCTCGGCACCGCCTTGATGGCGCTGTCAGCCAAGGTGAACCTGCCGCTGCCTTACGTGCCCATGACATTGCAGACGCTGGTCGTGTTGATGATCGGCGCCGCCTATGGCTGGCGGCTTGGCAGCGCAACCATGATTGCCTACCTCGCCGAGGGTGCGATGGGCCTGCCAGTGTTCGCCGGTCCCGTTGGTGGGATCGCACCGCTGGTCGGCCAGACCGCGGGCTATCTGTTCGGCTTCATTGGCGCCGCCTTCGTCACCGGCTGGCTCGCCGAGCGCGGCTGGGATCGCGGCGTAATGCTGCTGTTTGCGGCCATGGCCGTTGGCCACATCCTCATTCTGGCCGCGGGCTTTGGCTGGCTCGCCTTCGGCCTCGGCCTTGGCACCGCAAAGGCGTGGCAGGTCGGCCTGCTGCCGTTCATTGCGGCGTCGCTGGTCAAGAACGCGCTGGGCGCGACGTTGATGCCGGCGATACGCCGGGCGGTCGATCGCGGGTAAAGCGCGCAATATCGAGCAGTTCCGATTGACAGGGCCGGCCAAGTTGATCTTGGCTGGCCTAGCGTTTTGAGGGGGAGTGAAACAATGACGACGACAACGATGGTGGGGGCGCCGGTCGCGCCGCCCGCCGCCAAGCCGTGGTACAAGGTCCTTTATATCCAGGTGCTGATTGCGATCGTGCTCGGCGCCATCGTCGGCTGGCTCTGGCCGTCAGTCGCCACCAATGAGTGGATCAAGGCACTCGGCGACGGCTTCATCAAGCTGATCAAGATGGTGATCGCCCCGATCATCTTCTGCACCGTGGTTTCGGGCATCGCCCACATTCAGGACGCCAAGAAGGTCGGCCGCATCGGCGTCAAGGCGCTGGTCTATTTCGAGATCGTCTCGACCTTCGCGCTGGTGATCGGACTTATCATCGGCAATCTGGTGAAGCCGGGTGCGGGCTTCGGCGGCGCCGCCGCCAACGCGCAGGCCGTCGCCAATTACGCCAAGCAGGCCGAAGGCCAGAAGTCGGTCGACTTCGTGCTGCACATCATTCCGGACACCGTCGTCGGCGCCTTCGCGCAAGGCGAGATCCTGCAGGTGCTGCTGTTCTCGGTGCTGTTCGGCTTCGCCATCATGGGGCTCGGCGAACGCGGCCACACCATCCGCTCGTTCATCGACGACGCCGCGCATGCGGTGTTCGGCGTCATCTCCATCGTGATGCGCGCGGCGCCGATCGGTGCCTTCGGCGCGATGGCCTACACGATCGGCAAGTTCGGCACCGGGGCGATCCTCAACCTGATCGGCCTGATCGCGACGTTCTACCTGACCGCGGCGCTGTTCGTGTTCGTCGTGCTCGGAATCATCGCGCGCTTCGCCGGCTTCTCCATCTTCAAGTTCCTCGCCTACATCAAGGACGAGCTGCTGATCGTGCTCGGCACCTCGTCCTCGGAGAGCGCGTTGCCGTCCTTGATGGAAAAGCTCGAGCGCCTCGGCTGCTCGAAGTCGGTGGTCGGCCTCGTGGTGCCCACGGGCTATTCGTTCAATCTCGACGGCACCAACATCTACATGACTCTGGCGACGCTGTTCATCGCGCAGGCGCTGGGCTTCGATCTCACCTTTGGCCAGCAGCTCACCATCCTGGTGGTGGCGATGCTGACCTCGAAGGGCGCCTCCGGCATCACGGGTGCGGGCTTCATCACGCTGGCGGCGACGCTCGCCGTGGTCGATCCGCGCCTCGTGCCGGGCATGGCGATCGTGCTCGGCATCGACAAGTTCATGAGCGAGTGCCGCGCGCTGACCAATCTGTGCGGCAACGGCGTTGCCTGCGTGATCGTCGCCTGGTGGGAGGGCGAACTCGATCGCGACAAGCTCAACGCCAACCTCGCCAGGCAGATCGATCCGACCGACATGGAAACCGCGGTCACGACGGACTGATCTGCAAGCTCTCACCGACGGCGCCAACCGCGCCGTCAGTTCTTGAAATAGCAGGGCTGGTCTAGATCCTCGATCAGCCCTTTTTCTTGCGGCGACCAGCCGAGCAAAGCACGCGTCTTCGCGCTCGAGGTCGGAACGTCGGCGGCCGCGAGTTGTGCGAACCAGCCGAAATGCGCGGCCGCTTCCTCGGGCGATTGGGACACCACGGGCACGCCGAGCCGCCGGCCGATCACTTCCGCAATCGCCTTGAACGGCACGCCTTCCTCGGCGATCGCGTGATAGTGCTTCGCGGGTGCGCCTTGCTCCAGCGCCAGCCGGTAGACGCGCGCGGCGTCGAAGCGGTGCGCGGCGGGCCAGCGGTTGCTGCCATCGCCGACATAGGCCGATACGCCCTTCTGGCGCGCGAGGTTGATCAGGATCGGGACGAAGCCGTGGTCGCCCTCGCCATGCGTGGAGGGCGGAAGACGGACAACGGCGGCGCGGAGGCCGGCCAGCGACAGCGCGGTCGCTTCCGACACGCGCGGAAAGCGCTGCGCCGACACATCATCCTCGGTGGCGAGGCGGCCGGGCGCAAGCAGCGCGACGCCGGAGGTGACGATGAGAGGGCGACCGGAGCCCTTGAGTTCCTCGCCGATCGCCAGGATCGCGCGGTGGTCGAGCTCGCAATTGTCGGCGAATTTCGAGAAATCGTGGTTGAAGCCGAGGTGCAGGACGCCATCCGTTGCAGCGGCGCCGCTGCGCAAGGACGCGTGGTCCTCTAGCGACCCGCGGTGGACATCGGCGCCCATCGCGGCGAGCGCGGCGGCTCCCGCGTCGGAGCGGGCGAGGCCCGTGACCCGGTGGCCGGCGGCGATCAGATCGCGGACGACGGCGGAGCCGACGAAACCGGTGGCGCCAGTGACGAAAACACGCATCAGTATCTCCAGGGTTGGTGGAGACGACCATCCGCGCTAGGATTATCCGGGTAAAGTAGTGACATTATCGGGGTATAATAGCTAACAGGATGAGCGAGACCGCTTCAGCCGAAAACCTGCTCGGGGCCTACCTCAAGGACCGCCGTACCCGGCTCGACGCCGCCGCGTTCGGCTTCGCGGGTAGCCGCAGGCGTACGCCGGGACTCCGCCGCGAGGAGGTGGCGCAGCGCGCCAATATCAGCCCGACCTGGTACACCTGGCTGGAGCAGGGCCGCGGCGGTGCGCCGTCGCCCGACGTGCTCGACCGCATCGCACGAGCGCTGATGCTGACCGATGTCGAGCGCGAGCACCTGTTCCTGATCGGCCTCGGCCGTCCGCCCGAGGTGCGCTACCAGGCCGGCGAGGGCGTCTCGCCGCGGCTGCAGCGCGTGCTCGACGCGTTCGCATTCAGCCCGGCGCTGGTGCGGACCGCGACCTGGGACGTCGTCGCCTGGAATCGTGCCGCAAGCGCCGTGCTGACCGACTACGGCGCGATCCACGCAACATCCTGCGCTTCATCTTCTGCGATCCGCGCGTGCGCGCCGCGCAATACGATTGGGACAGCGTGGCGCGCTTCGTCGTCGCGGCATTCCGGGCGGACGCCGCGCGGGCCGGCGCAGTCTCGCATGTCGCCGATTTTGTCGACGAGCTGTGCCGGACCAGCCCGGAATTCGCCGCGCTCTGGCGCGACAACGACGTGCGTCACCACGGCGACGGCACCAAGCGGCTGCGGCACCCCGTTCACGGCACGATGTCGTTCGAATATTCGAGTTTTATCGTCGAGGGACGCTCCGATCTCAGCATGATCGTCTACAACCCCGCGACTCCCGAAGACGCCGAACGCATCCGGACACTGCTCGCCGAGCGCGTCGATTGACGGAATTTGCAAATTCGCGCGTTCAACCGGCATCTGGCGACGCGCGCGCGGTGCTTGCCGCCAACACTCGGGGTTAGAATCGCTCCGGCCGGTATGGCGTCGGATCGATCGCCGGCGTTTCGCCGCTCATCATCTCCGCGAGCAGGCGCCCGGTCGCGGGTCCCAGCGTAAAGCCCTGGTGGCCGTGGCCAAAGTTCATCCAGAGGCCTGCATGGCGCGGGGCGGGGCCGAGCACCGGCAGCATGTCAGGCGTGCAGGGGCGGGTGCCGAACCAGGGGTCGGGCTCGACCCGCTTGCCAAGGTCGATCAACTCGCGCGCGGACGCTTCCGCGCTGGCGAGCTGCACGGGCGTTGCGAGCGCGTCCAGGCCCGTCAACTCCGCGCCGGTGGTGATGCGGATACCCTTCGCCATCGGACCCATGGCGTAGCCACCGGCTTTGTCGACCAGCGGCAGATCGAGCGAGGCGCCACCGCTGTAATGCATGTGGTAGCCACGCTTGCGCACCAGCGGGATGCGATAGCCGAATTTGAGCAGGAGATCGGGCGACCACGGCCCGAGCGTCACGACCGCGTGGGCGGCGTCGATGTGTCCAACGTCGGTCTTGACCGACCATCCGGTGGCGGTCTGCTGCAGGCTTTGGGCATCACCGAGCACGATGGTGCCGCCGAGGCGCTCGAACAGATCGGCATACGCTGTGACCAGCGCGCCGGGATCGGACACGGTCCAGGTGTCGAGCCAATGGATCGCGCCGGGCAGGTCGTCGCGCAGGACAGGTTCGGCCTTGGCGAGCTCGGCGCCCGAGAGCGCACGAAACCTCACGCCGAATTCGCGCTGGTCTTCTTCCGCCGCCTTGACGGCGAGATCGAACGAAGCTGCGTCGCGATGCAGGTGCCTGTATCCCGCGCGGCGGATCAGATTGTCGGCGTGGGCTTCGCGAATGAGGATGTCGTGCTCCGCCGTCGCGTAGGCGATCAGCCGCGCCCAGGCGTCGATCGCTTCGCGATGCCGCTTCGGCGCCGAATGCCACCAATAGCGGAGCAGGGGCTCGATATGGAGATGAAGCGATGAGAGGCTGTAACGCACGTCGTTGGTGCGGCCAGTCGCGATCTTCAGGAGCGTGGCGAGATCGCGTGGCATCGGATAGGGGCGCACCGCTTCCGCCTGGATCATGCCGGCATTGCCGTAGCTGGTCTCGCGGCCCGGCTCCCTGCGGTCGATCAGCGTGACGGACCAGCCGCGCTGCTGGAGGTGCAGCGCCGCGCTGACGCCGATCATGCCGCCGCCGAGGACGATCGCGCTTTGCATCGGAAGAAATTCTCCTGTCAGGCCGTCTGCGGCGTGAGCTTCGGCTCGGCCGTGTTGATGGTCGCGGCGACCACGACGGATAATGCCGTCATCGCCACGAGGAAGCCGAAGGCGGCATCGAACGATCCGGTTCCGGTCACGATGAAGCCGATCGCCACGGGTGCGACGAAGCCCGCGCTCTGGCCGCCGAGATTGACCATGCCGATGCCGGATCCGATCTGGTCGTCGCGGAGCAGCTTGGTCGGAAGCGCAATCACCGAGGCCAGCACGAAGGATTTGAAGAAATAGACCACCGACTGGTAGGTGATCAACATCGCGATCGTCTCCGCCTTGTACATGGCGTAGAGGAAGATGCCGGTCAATGCGGAGGCGCCGATCAGCAGATATTTTTCGCGCTCGGCGAAGAACGTCGTCATCACCCAGCCGCCGATCGCAGTCGCGATCGTCGCCATCACGAACGGGATCGGGGCCACGATGCCGACGGTCTTGAGGTCGAGCCCGCGCTGCTGGAGCAGATAGAGCGGCATCCAGGAATCCAGGCCCTTGTTGACGCAACTGAGGCCGAACCACACCACCATCAGCTGCCACAGCAGCGGATTCTTCATGAGCTCGCGCATCGGTGCACGGTTCTCGGCCTTCGTCCCCGCCGGGGTCGGATCGTTCGCACCCGGGCGGCCCAGATAGGGGACGAAGACGAAATAGGCCACCGCGAAGACGATGCCCGCAATGCCAATCGCGTTGAAGGCATGGCGCCAGCCGAGCCAGAGGATCAGCGGCGCCATGATCAGCGGCGCGATCATGCTGCCGGCATAGTTGGATGACAGCAGCAGCGCCGACATCTTCGGCCGGCTGTCCTTCTTGAACACCTCCGCGACGGCGCGGATGCTCGCCGGCGGGAAGCCGCCCTCGGCGATGCCGAACAGGAAGCGGATCGCGATCAGCGATGTCAGCGACCAGGCAAGACTCGTGAACGCCGTGAACAGCGACCACATCACGATGGTGATGATCACCACATATTTCGATCCGAAGCGGTCGGAGAGCCATCCGCCCGGCACCTGCATTGCGGCGTAACCGAGGAAGAACGCGCTGATAACGATGCCGAGATCTGCGGCCTGGAGGTTGAAGTCCTTGCCGATCTGGGCCAGCGCCAGCGAGATCGCCGCGCGGTCGACATAGGAGATGCAGTAGGCGACGTAGAGCAGGACGAATGCGATGACGCTGGTCTTCCTCGGCAATTCCGTCATCCTCGTCTCCATTGCGCTGCCAGGGCTGGTTCGGTCGTTGCCGAGTTCAGGTCATTCCCGAGCTCTGATCATTCCCAAGTTCTTCATTCCCAAGTTCTTCATTGCCAAGTTCTGATCATTCCCAAGTCAGGAAGCCGGGTGCAGCCGAGAGCGGCGGCGCCACTGCAAGCCGGGCCAGATCGGGCGCGGGCCGGCACAATTGCGCGTCGCCGGAGAACGCTGCTTCGAGGCTCGCGGCCACCGTGAGCACGGCGGCGTCGCCGCCACGCTGACCAACGATCTGCAGGCCGAAAGGCAGCCCGGCTTCATCAAGGCCGAGAGGGATGCTGATGGCGGGATGGCCGGGAAGCGTGACCGCATAAGCGAGCGCGAGCCAATGGAAGTAGGATTTCGTAGGTACCCCGTCGATCTCCGCGGGATGGGGCTCCGACCACGGCCGCGGACTGAGCGTGATGGTCGGGCTGATCAGCACGTCGCAGCTTTCGAAGAAGCTTTGCCAGGCGCGATAGATCCGCGTCTGCGTCGTTGCGGCGCGCGCGTGATCTTCGAGGGTGTAGCCGAGGCCTTCCTCGACATTGGCGCGGACATTGGGCCCGAGCATCTCGGGCCGCTCCCTGTAGTTCTTGCCGTGTGTCGCCAGGAACATGCCGGCGCGCAGCACGGCGAAGGCGTCGTCGGCGCCGGAGCAATCCGGCGTCGTCTCGCGGCACTCGGCGAAGAGCGGTGCAAGCTTGCTCACGCGATGGCGGAACACGCGCCGGATCGCCTGCTCCGTCGGGGCAAAGCCGAAGTCTTCGGTGAAGGCGAGGCGCAGCCTGCCGAGTTCTGCGGGGCGCGGCGCGGCCCAGCGTTCGGCACGCGCGCGCACGGACTCGCCGGGCAGCGTATAGGCGAGCGGATCGCGGGCATCGTCGCTCGCCATCACCGACAGCATCAGCGCGGTGTCGGCGACATTACGCGCCATCGGCCCGTCGGTCGACAAATTGGACCAGCCGAACACGCGCTTCTCGCTGGCGACGAGGCCGTAGGACGGACGCATGCCGACAATGCCGGCGAAGCCCGCCGGATTGCGCAATGAGCCGCCGGTGTCCGAGCCCGAGGCGAGCGGAGCCATGCCGCAGGCGAGCGCCACCGCCGAGCCGCCGGAGGAGCCAGCCGCCGAGCGCATTGGATCGAACGGATTGCCGGTCGCGCCGAACACGGGGTTGCGGGTGTTGCCGCCGGCCGCCCATTCCGGTGTGTTGGTCTTGCCGAAGATGATGGCGCCAGCCGCGCGCAGCCGAGCGACCGAGCCCTGGTCGGCGAGCGGGACGTTGTCCCTGAACAACGGGCTGCCATAGGTGGTGCGCAGGCGAGCGGTGTCCTGGGTGTCCTTGACGAGAACGGGGAGCCCGTGGAGGGCGCCATGATCCTCGCCGCGCAGGATGGCGGCCTCGGCTTCCCTGGCAGCGGCGCGAGCGCCGGGCTCGTCCAGCGTCACGACGGCGTTGACGGCGGGATTGACGGTGGCGATCCGCGACAGGCAGGAGTCCAGCAGCTCGACGGGCGAGACGTCCCGGGCGGACAGGCGGCGGCGCAGCTCAACGGCGCTGGAATCGCAAAGCTCGGACAACGCCAATCCCTTTCAAAATTTGAAAATGATTTAGCATATCGGAAAGTCAAAGCCGCGCACCAATTTTCGTCAGAATCGGCCGTTTCATGCACAAATGCTGGTTTACCTGCCCACACGCCGACCAGACGCGGAACCCAGGGCCGGCTTCAGCCGAAAAGATTAGGTGGATCGGTCAAACAATTTTTCGGCGGCCGTGATACCCTCGCTCGATGAGCGAGATCATGACGACGCCGGAGGGCGCCAACTCCCAGCTCGGCCAATGCCTCAAGGCTGCTCGCCAGGCGCGAGGGCTGACGCTCAAGCAGGTGGCGGAGCGGACCGGCATGGCACTGTCGACCCTGTCCAAGGTCGAGAACGGCCTGATGTCGCTGACCTACGACAAGCTGCTCCAGCTCACCTCGGGCTTGAAGATGGAGATCGCCGAGCTGTTCAATCCGGCACCCCCGCGCCCCGAGCAGAGCCGGCCGGTCACGGCACGACGGAGCATCAGCCGCGCCGGGCAGGGGCAGGTGATCACGACCGGATTCTACACCTACACCTATCAATGCACCGATCTGATCGGCAAACGCATGGTGCCGATCCTGGCAGAAGTCCGGGCACGCTCCCTGGAGGAGTTCGGCCCTCTGCTGCGCCACGCCGGCGAGGAATATTTCGTGGTGACGAGCGGACGCGTTGCCGTCCACACCGAGTTCTACGCGCCGGAGATCCTGGGCGAGGGCGACGGCATCTATCTCGATAGCACCATGGGCCACGCCTACCTCAACGCGGGCGAAGCGCCTGCTGCAAAGGGCGTCTGCCTTTGCACCAGCGAGGCGCCTGACCTTTACGATCAGCTTCGCCGGATTGTATCGCGCGACGTGGCGCCGATCGAGGATGATCCGCCGTCGCTCTGACGTCTGCAAAGAGAGCGTGGAACGAAAAACGCCCGGCCGAAGCCGGGCGTTTTTGATTGGGGCTCGTCTATTAGCCGCCGCCGAAGCGGCGCGACCACCAGCCGGCGCGACGCGGTGCGGCCGACGTTTCGCTTGCCGCTGCGGGCGCGGGCTCCGGAGCGGGCGGGGCAACCGGCTCGGCCGCCTGCGCGACTGGTACCGGTTCACTCTGGCTGCTCGACAGGAAGCTCACCTTTTCCCGAACCGTCGAACGGCGTCGTGCGGCCTTGTCGTCGGCGTGCTCTTCGTCCGCGGCAGCAGGAGCCGGCTCAGGCCTGGCCGCTGCCTCAATCCGTGCTTCGGCCCGCGGCTCAGGCTGGGTGACCTGAGGTTCTGACGTGTGCTCGGCCTGCGCGATCGAGGGCGCTGCCTCGCCGCCAAAACTGTCGAAATCGGCGACAGCGTTGGTCGCTTCCGACGGCGCATTGGCAGTGAGCTCGTCGCTGATGGAGCCGGCCAGACCTTCCTCGCCGGGACCACGACGGCGGCGACCGCCACGGCGACCACGCCGGCGACGGCGATCGGCGCTGCCCTGCTGTTCGCCACGGCCTGCCTGTTCCTCGCCTTCCTCGCCTTCCGGCTCGGCCTCGGCATCCTCTTCGCCTTCTACGGCCGCCATGGCCGTCTCGGCAATAGCGGGAGCGCCATCCTCGCGCGTCTCCTCGTCGCGCGGGCCACCGCGACCGCGGCGGCGACGGCGACGCTTGCGGCGCTGGCCGTCCTGCTCGGTAGCGGCATCGCCTGCGGTCTGCTCCTCGGCGAGACCTTCGGTTTCCTCGGTCTCGACCTCGGATTCGGTCTCCGGATCGAACTCCTCGTCGTCATAGGCCTCTTCGACCAGGGGCGGCGGGCTTGCGGCCGCCTGCGCCGCCAGCAGAGCCTTGGCGGCTTCCAGCGTATGCACCTGCTCGCCGCGGTCGATGACATAGGCCTGAGGCCCGTTGACGCTCGGATCGGCGATGACCGACAACGTGACCTTGAAGCCGTTCTCCAGATCGCGCAGATGGCCGCGCTTGTGGTTCAGCACATAGAGCGCGACGTCGGTGCGGGTGCGGACCACGAGGTTGTGGGTCGCGCCCTTCATCAGTATCTCTTCGAGACCGCGCAGCAACTGAAGCGCAACCGAGGACACCGAGCGTACATGGCCGGTGCCGCCGCAATGCGTGCACGGATCGGTCGAGGACTCCAGCACGCTGGCGCGGATGCGCTGGCGTGACATCTCGAGCAGGCCGAAATGCGAGATGCGTCCGACCTGGATCCGCGCGCGGTCCTGCCGGAGGCAATCGGACAGCTTGCGTTCCACCGCGCGGTTGTTGCGCTTCTCGTCCATGTCGATGAAGTCGATGACGATCAGGCCGGCGAGGTCGCGCAACCGAAGCTGACGCGCAACCTCCTCGGAGGCCTCGAGATTGGTCTTGAGCGCAGTGTCCTCGATATGATGCTCGCGCGTCGAACGACCGGAGTTGACGTCGATCGAGACCAGCGCTTCGGTCTGGTTGATCACGATGTAGCCGCCGGAGCGCAACTGCACGGTCGGCGAGAACATCGCATCCAGCTGGCTTTCGACGCCCATGCGCGAGAACAGCGGCTGGCCGTCACGATACTGCCTCACCGCGCTCACATTGGCGGGCATCAGCATTTTCATGAAGTCGCGCGCTTCGCGGTAGCCGGCATCACCCGCCACCTGGATCTCGTCGATCTCCTTGTTGTAGAGGTCGCGCAGCGAGCGCTTGATCAGGGAGCCTTCCTCGTAGACGAGGGTCGGGGCCTGCGACTTCAGCGTCATGTCGCGCACCGTCTCCCACATCCGGATCAGGTACTCGAAATCGCGCTTGATCTCGGGCTTGGTACGGGCGGCGCCCGCGGTGCGCAGAATGATCCCCATGCCCTCGGGCACGTCGAGATCCTGCACCACTTCCTTCAGGCGCGAACGGTCCTGCGCGCTCGTGATCTTGCGGCTGATGCCGCCGCCGCGCGCGGTGTTCGGCATCAAGACGGCATAGCGGCCGGCGAGCGAGAGGTAGGTCGTCAGCGCCGCGCCCTTGTTGCCGCGCTCTTCCTTGACGACCTGCACCAGCATCACCTGGCGACGCTTGATGACTTCCTGGATCTTGTACTGGCGGCGGGGGCGGAAGGTGCGCTCCGGCACTTCCTCCAGCACATCGTCGCCGCCGACGGATTCGACGACGTCCTCTTCGGCTTCCTCGTCGTCCTCGTCTTCGTCGTCGTCCTCGGCGGTCGCTTCGGATTCGTGATGCGGAGCCTGCGCATTCTCGCCTGCGGCGTACACGGCGTCGGCAGGCTCAGCAGCCGATGTCACGGCCTCGGCAAGATCGTCGGCGTGTGCGTCGGAGGTAACGTCCTGCGGCTCGGCAACGGCTTCTGCGGCAACCACGGGCTCGGCGCCGATCGCTGCGACAGGCGCCGGTGCCTCGTCGGCATGATCATGGTCGTGATGGTCGTGCTCGCCATGATGATCGTGGTCGTGATGATCATGGGCGTGAGGATCGTCACCATGGGCATGATCATGGTCGTGGTGATCATGTCCTTCGTGGTCATGTGTTTCGTGGCCGTGATGATCGTGGCCTTCGTGCTCGCCGTAATGCTCTACGCCGGCGTGCAGGTGCTCGCCCTCGTGCGAAGCGCCCTCGGGCAGCGCCTCGCCCTGGACCTGCCGGGCCGCGGGATCGCCTTCGACGACCTCGCTGCGGACGCGCTCGCCATGACTACGGCGGCGGGAATTGCGATGGCGGGAGCGGCGGCGGCCTTGGGAGCGGTTCTCGCTCTCTTCCTCGGCCTCGCGATGGGCCTGCTCCTCGGCTTCGATCAGCGCCTGCCGGTCGGCAACCGGGATCTGGTAGTAGTCGGGATGGATTTCGCTGAAGGCGAGGAAGCCATGGCGGTTGCCGCCATATTCGACGAAAGCGGCCTGGAGCGAGGGTTCGACCCTTGTGACCTTGGCGAGGTAGATATTCCCGCGCAGTTGCTTGCGTTGCGCGGTCTCGAAATCAAACTCTTCGACGCGATTGCCGCGGACCACGACGACCCGGGTCTCTTCCGGGTGGGTGGCATCGATCAACATCTTGTTGGGCATGTCTTAACTCTTGGCGGCGGCGGGCGCGATTCACCGTGGGCGCCATCAGCGCTGCCGGGTGACGCGACGGTCCACCTGATTCGGGGGTGAGGGGAAGGCCGAAACGCCGTCTCTCGCGCCTTGCCGAACCGGAAGCCGGAGGACCAAAGTGGCGCGCGGAATTTTCACTCCGCAGCGTCGCGAATGGTCCTTCAGAATTGGTCGGCACAGTCTGGCGCATCAAGCGTCGGCCCGTATGAAACATTGGGCGGCGGGGCCGCCCCTCAATCAGTTGCTGTTGGCCAGGCATGGCGCGAGCGCGCTCGCCTTGGGTATTACGAACCGCTCCCTTGGGATTAAGGGACCGGGTAACGGGTTGCGCCGCTGTCAGAACCGTCCCGGAAACGTGGTGGTAACCGGGGACCGTCCGCCGCCGGGGCTTGTCCCGCTCCACCTTGCTGCCGCGCACCGCGCTGGACTTAGAGGGGAACGGAAAAACGCTGGAATTCCCAAACCTTGAGAGTTCCGGCGCTGCACCGGGAGGCTGAATGCGACACAACCGGAAATATCGGCCGTCAGCATTCCGTACATACGTGGATTGGGCCATCCGTGCAAGGAGCGTCGCACGGCGGTCACAGTCAGCGAGTTTCGCGTGTCTGTCATTAAGGATCGTTTAACCCTGTGGTTCTATTGCGTTAAAGAGGCTGCTCGGAGGCACGGAATCGGTGGCGAGCCGCGCAAATCAAAGGATCTTGCTGGGATGCGTGCTGCTCTGTGCGGCGGCATTGCCGTGTGCTGATTCCTCGCGCCTGAAGGCCGCGGAAAGCCAAACCCCTGTTGCATCAGCGAATTTCCCGACGGCCTCGGCCGCCCGGCTGGCCGGTGACGGCAAGCAAACGCGCTTTGTCCTCGACATCGACCAGACCGTTAGCTTCCGCGCCGTCACGCTGGCCGACCCATACCGGGTGGTGGTCGACGTTCCCCAGGTCAACTTTCAACTTCCCGCCGGCACCGGGTCCGGCGGACGCGGACTGGTCAAGGCCTTCCGCTATGGGCTGGTGATGCCCGGCGGCTCCCGAATCGTGTTCGACCTGACCGGCCCGGCCAAGATCGCCAATTCCTACGTGGTGGAGGCTGCCAACGGTCAGCCGGCGCGGCTGGTGCTCGAAATGGAGGAGGTCGAGCGCACCGCCTTCGTGCCGTCGCTGGCTCCGGAAAACCGTCCTGAGCTGCGGCCGGCAATTGCCGATCCGCTGCCCGCGACGGTTCCCGCATCTGCACACCCTGAAGCCGGGCAGAAGGCCGATGGCCGCGCGGTGGTCGTCATCGATCCCGGCCATGGCGGCATCGACAACGGCACGCAGTCGAGCGGTGAGAGCGAGAAGAATCTGGTGCTGGCGTTCGGCCTGGCGCTGCGCGAACGGCTGGAAAAGACCGGCAAATATCGCGTGGTGATGACACGGGACGACGACACCTTCATCCCGCTCAACGACCGGGTCAAAGTCGCCCGCAGCCTCAAGGCGGCGCTGTTCGTCTCGATCCATGCCGACGCGCTGCCGCGCGCCGAGGGCGATGCGCAGGGCGCGACCATCTACACGTTGTCCGACAAGGCTTCCGACGCCGAGGCGCAGCGGCTCGCGGATGCTGAAAACCGGGCGGACGCCATCGCCGGCTTCAACCTCGCGGAGGAGCCGACCGATGTCGCCGACATCCTGATCGATCTCACCCAGCGGGAAACCCGCACCTTTTCAAGTCGTTTTGCCCGCCTGTTGATGGGCGAAATGAAGTCGACGGTGCGCATGCACAAGCATCCCCTGAAGTCGGCCGGCTTCCGGGTGCTGAAGGCGCCCGACGTGCCGTCGGTCCTGGTCGAGATCGGTTATGTCTCCAACAAGGGCGACCTCGAGCATCTGGTCTCCGAGGGATGGCGGTCACGTGCCGTGGGCTCGATGGCGCAGGCGATCGACGGGTTTTTGGCGAAACGGATGGCTACGGCCGGGTCCTCGAATTGAGAGTGATTTTCCGTCCCGCCGCAAAAGCCCTAGTTTGGCCACAGCGGGCGCTTTATAAAAACGCCGCAGGGGGTTCCGGAATCGGCGAGAATCCCGCTCGGCAAGCGTCTTGAGTCCGGTGCTGATAGTATTGAGTAAGGCCGGTGAATTCACGATGGTTTGGCGCCTGTTTCGGTGCCAGAGGCTGATCTTTGGGCTGATCCAGAGTTTGAACGGATAAACAGATAATGCGCTTGCTGGTGCGGTTCATGGGCTTCCTGTTCGCCGCGGGAACGGTGTTGTTCCTTGTGGGGGTCGGTGCCGTCGCAGGCCTGATCTGGCATTTCTCCAAGGACTTGCCGGACTACTCTCAGCTTCAGGATTACGAGCCGCCGGTGATGACCCGCGTGCACGCGACCGACGGCTCGCTGCTCGGCGAGTACGCCAAGGAGCGGCGGCTGTACCTGCCGATCCAGGCGGTGCCGAAACTTGTGATCAACGCCTTCCTCGCGGCCGAGGACAAGAATTTCTACGAGCATGGCGGCATCGACTATACCGGCATGGCGCGCGCCGGCGTGGTCTACATCCAGAATTACGGCTCCAATCGCCGTCCGCAGGGCGCTTCCACGATCACCCAGCAGGTCGCCAAGAACTTCCTTCTGACCAACGAGGTCTCCTTCGCGCGCAAGATCAAGGAAGCCTTGCTGGCGATGCGGATCGAGAAGACCTACTCGAAGGACAAGATCCTCGAGCTGTATCTGAATGAAATCTATCTGGGCCTCGGCGCCTACGGCATCGCGGCTGCGTCGCTGGTTTATTTCGACAAGTCGGTGAACGAGCTGACGGTGGCGGAAGCGTCCTATCTCGCGGCGCTGCCGAAGATGCCCGCGACGCTGCATCCCGTTCGCAACCGCGACCGCGCCATCGAGCGCCGCAATTACGTGATCGATCGTCTGGTTGAGAACGGCTGGGTCAAGCAGGCCGACGCCGACAAGGCGCGCAAGGAGCCGCTGGTCGTTACCAGCCGTTCCAACGGCGCCCACACATTCGCCGGCGAATATTTCGCCGAGGAAGTGCGCCGCGACATCTTCGAGCGCTATGGCGAGAAGAAGCTGTACGAGGGCGGCCTCTCGGTCCGCACCACGCTCGATCCGAAGATCCAGGTCATGGCGCGCAAGACCATGGTCGCCGGTCTGGTGAACTATGACGAGCAGCAGGGTTATCGAGGCGCCATCAGCAAGCTCGACATTTCGGGCGACTGGGGCGTGAAGCTCGCCGAGATCAAGTCTCTGTCCGATATCTCGCCGTGGCGCATGGCCGTGGTGCTGGAGACCAGCGACCAGTCGGCGCGCATCGGCTTCCAGCCGAGCCGCGAGCTCGGCGGCGCGGTGAGCAAGCAGCGCGAGACCGGCCTTATCACGCTCGACGGCATCAAATGGGCAAAGTCGGCGTCCGGCGCCACGAAGGGCAGGGCGGCAAGCGCAGTGTCGCAGGTGCTCCAGCCCGGCGACGTGATCTACGCCGATCCGCTGTACAAGGACGCCCAGCCTGTCGAAGGTCAGTACCGGCTGCGCCAGATCCCCGAAGTGTCCGGCGCGATGGTGGTCATGGACCCCTGGACCGGTCGCGTGCTGGCAATGGTCGGCGGCTTCTCGTTCGACCAGAGCCAGTTCAACCGCGCCACTCAGGCGTATCGGCAGCCCGGTTCGTCGTTCAAGCCGATCGTCTATTCGGCCGCGCTCGACAACGGCTATACGCCCTCGACTGTCGTGCTCGACGCGCCGATCGAAATCGACCAGGGCCAGGGCGCGGGCGTGTGGCGGCCTGAAAACTTCTCCTCGGGCAAGTTCCAGGGGCCGGTGACGCTGCGCAATGCGCTGCGGCAGTCGCTCAACACGGTGACGGTGCGCCTCGCCCAGGACATCGGCATGCCCCTGATCGGCGAGTATGCCCGCCGCTTCGGCGTCTATGACGAACTGCCGAACTATCTCTCCTACGCGCTCGGCGCTGGCGAGACCACGGCGATGCGCATGGTCACGGCCTATTCGATGCTCGCCAATGGCGGCCGCCGGGTGAAGCCGACTCTGATCGACCGGATCCAGGATCGCTACGGCCACACCATCTTCAAGCACGACCAGCGCGAATGCCGCGGCTGCGACGCACCGGGTGGCTGGAAGAACCAGAACGAGCCGCAGCTGATCGACCGCCGCGAGCAGGTGCTGGATTCCATGACCGCCTATCAGATCACCGAGCTGATGGAAGGCGTGGTCCAGGCCGGTACCGCGACCGTGGTCAAGCAGGTCGGCAAGCCGATCGCCGGCAAGACCGGCACCACCAACGAGGCCAAGGACGCCTGGTTCGTCGGCTTCTCGCCCGACGTCGCCGTCGCCATCTACATGGGCTACGACAAGCCGCGTCCGCTCGGCAAGGGTAACGCCGCGACCGGCGGCCATCTCGCAGCCCCCATCGCACGCGACTTCCTCCAGCTCGCGCTCGCCGACAAGCCCGCGGTCCCGTTCAAGGTGCCGGCAGGCATCAAGCTGGTGCGGGTCGTCGCCAAGACCGGCATGCGCGCCGGTCCGGGCGAGACCGGCGGAACCATCCTCGAAGCCTTCAAGCCGGGCACGGCGCCGCCGGATAATTATTCGGTCATCGGCGTTGCCGATGCCGACGGCCGGATGCCGGCGTCGCAGCAGCAGCAGCCGGATTCCGGTTTCTTCATGCGGCCGGGCACCGGCGGGCTGTACTAAGGCATAGGACAAGACAGACGTTCGTCGCCGCGGCGGTTGCGCTTTGCAGCCGCCGCCGCTACATCCCGTTGCAATTCAACGCGGAACAATTCCGCGAGACCAGAGAATCCCATGCGCGCCGAAATCGAACGGTTGGTAGAAGAGATCAAGCAGTCTGTCGGGCTGCTGAGGAGGCATCTTTGACGTCGAGAAATCGACGGCGCGCCTCGCTGAGCTGAACAAGCTCGCAGAAGATCCCAACCTCTGGAACGATCCCCAGAAAGCCCAGAAATTGATGCAGGAGCGCACCTCGCTCGAGGATGCGCTCTCCGGCATCGGCAAGGTCGAGCAGGAGCTCGAAGACGACATCGGCATGATCGAGCTCGGCGAAGCCGAGGGCGATGAGGGCGTCGTCAAGGAAGCCGAAGCCGCGCTGAAGACCCTCAAGAAGGAAGTCGCCCGGCGCGAGCTCGAGGCGCTGCTCTCGGGCGAGGCCGACGGTTTCGATTCCTATCTCGAAGTCCATGCCGGCGCCGGTGGCACCGAGAGCCAGGACTGGGCGCAGATGCTGCTCCGCATGTACTCGCGCTGGGCCGAAACCCACGGCTTCAAGGTCGAGGTGCTGGAAGAGTCCGAGGGCGAAGAGGCCGGCATCAAGTCCGCGACCATCCAGGTCTCCGGTCACAATGCCTATGGTTGGCTCAAGACCGAGGCGGGCGTGCACCGCCTGGTGCGGATCTCGCCATTCGATTCCAACGCGCGGCGGCACACCTCGTTCTCGTCGGTTGCCGTGTTTCCGGTGATCGACGATACCATCAAGATCGACATCAAGGAATCCGACGTCCGCGTCGACACCATGCGCTCCGGTGGTGCCGGCGGCCAGCACGTCAACAAGACCGAGTCCGCGGTGCGCCTGACGCACATTCCGACCGGCGTCGCCGTGGTTTGCCAGGCCGGCCGCTCGCAGCACAAGAACAAGGCGCAGGCCTGGGACATGTTGCGCGCACGGCTTTACCAGATCGAGCTGAAGCGGCGTGAAGAGAAAGCCGCCGCCGACCAAGCCGCCAAGACCGACATCGGCTGGGGCCACCAGATCCGCTCCTACGTGCTCCAGCCCTACCAGATGGTGAAGGACCTGCGCACGGGTGTGCAGACCTCCGACACATCAGGCGTGCTCGGCGGCGATCTCGACGACTTCATGGCCGCGACCCTGGCGCAGCGCGCCTTCGGCACCCCCGGCGCCGACATCGAGGACGTCGACTGATGCCCCGCATCGCCTTCATCGGGCTTGGACGGATGGGCCATGGCATGGCCGGTCGCTATCTCGATGCAGGCTTCACGGTGACGCTGTGGAATCGCAGCAAAACAAAAGCTGAAGACCTGATCGCGCGCGGCGCGCAGTGGGCGACCTCGCCTGAAGACGCGGCGATCGACGCCGACGCCGTCGTGACCATGGTCGCCGATGACGAGGCCTCGCGCGCGGTCTGGCTCGGGCCCAAGGGCGCGGCCAAGACCGCGAAGGCCGGCACCATCGCGATCGAATGCTCCACCGTCTCCTATGACCATGCGCGCGAGATGGGCCGCGAAATGAACGGGCGCGGCCTGATCTATATCGATTGCCCGGTGACGGGATTGCCGGACGCTGCAGCAAGCGGAAAGCTGACGCTGCTCGTTGGTGCCGATGCCGCCGATCTCGAACGCGCGCGGCCCTATCTGACACCGATCGGCTCGACCATCCGCCATTTCGGCGCGGTCGGCGCCGGCACCGTCTACAAGCTGATCAATAATCTGATGGGCGCGATTCAGATCGCCGGCCTCGCCGAGGGACTTGCCATCGCCGAGCAGGCCGGCCTGGACATGAATCTGGTGCTGGACTCGATTCAGGCGGGCGTCGCCGCAAGTCCGCAGGTGCAACGACACTCCAAGCGCATGGTCGCCCGCGATTTTTCCGGCGCGACATTCACGGCGGCGCTGCGGCACAAGGATGCCGCTTACGCCGTGAAACTCGCCGAGAGCCTGCTGGCCGACAAGCCGCTGGTCGCGCGGGCCGCGGTCGAGGCCTACGCGCAGGCCAAGGCCGTGATGCCTGACGACGACGAAGGCAAGATGATCGAGCTGGTGTCGCGGCCGAAGAGGCTGTCCTAGCGGATCACATCGACATGGGGCAGCCTCGTTCGCCTCTTTCGAGCATCGGTCTTGTAAACGGGTGCGTCGTCGGAAATCGGGTGGCGCTGTTCGCCGTGTTGTCTTAGGCGGCTGTCTCAGCCACCGTCATGAGACGCCATGTCCCCGAACGACAACCGTATCGACGCGCGAGACTGGTCGCTGCTCGCTGTGCTCTCGGCGCTCTGGGGCGGCTCGTTCTTTTTCAACGGCACGGCGCTGCGGGAATTGCCGCCGCTCACGCTGGTGCTTTTGCGCGTTGCCCTTGGCGCGGCCATTCTGCTGCCGCTGCTCCGCATGCACGGCATCGGTTTTCCCAAGGGCATCGCCGGCTGGAAGCCGTTCGTCGCGATTGGGCTCCTCAACAACGTCGTCCCATTCTCGCTGATCGTGATGGGCCAGACTTTCATTCCAAGCGGGCTGGCGTCGATCCTGAATGCCACCACGCCGCTGTTCACGGTGATGGTGATGGCGGCGGCAGGCGAAGAGGCCTTGCGGCTGCGGCGCGTTGTCGGCGTGGCACTGGGCCTCGCCGGCGTGATCATCCTGCGCGGATGGGGCGTTGAAACACGGGCGGGGCAGGGGCTGGGCATCCTGCTCTGCCTCGGCGGCGCCTTCAGCTATGGCTTTGCGGCATTGGCAGCGCGACGGTTGTTGAAGGACTCCCCGCCGCTGGGGACGGCAGCATATCAACTGATGGCTTCCACGGTGATGATGGCGATCGTCGCCGGCGTGGTGGAGCAGCCGTGGCGTCTCCCGATGCCGGGCGTGACGATTTGGCTCGCGGTGCTTGGCCTTGCCGGCCTGTCGACGGCGCTCGCCTACATCGTCTTCTTCCAGATCCTGCGGCGGTCGGGCGCGACCAATGTGATGCTGGTGACGCTGCTCATTCCCGTCACCGCCGTTCTTCTGGGATCGCTGGTGCTGGGCGAGCCGATCGCCATGCGTGAGATCGCGGGCGCGATCGTGATCGGAAGCGCGTTGCTGGTGATCGATGGGCGCGTTCTGAACCTGCTGCGGCGCGGCACATAGTTCCAGATCCGCCGTTTCACCTCACGGAAAATCGCGGCGCTTGCCAGCCGCAGGCGGCCTTGCGACACTCTCGGCAAAACAAGACTACAAAACACAGGGAGAGAACGATGCCGGGTCGTCGCAATAACCTTGCTGCACTCGCCATTCTTGCTGCTGGCGTGCTCGTCTCGACACCGGCCCTGGCGCAGAAGAAATACGACCCCGGAGCGACCGACACCGAAATCAAGCTCGGCAATATCATGCCCTATAGCGGGCCGGCGTCGTCCTATGGCGTGATCGGCAAGACCGAGGCCGCGTTCTTCAAGATGATCAACGACCAGGGCGGCATCAACGGGCGCAAGATCAATTTCATCAGCTATGACGACGCCTATTCGCCGCCGAAGGCGATCGAGCAAGCGCGCAAGCTGGTTGAGAGCGACGAGGTGTTGCTGATCTTCCAGCCGCTCGGCACGCCTTCGAACTCCGCGATCATGAAATACATGAATTCGAAGAAGGTGCCGCAGCTCTTCGTTGCCTCCGGCGGCACCAAGTTCGGCGACCCCAAGAATTTCCCATGGACCATGGGATTCCAGCCGAACTACCAGAGCGAGGGGCGGATCTACGCGAAATATATCCGTGACAAGTTTCCGAACAGCAAGATCGCGGTGTTCTGGCAGAACGACGACGCCGGCAAGGACCAGTTCAAGGGCCTGAAGGACGGGCTCGGCGACAAGGCCAATATGATCATCGCCGACAAATCCTATGAGGTCAGCGATCCCTCGATCGACTCGCAGATCGTCGCCTTGCACGATTCCGGCGCCGACATCTTCTTCTCCTGGGCCGCGCCAAAGGGATCGGCGCAGGCGATCCGGAAGGTCGGCGAGCTCGGCTGGAAGCCGAAATTCTTCCTGGCCAATACGGCTACGTCGATCGCCTCTGTGCTCAAGCCCGCCGGGCTCGACTATTCCAAGGACATCATCTCGACCGCATATTTGAAAGATCCGACCGACCCGACCTGGGACAAGGATCCGGCCGTGATCGCGTGGCGCACCTTCATGGACAAGTACTATCCCGAAGGGGACAAGACCAACGCCAACAACCTTTATGGCTACGTCCAGGCAGAGGCGATGGCGCAGGTGCTGAAGCAGTGCGGCGACAATCTCACGCGTGACAACGTGATGAAGCAGGCCACGAACCTGAAAGATTTCCACACCGACCTGATGCTGCCCGGCATCATGGTCAACACCTCGGCCGACGATTATTTCCCGATCGAGCAGATGCAGCTGATGCGCTTCAACGGGCAGGCCTGGGAGCTGTTCGGCGACGTCATCACCGGTGAGGTCGGCCACGAGCGGGGCCAGTAGTCAGGGCCGTCACGTGCTTCCCTCCTGGAGTACGTGCGCCTCGCCGTTCGTTCCGAGGCCGGCCGCATCGCGTTTCGCCGCGTCGCCTGTCGCCGCGGAATGATCGGCGGCAAGCAGAATGTAGAACGCCGGCACCACGAACAGGGTGAACAGCGTTCCAATCGACAGTCCGGAGGCGATCACCAGCCCCATGTTGAAGCGCGACGCTGCGCCGGCGCCGGATGCGGTGATCAGCGGCATGACGCCGATCACCATCGCCGCCGTCGTCATCAGGATCGGGCGCAGCCGGATCGAGGTGGCTTCGATGACCGCATCGCGCTTGGAGCGGCCGGCATGCTGCAGCTCGTTGGCGAACTCGACGATGAGAATGCCGTGCTTGCTGATCAGTCCCATCAGCGTCACGAGGCCGACCTCGGTGTAGATGTTCAGGCTCGCGCCCTTGATGCCCAGCATGATGAAGATCAGGGCGCCCGCGATCGACATCGGCACCGAGACCAGGATGATGAGGGGATCGCGGAAGCTTTCGAACTGCGCCGACAGCGCCAGAAAGATGATGATCAGGGCAAATCCGAAGGTGGCGGCGAAGCCGGATGATTCCTGGATGAACTGGCGCGACTGTCCGCCGTAGTCGATGCTGTAGCCTTTGGGCAGGGTTCGGTCGGCGATCTCCTTCAGCTCTGCGAGCGCTTCGCCGGTAATCACGCCCGGCATGGCCACGCCGGAGATAGTGGCGGCATTGACCTGCTGGAAATGGTTCAGGGATTGCGGAACCGTGGTCGTTTTCAGCGACGCCACCGTCGAGAGCGGAACGGACGTGCCGTCGGAGGTCTTGATGTAGTAGTTCAGCACCTGATCGGCGTTCAGTCGCTGGCGTTGCTCAACCTGCGGGATCACCTTGTAGGAGCGACCGTCCAGGCCGAAATAGTTGACATACCCGCCGCCCAGCATGTTGCCGAGGGCACCGCCGACATCGCTGAGCTTCAGTCCGAGCTGTGCGGTCTTTTCCCGATCGATCAGCACTGTGGTTTGCGGCTGGTCCACCTTCAAGTCGTTGTCGAGGAAGATGAACTTGCCGGTCTTCAGGGCCTCGGCGGTGAACGCTTTGGCGATGCCGTCAAGCCGCTCGAAGGGGTCGGTGGTCTGGATCACGAACTGGATCGGGAGGCCGCTCGCGCCTGGCAGCGGCGGCAGTTGGAACGCCACGATCTTGGCTCCGGCGACCCCGGCCATCTCCTGTTGCAGCACCGGCTGCAGTTCCGCCGCGGTCTTGTCGCGCTTGTCCCAGGGCTTCAGCACCCAGCCTGCAATCGAGCTGCCGACGAGATCGAGCTGAAACACGCCGGCGGTTTCGGCATAGGCGGAAATGCGGCGGTAGACCTCGGCCGAATACAGCAGCTTCTGCTGCAGCGTTGCGGTCGGCGCCAGCGTCGACTGCATCAGGATCGCGCCCTGATCCTCCTCCGGCGCCAGCTCGTTCTTGGCGTTGGTGTAGAGCCAGTAGATGCTGCTCAGGACCAGGGCCGCGAACACGACCGTGACCGGGATCGTCGTCAGGCTGCCGGCGAGCAGGCGCCGGTATCGATGCTGGAACGTCTCCATCCGGGCATCGATGAAGGCGACGATGCGATCGTCGAGCGTCGGCTTGCCGCTCGTCGGCGGCTTGAGGATGTAGGCGCAGCACATCGGCGTCAGCGTCAGCGCGACGACGGCCGACACCGCGACTGCGCCGGCAAGGGTAAAAGCGAACTCGGTGAAGAGCGCTCCGGTCAGGCCGCCCTGGAATCCGATCGGCACGTAGACCGCGATCAGCACCACGGTCATGGCCACGATCGGACCGGCAAGCTCGCGCGCGGCGGCGATCGCGGCCTGCAACGGCTTCGCGCCCTCCGCCAGATGCCGATTGACGTTCTCGACCACGATGATGGCGTCGTCGACCACAAGCCCGATCGCGAGCACCAGCGCGAGCAGCGTCAGCAGGTTGATCGAGAAACCGAGCGCCAGCAGCAGGGTGAAGGTGCCGACCAGCGAGAGCGGAATTGCGATCACCGGAATCAGCACCGAGCGCCACGAGCCGAGGAACAGGAAGACGACCACGGTGACGATCAGAAGTGCTTCGACCAGGGTATGAATCACCTCGTCGATCGAGCTGTTCACGAATTCGGTGGAGTCATAGATGATCTCGGACTTCAGCCCCTCCGGCTGCTGCGCCCTGATATCGGGATAGACCGCGCGGATGCCCTTGATGACGTCGAGCAAGTTGGCGTTCGGCGCCACCTGGATGCCGATATAGACCGCCCGCTTGCCGTTGAAGCCGACCGACGAGTCGTAATCTTCGGAGCCCAGGGTGACGTTGGCTACGTCCGACAGCTTGACGTTGGAGGCGCCGGCCTGCTTCACGACCAGGTCGCGAAACTCCTGCAGCGACTTCAGGTTGGTCGCGGCCGTCAGGTTGACCTGCACCATTTGGCCCTTGGTGGTGCCGAGCCCGGCGATGTAATCGTTGCCGGACAGCGCGGTCGAGACGTCCGATGCGGTCAGCCCGTAGGCCGCAAGCTTGATCGGATCGAGCCAGGCCCGCAGCGCGAAGGTCTTGTTGCCGAGCAATTCCGCGGTCTGCACACCCGACACCGCCTGCAGTTTCGGCTGCACCACCCGGATCAGGTAGTCGGTGATCTGGTTCGGCGCCAGCAGGTCGCTGCTGAAGCCGAGATACATGGCGTCGATGGTCTGACCGACCTTGACCGTCAGCACCGGCTGTTGCGCGCCGCTCGGAAGCTGATTGAGCACCGAGTTCACCTTGGTGTTGATCTCGGTCAGCGCCTTGCCGGAGTCGAAGTTCAGCCGCAGATTGACCGTGATTGTCGAGGTGCTCGACTGGCTGTTCGACGTCATGTAGTCGATGCCGTTGGCCTGCGCGATGGCGTTCTCCAGCGGCGTGGTGATGAAGCCGGCGACGATCGCAGGATCCGCGCCGTAGTACGTCGTCGTCACGGTGACGATCGCATTCTGGGTCCGCGGATATTGCAGGATCGGCAGCGAAGTCATCGACTTGAGACCCAGCACCAGGATCATCAGGCTGACGACGATCGCAAGCACCGGCCGACGAATGAAGAGGTCGGTAAAGGACACGTTCTCGCTCCTCACTGATCGGCGGGTGCCGGACTAGGATCGTTCGCCACGGCAATGGAGTTGTCGACCTTCAGCAGGGTGCCATTGCGCAGCTTGATCTGGCCGGCGGTGACGACGGTCGCGCCCTGGTCGAGACCCGAGATCACCGCCACTTGATCGCCGCGGGCGGCGCCGGTTTTGACGAAGGTCTGGCGGGCGACCAGCCCCTGCTTGCCCGCGTCCTCACTCTTGACTGCGAGGTACACGGAATCTCCGTAGGTGTTGTAGACGATGGCGGTCTGCGGCAGCGTGACGTAGCTCGCGGCGTGGCCGATGTTGAGGTCGATCCGCGCGAACATGCCGGGCAGGAGCTTGCGATCCGCATTGTCGAAGATCGCACGGACCTGAACGTTGCGGCTGGCTTGATCGACCTTGGAATTGAACGCCTGCACGACGCCCTTGAAGGTGCGCCCGGGAAACGCGTCCATGCGCGCAACGACCTGCTGGCCAACCTTGACCTGATCGACCGCCTGCTGCGGCAGCGTGAAGTCGACAAAGAGGCGGTCGAGCGCCTGCAACGTGACGATGGCGGTGCCCGCGGTGAGATATTGGCCGACGTCGACCTGACGCACGCCGAGCCGCCCTGCAAACGGTGCCTTCAGGGTCTTTTGATCGAGCAGCGCCTGCTGCTGCGCCACCAGTGCCAAAGCGTTGCGCTCGTTCACGAGATCACTGTCGACCGTGGCCTGACTGACCGCACTGATCTTCAACTGACCCTGATCGCGCCGCAACGTGATGGCGGAGCCGTCAGCGGTGGCCTGCAGGGATTGCAGCTTGGCGATGTCATCCTCTTTGCGCAAGTCGAGCAACACGTCACCCGCGGCGACATCCGTGCCCGACTCGAAGTGCACGCTGTCCACGATGCCGGACTGCTGGAGCGAGAGATCGGCACCGTTCACCGCGCGGAACGTGCCGATGGCGGTCAGGGCCGACTGCCAGTCGCTGAGCACCGCAGTGGTGGTCGACACCGTCTGCGGCGGATCGGCGAGGGCAGCCATGGCTTGCCTGATCATGCCGGCGCGGAAATTGACGAACCAAGCCAACGCGGCGAACACCGCACCGACGACACACAGCATGATCATCATGCGCTTCAACATGGCTTCGGACTCTCGGATCAGTTGGCTGGTGGGGTCGGCTGTGCCGGCAGGGCGCCTGCGGGAACGAATATTGCGGCGATGCCTGCGGGCTTTGCCTCGGCCGCCGGAGTTTCATCGACACGATTCCACCAGCCGCCGCCCAGCGATTGGTACAGCGCCACGGTGTCGGCATAGCGCGAGGCCTGCGCCTTCACGCGGTTGATCCGTGCCGTCAGCAGCGTCTGTTCGGCGTTGATGACGGAGATGAAGGTGGTGGAGCCGGCCTTGAATTGGGCTTGGGACATCTTCAGGCTTTCGGCGGAGGCCTTTTCCGCCTCGAACTGAGCCTTCAGCAGATCGGCATCCGATTGGATCGCGCGGAGCGCGTCGGCGACATTCTGGAACGCGGTGATCACCGTCGAGCGATACTTTGCGCCGCTCTGCTCCAAAGCTGCGACCTTGGACTCCTTGGTGTGGAACAGGGCACCGGCATCGAAGATGGGGCCCGTCACACTCGCCGCCACGCTCCAGGCTGCCGATTGCGGACCATAGAGTCCCGACAGCGCCACCGCGGAGCTGCCACCCGAGGCCGACAGCGTCACGTTTGGGAGCATGTTGGCTGTGGCGACACCAACATTCGCGCTGGCCTGATGAACCTGACTTTCGGCGGCACGAACGTCCGGGCGCTGCCGCACCAGCAATGACGGTACGCTGACCGGCAGATCGCGCGGCAAGCGCAGATTTGCCAGCGGCACCGCCTCGCCCCTGTCCTGGCTCGGCAGCCGGCCGAGATAAGCCATCAGCTGGTTGCGATTTTGCGCGCGGGATTTCTGCAGCGGCGGCAGCGTCGCAATCGTCTGCGCCAGTTGGGCCTTCTGAGTCAGGACATCGCTGTTGGCGACGGCGCCGAGGGCAAACTGCTGGTCGAGCAACGCGACCAGCTGACGCTGACCGTCGATCTGCTCCTGGGTCACCCGAATTTGCGCCGCGTAGGACGCATCGCTGATCGCGGTCGTCACGACGTTTGCGGTCAATGTCAGGTAGGTCGCCTCGAGTTGGAAGCGCTGATAGTCCGTATTGGCAAGATCCGCCTCGATGCCCCGCGCCTTGCCGCCGAAGATGTCCGGCGTGAAGGAAACCGGGACCGAAGTCTTGTAGAGGGTGTACAGAGACGATGGCCCGGCTTGTCCGGATTGTGCCAGCGGTACTTCGTTGCGTGTCACGCTGCTGTCCCCGGTGATGGACGGCAGCAGCGCGCTGGTATCTGCCGCGGCAACTTCGCGGGCCTGGCGCAGCGCAGCCTGCGCCGCTGAGAGGTCGGGATGGTTGTCGATCGCTTCCCGGACGAAGGCTTCGATCTGACGCGAGCGGAACACCTGCCACCACACCGCGGGCACATCGGCGCCGTACGAGAACCGTTGCGCCATGCCGCCGGGGACGTCCGCGCTTTGCGTCGCGGGCAGTCGGCCCGCCGTGTAACCGCTCACCGCTGGGGCGGCCGGGGACTCGAAATCGGGGCCTACCGCGCAGCCGCCAAGGGAAAGGGCAGCCTGAATGAGCGGTAGTAAAGTACCTCTTTGAAGCAATGTTCTCGCCGACATCCGCCGCCTTATTAAACTGAACCGTTTAGTACTTGACCGGCCCCGCCGGGATTGTCAACAGTACTGAACTGTTTAGTTTTATTGCAGCATCAAACATTTTGATGTACGCGGAGTCCCCAAGATCAGGTTGTTGTTCTTTCAACTCGTTGATGCGGCGTCATTCTGCGCGCTGGCGGCAGCGACACCGATTCGTGACCCGACGGAGTGCCATCATTGATCGAAACGATCGCCCATCCCGCTGCTGAGCAGCCGAGCCCGCCGGCGGGCCGCAAGATGGAAACTGTCATTCGCGCGGCTTGGCAGCTGTTTCTCGACCACGGCTTTTCCGCAACCAGCATGGACGCCATCGCGAAGGCCGCCGGCGTGTCGAAAGCAACGCTCTATGCGTATTTCCCTAGCAAGGAAGCCTTGTTCGCCTCGTTGATCGTGGCGGAATGCGACAGCCTGCAACACGACCTGCCGATGCCCAAACTGTCGGCCGGACTCTCCGAGGCGCTCAGGGAGTTCGCCAGGCAATACGTCCGCACCTTCATCGACCGGAAAGACGTCGCCTTCGTCCGCATCATCGCCAATGAAAGCGGACGCTTTCCCGTGCTCGCGCGGCTGTTCTATGAAAGCGGACCCGAAGCGACGATCCGGCGGCTCTCTCATTTCCTCGAAGAGGCGAGGGCGGCGAAGCTGCTGGAATTTGACGACTCGATCGCAGCCGCCAGACAATTCCTGAGCCTGATCCGCGGCGAGCTGCCGCTGCTGATCGTGCTGGGTCTCAACGAGCTCACGGAAGGAATGATCGAGCAGGAGATCGAGGCGGGTCTCAATCTCTTCCTGAAAGCGTGTCAGCCTCGCGGCTGAAATTCTCACGCATATCGCATGAAGGAAGAGGCCAGCTCTAGCCTGCGCTGAGACGCACACCGGCGCGCAGGAACTTCTGCGGATCGACCGCTTCGCCGTCGATGCGGGTCTCGTAATGCAGATGCGGGCCGGTCGAACGTCCGGTCGAGCCGACGAGACCAACGACCTGGCCGATCTTGACGATCTCGCCGACCCGGACATTGATCTCGGAGAGATGGCCGTAGCGCGTCGCAAGGCCATTGCCGTGATCGACCTCGATCATGCGGCCGTAGCCGCCGGACCAGCCGGCCGAGACGACCTTGCCGTTGGCGGTGACGCGAACGGGATCGCCGCTCGCGGCGCGGAAGTCGAGCCCGGTGTGCATCGCGGGCCGGCCCAGGAACGGATCGCTGCGCACGCCGAAGCCGGAGGTGAACTCGACCTCGCCGATGACGGGCTTGCGATAGGGCACGAGTGCGAGCGTGCGATTGAGCCGGTCCATCTCGGCGCGGGTGCTGTTGATGCGATAGAGCTGCTTCTCGAACGGCCCCGAACTGGCGGTGAGTTTTACGGGTACGAAAGGCCCGCCCATCGCCGTGCGCGGCACGGCGGCTTCGAGACTTGCGAGGTTCAGGCCGAGATCGCTGACGACGCCGCGCATCCGGCGCATGCGCGAATCCATGCCTTCCTCGACGGCGTTGAGTGCTGCCATCTGGCGGCGCTCGACCTGGTCGAGCGAGGTCGTGAGCCGAACGACGACGTTGTCGAATCCCTGGTTCTTGGCGAATTGATTGACGGGCGGAGCTGCAAGGCTCGGCGCGCGCGATTCGAGCCGCGCTTCGCGATCCGGCGGCGCGACGAAGATTACGGTGTCGCTGATCGGCGAGGGTTTTGGCGTGCCCTGCGTCGTCTGGCTGGCGTCGCCACGCTGCGGGGTGGACCGGGGAATCGATCCGGTCACGTCTGGCATGGACCCGAGCGCCGTGGCACGGGATTCCAGCGCCGTCTGGCGCTTCATGATCTGGTCGAGCTTCTGGTCGAACTGCTCCTGGTCGAGCAGCTGCCGGCTGGTGGTGCGGTCGACCTTGGCGCGCAGCTCGGCGATGCGGTCCTCATAGGCGTATTGCATCTCGGCCTGCCGGGCGATCAGTCGGGTGAGGACGTCGTCGCGGAAGGCGAAATAGGTGGCGGTTGCGGCCGACCAGAGCCCGAGCAACACGACCGTGCCGACCACGATCCAGAACACCACAGGCCCCAGGCGAACCTGCTTGCCGTGATGCACGATGGTGTAGGCGTCGTCGGTGTCCGGAAGGGGAAGCGCGGTTGCCACCGCGGCAGCACGGCGATGAAAGGCTCGACCGTGGTCGTGGGGGTGATGCTGGGGGTACTGCGAGAATTGGGCAGAACTTTTCGACATCGGCACTCCCGCGCCGGTCGGATGAGTCCGTACGGCCTAATTGCCGCGGCAATCTGGGCCAGTCATGGTTAATTTTCCGGAAACGGAACCGTTTGAATTTAAATGATTGGTTAAAGGCTCCTTGCGGCCTCCAGCACCTCGTCGGCGTGGCCGTCGACCCGGACATTGCGCCAGATCCGGGCGATCTTGCCGTCGGTGCCAAGCAGCATCGTGGTACGAAGAACTCCGAGGAAGCTCTTGCCATACATGGACTTTTCGCCCCAGGCGCCGTAGGCCTGCAGCATCTCGTGTGTCTCGTCCGAGATGAGGGGCACGCCGAGACCGTGCTTGTCGCGGAATTTGTCCTGAGCCTTGAGTGGATCGGCGGAGATACCAAGCACGGCGGTGCCAGCCGTGGCGAAGGCGCCGGTCAGCCGGGTGAAATCGATGGCCTCCCTCGTGCAGCCCGGCGTGTCGGCGCGGGGATAGAAGAACAGGACCAGCTTCTGGCCGGCATAATCCGACAGCGCGACGACACCGCCACCGTCGCGGGGCAGGCGGAAGGCGGGAGCCTTCTGACCCTCGGCCAGGCCGGCCTTCGCCGCCGTTTCGGGCGTGGAAGCCGATCTGGAAGAATTTAACCGTTTCGATGCGGCCTTATGCGATGCTGTCTTTGCTATGGTCCCAGTTGATTTGCTCGCCGGTGTCCGCTGTGTTTTCGCGGGCTTGGTTTGAGTCGCAGCCCGCGCTTTCACGGGCTTCTTTTTAGCCGTCGGCCTGCCGGAGGGCGTTTTGGACGATTCCTTTTGGGATTTCTTGGACATACGCCTTCCTTTCGTCGCTTTCGGCGGGTCAACCAAAGCGGTATTGCAGCCCTTTTCCGCTATGCCGGAATCGTGCCCTCGGCGGGGCGAGTCTGACGACGCCGGAGTCTGGTTACAAGGAATTCCACGCACCACCCCACTGCTCGTTGAACGCGCTCCCGGGGCGACATGACGAACAGAAGGAATATTCGAGGTATGGCGGCAATGCCGGGGCAGGAAGCTTCGCTTCCTGTCGATGGCTGCAGCCCCGGCGGCGCTCAATCCTACGACGGGCGCTTGTATCGAGAGGCAATGGCAAGGAATACGTCGCCCCAGGATTACAATCGGGATTTAGATCGGCGCGGCAGCCAACCAGAGCAGCAGCAATGGGACGACGCCGATTGGGATCCGGATCAGGAAGCGGCGGCGGGCTATCGCGCGCGCCGGCTGTTGTCGCGTTCCAATTCGGGCTTCCATCGATTCACTGACGGGTTTGGTCCGTTGCGCCGCTGGCTGGGCGGTGGTCGCTGGCTGAAGCGCGTGGCCGTGGTCGCCGGTGCCCTGATCGTCATCTTCGTCGGCTGTTTCGGCGCGCTGTGGTGGCGGCTCGGCGCCGGTCCCATCAATCTCGACATTGCGACGCCGTGGCTCGCGGCCGCGATCGAGGACAATATCGGTCACGGCAACACCGTGGAGGTCGGCGGCACGCAGATCGAGCGGGCCGGGCGGATCCGCATCGCCGTGCGTATCCGTGACATCGTGGTGCGCGACCACGATCATGTCATTGTCGCCACCGCACCGAAGGCCGAGGTGAAGCTGTCGGGGGCGGGCCTGCTGATGGGGCATCTGCGCGCCGAAAGCCTCAACCTCGTCGATGCCGAGCTCGCGATCCGGATCGCGCCTGACGGCACCGTCACGGTGTCGGCTGGCGACACCGCAAAGCCGCTCGCGACTGGCGTCGCCTCCAAGAAGGATGCGGGGCTGCCGCCGACTTTCCCGCGCAACGGTGTCCCGCCGCCGCCATTCGCAACCGAGCCTGCGACCCCCGATGCATCGCAAGCCGCGACCCAGCCCACGGCCCCGACCGGCATTCTTCAGGGCCTCGACTGGCTCGACAGTCTGAGCATGACCGGCCTCGACGGCCAGAACCTCAACGAGATCGGCCTGAAGAACGGCAATCTGATCGTCGACGATCAGCAGCGCGGCAGCAAATGGACGTTTGAGAACATCACGCTCAGCCTGCGCCGTCCGAGCCGTGGCGGCGTCGCGCTTAGCCTCGGCGAGGAGGGCGCGCGTCCGTGGTCGTTGCGTGCCACGATCGGCCCCACCGAGAACGGCGTGCGCTCGGTCGATATCCGCGCCGACAAGGTCTCGACCGCCAACATCCTGCTGGCGCTGCGGGTGAAGGATCTCACCTACACCGCCGACCTGCCGCTGACCGGCGAGCTCAAGGGCGAACTCGGCCGCGACGGCGTGCCGACCTTTTTTCGCGGCAAGATCGCGGTCGGCGCGGGCAACATCATCGACACCGATACGCCCGACTATCCGATGGCGATCGACTCGGCCGAGATCAATGTCGAGTGGGACGCCAATCGGCGGGTGCTGGTCGCTCCGTTCAAGGTCCTCTCGGGCGCGAATCGTCTGACGCTTCTGGCTCATGTCGAGCCGCCCAACGGCACCGTCAACGACTGGCAGCTCGGTTTCAGCGGCGGTTCGATCCTGCTCGGCGGCATCGACAACGAGCCGCCGCTGGTCTTCAACCGTATTGCGATCGGCTTCCGCTTCGACACCGACCACAAGAGGCTGCTGTTGACGCAGGCCGATATCTCCAACGGAGAGATCGGCGTCGCCGGCACCGGTGCCATCGACTATTCGGGCGAGCCGCGGCTGACATTGGGTTTTGCGGGAACGCCGATGTCGGCCTCCGCGCTCAAGCGGATGTGGCCGACGCTTGTCGTCCCCGAGTTGCGCGAATGGGTGATCGAACGGATCGAGCGTGGAACGCTCCAGCGCATCGAGATCGGCGTTAATTCACCGACGAAGAATCTTCCGCGCAAGGGCCCACCCATTCCCGACGACGGCCTGTCGGTCAATATCGTGGCGAGTGGTGTCACGGTTCGCCCCGTCGATGGCCTGCCGGTGGTGCACGATGCCGATTTGAAGGCGCGCGTGACCGGCCGCACGGCGACCGTGAATATCGGGCAGGGCATCGCCGATACGCCAGCGGGCCGCAAGATCACGATTTCCGACTTCGTCTTCGAGGTGCCCGATATGGCGCCCAAGCCGTCGCCGTCGCGGACCAGGTTCCGTGTCGAAGGCCCGGTGCCTGCGGCGGCCGAAATGCTTTCCAATGATCGCCTGAGCGATCTGTCGTCGACCGTCATCGATCCCAATACCAGCAAGGGGACGTTCTCGGCGAACGTCCAGCTTGGGTTGCCGGTCAAGGGCGAGCTGACCAAAGCCGATACCACCTACAGCGTTACCGCCGATCTCAACGGTTTTGGTGCCGACAAGCTGGTGATGAACCAGAAGCTGGAGGCCAACAACCTCAAGATCGTCGCGAGCAACCAGGGCTATCAGGTCAAGGGCGACGTCAAGATCAACGGGCAGGCGGCCTCGCTCGACTATCGCAAGCCGGCCGAGGGCGATGCGGACGTCAAATTGCAGACCACGCTGGACGATGCGAGCCGCGCGCGCCTCGGATTCGATCTGGGCCCCGCCGTCAGCGGATCGGTGCCGATTAAGCTGTCCGGCAAGATCGCCGGGGGGCCCGACCAGACGACGAAGCTCGGCATCGAGGCCGACCTGACCTCGGTCAAGCTCGACAACATCCTGCCCGGCTGGGTCAAGCTGCCGGGCAGAGCGGGCAAGGCCAGCTTCAAGGTGGTGCCGACAGCGCAGTCGACACGTCTGGAGGACATCGTCATCGAAGGCGGCGGCGCTGCGATCAAGGGGTCGCTCGAGGTCGATCCGAACGGCGACCTCATGAACGCGAACTTCCCGACCTACGCGCCGTCCGACGGCGACAAGGCCTCGCTGAAGGTGGAGCGCAGCCAGGATGGCGTGCTGAAGGGCACGATGCGCGGCGACGTATTCGACGGCCGCGGCTTCCTGAAATCGGCGATCTCAGGCAGTTCCAAGGACGATGCCAAGAGCAAGACGAAGAACCTCGATTTCGACATGGACGTGAAGCTCGGCGCCGTCATGGGTTTCAACGGCGAGGCGATGCGCAGCGTCGAGGCCAAGATGTCGCGGCGCAATGGTGCGGTCAAAGCCTTCACGCTGAGCGGCAGGATCGGAAAAGACACGCCCGTGGCCGCCGATTTGCGCGGCGGCCGCGCCCAGGGCAACCGCGAGGTAATCTATCTCCAGACCAGCGATGCCGGCAACTTCCTGCGCTTCACAGATACCACCAACAAGGTCTTCGGCGGCCAGATGGTGGTGGCCATGGAGCCGCCGACGTCGGAGCCTACGACACGGGAAGGTCTGATCAACGTGCGCGACTTCTCGGTCAAGGGAATGGATCAACTCGATCGCGTCGCGGCGGGCGCTCCCAACGGTGCGCAGAGCGGCGTCGCCTTCACGGCGTTGCGCGCGGAGTTCACGCGGCAGAACGGCGCGCTCACGATCCGCGACGGCGTGGTCAAGGGGCCGATGATCGGTGCCACCATTGAGGGCTCAATCGACTTTCCCGGCAATCAGGTCTGCATGAGCGGCACCTTCGTGCCGATGTATGGCGTCAACAACATCTTCGGCCAGATCCCGTTGTTCGGCATCTTCCTCGGCGGCGGCAACAATGAAGGATTGATCGGGGTGACCTACGAGGTCGTCGGCACGCCGGCCGCGCCCGTGATGCGCGTCAATCCGATTTCGGCGATGGCGCCCGGTCTGTTCCGCAAGATCTTCGAATTCAACACCGGCAAACAGAACTCGCCGTTCGAGGAATTCCCGTCGCAGTCGAGCGATGGCTCGACCGGGCCGACGCGCCAGCTATCGAGCGGCTGCACCCTCGCGCGGCGATAGGGGCGAGGCGACTTCGTCATGCCCGGGCTTTCCCGGGCGTCCACGAATTTTGTTTCCATAAGCGCGCAGAACGTGGATGGCCGGGACAAGCCCGGCCATGACGACGTGCTGGCTTTGGTGCGGCCTACGTCGCGCGCACGCCGGCCAGGAAGGTCCCGACTTCGCCGGAGAGCTGCTCGGCCTGCTTGGAGAGGTTCGAGGCCGCGGCGAGCACCATGCCTGCGGCATTGCCGGTCTCGTTCGCTGCCGTGCTGACGCCCCCGATATTGGTGGTGACCTCCTGGGTGGCCTCGGCCGTCTGCGAGACGCTGCGGGCGATCTCGGCGGTGGCGGCGCCTTGCTCCTCGATCGCAGCGCCGATCGAGGTAGCGATCCGGCTGACCTCCTCGATGGTGGCGGTAATGCCGCCGATGGCGTCCACCGCTTCCTTGGTCGCGCCCTGGATCTGCGCGATCTTGTCGCCGATCTCGCGGGTGGCTTCCGCCGTCTGGCTCGCCAGCGACTTCACCTCCGAAGCGACGACGGCAAAGCCGCGGCCGGCTTCACCGGCACGTGCGGCCTCGATGGTGGCGTTGAGCGCGAGCAGATTGGTCTGCGCCGCGATGCTGGAAATCAGCTCGGCGACGTGCTCGATCTGCTGGGCGCCGTCGGAGAGGGCGCGCACGATGGTGTCGGTGCGGCGTGCGCTATCCACGGCGCGGCCGGTGACCACGGCGGACTGCGCGACCTGTCGGCTGATTTCGGTGATGGAGGAGGAGAGCTCCTCGGCGGCGGCCGCGACCGTCTGGACGCGCTGGCTGGCTTCGGTGGCGGCCGAGCCGACGACGGCGGCGCGGCGGTTGGTGCCTTCCGCGGTCGACGACATCGACTTGGCGGTGACCTCCAGCTCGCCGGAGCCCGAGGCCATCAGGCCGACGAGCTGGCCGACGGAGGCATCGAACCGGTCGGCAAGCGAGATCAGCGCGTCACGCTTCTCCTGTTCGCTGCGGGCCTTGGTGGCGACCTGCTCGGCCTCCAGCTTGCGCGCCGTCAGCGCGGTCTGCCTGAGCACTTCGAGGGTCTCGGCCATGCGGCCGATCTCGTCGCCGCGACCGGTCTCCTCGACCGGGGCGTCGATGGCGCCTTCGGAAATGGCCTGCATGCGGTTCTTCTGGCGGTCGAGCGCGCCGAGCACGTCGCGGGCAATCAGCCAGGACAGTGTCGCCATCAGCAGCATCAGGCCGATGCCGATCGCCCCCAATTCCAGCGTCAAGGCTCGCACGTCGGCGTCGATGTCGTCGACATAGAGGCCGTAGCTGATCGTCGCGTTCCAGGGCGCGAATTTGCGCGCGAACACGGTCTTGCGGACCGGCTCCGTCTGGCCGGGGCGGGGATAGAGATAGGAGGTTACGCCGCCCTGTGCGGTCTCAGCGCCGGCCTTGATAATGGCGTCGGCGATCAGGACGCCATTGGAGTCCTTCGCACCGGTGATCTTGCCTTCGAGCTGCTGGTTGGCGCCGTTGACGATGAGGGACGTATCGGCGTTATAGACTACCGGATAGCCTTGGCCGCCATTGAAGCTCATGCGGCGGCCGCGCTGGTGGAACTGGACCTTCGCTTCGGCCTGCGTCAGCTTGCCGGCGCCGACCTCCTCTTCGAGTGATTGGGCGAGGTTGTGGAGCATATCGACCGCGGTCCGCATCTGCTGGACGCGGTCCTCCAGCATGCGGCTCTTGCTGAGCACGGACGACACCCCGATGATGGCCGTGACCGTGAGTGCCGAAAGACAGACCATGCTGGCGAGCTTGGTGCGGATCTTGAGGTGGCTCAGCAGCTTCATCACGGCCTCGACGGAATGGTTATTGTTGCTCGCGTCGGTAGCATGAAATTCTTACCAATCATGAATGGACGCGTGCGACGGGCTGCCGCGCTAGCGGCATCCGCGAGCTGCATACGCAAACACCCATGCGGAAATGCGCCGCGTCGGCGCATGGCGCGTCAACTGGGAGAAAGATTGTGTGGGTCTTTAGTCGCGACCGAATTCGATGGGAGCGGACATGAACCGATTCGTTCACCGCCTCATCATGTCGATGCTGCTGGTCGCAGTCCTGGTCCTGGTCTGGAACGTGCTGGGCTCGCGCTGAGATGGCACCCGTAAATGTACTGGTGCCATCCCTTATCCTTTATTCGCGAATCAATTGCTGACGCCTCAGCGCCGCGCGAACGCGCCGCCGGTTGTGCCGCTAGCTAGTCCTTGCCCATCGCCGCATCGGCGCTGACCGAGCCGCCGCCGGCTGCCGAGAGGTAGAGGCAGGCGAAGCAGAACAAGATCGCCGCGGTGCCACCATTGAGCAGCGGCAGGAACACCGGCGTCTCGCCCTTGAACATGTGGCCCATGAAATAGGCGAAGGCCATCTCACCCGAGAGGATGAACGCCGCGAGGCGGGTGAACAGGCCGATCATCAGCAGCGCGCCAAGCACGAGCTCAAGCGTACCGGCTGCGTAGATGATCGGCGGGATGTTTGCGAAGTAGGGAAGCACCGGAAATTTGAAAAGCTTGGCGATGCCGTACTGGAGCAACAGGAGTCCAGTGATGAAGCGAAACAGGCTCAAGAGAACCGGTTGAAAGCGAACGAGATAGGGAAAGTTCATTGGTTTGTGCCCTCCATCCAATGCTTGCGACTAGCCGCATTCAGTTCTGCCCTGCAAGCCACCCAAGGGCAATTTGCGCTGACATTTTTGTCATGTCGGACAAAACACCGCAGCCGGGACTTTCAGCCTCGCGCGATGCACATTTTTTTGCAGCTATTCGCGTCGTGCCCATCCGTAATTTCCCGGTGACGCGAATGTCCGCAGGTTACCTTCAGGAGACCTAGCGCCGCAAGGCGGGCACGACCAGGAACGGGATCATCCCGAGCACCACGCTCGCAAGCGCGAAGGCGAGCAGCGCGTTGTAGCCATGGGTCGCGTCATGGATCAGGCCGCCGCTCCAGGAGCCGAAAGCCGAGCCGAGCCCGCTCCCGATCGAGATGGTGCCGTAGATGGTGCCGACGCGCTTGCCCCCAAAGATCTTCATCGCGGTCGCCGTGATCAGCGGTCCACGTGAGCCCATCATGCTGCCGAAGCAGACCACGAATCCAGTGAGCAGGAGGAGATTGGCGGAGTATTGCAACAGCCACAGCAGGAAGATGCCGAGGATCGAGATCGCGTAGCTGAGCAGCACCGAGGGCCGGCGTCCGATCAGGCCGTCGAGCGCTGACACCCCTAACATGCCGAACACCAGCACGACGCCGGAGAAGCCCCAGGCCGTCGCGGCCTGCAGCGGCGGGAAGCCGGCATCGATCAGATAGGCCACGATCTGGGCGGCGATCGCATACATGCCGACCGCGGTGAAGAAGAATGTCGAGAACAGCGCCCAGAAGGCGTGATGGCGCATCGCGCTCGGAAGGGTCCAGCCGTGATCGACGAAATCCGGATCGGTCTTCTTCGCGATATGCGGCGAGCCCGAGGCGAACAGCCGCCATGGCAGAAGCATGAGCGGCACCAGCAGGCCGAGCGCGGCGAAGCCGAACAGCTGGTAGGTTTCGCGCCAGCCGAGATGATCGATCAAAAGCTGCGAGGCCGGCAGCAGCGCCAGCACGCCGCCCCCCATGGCCGAGTAGACCACCGCCATCGCGGTCGGCAGCTTTGGGCCGAACCAGCGGCCGAGCAGGATCGAATTCGGCACATTGCCGATGAAGGCGACGCCGATGCCGACGCAGAGTCCGATCGAGAGCTGGAACTGCCAGAGTGACTGCGCGTGGCTTGCGATCAGGAAGGCCGAGCCGAGCAGCAAAAGGCCCAGTGCATAGACGATGCGCGGTCCGGAATGATCGAACAGGCGCCCGACCAACGGCGCCATCAGTCCGCTGACGAGCCAGGTTAGCGAATAGATCGAGACCACCTGGGCTCGATCCCACCCAAAGTTTTCCGAGATCGGCTTCAGGAAGACCGTGAAGCTTTCGCTGAGGCCGCGGCCGAGCACGGCGAGTGTGAAGCAGAGCGCGAGCACCACCAGTGCGGTGCGAACGACGCCCTGCGGCGTCGCCGTGACGCGATCCCTGGTCGCTTGCTTGGACTGTTCCTCTAGCGTGTTCTGGTCCATTGCCGATCAGGGAGCGCGCTTCAGCGCGCCCTGACAAGCAGCGAAAAGCTCATACGCCTATGCAGGCCTGAGGAGGATGTGCTTCTTCTTGCCGAACGACAGCTTGACCACGCCTTCCGGCGTCAGGTCGGCTACCGACAACGCCATCTTCTCGTCAGTGACGGGCTCGTCATTGACGCGTAGGCCGCCGCCCTTGATCTGGCGCCGTGCTTCGCCATTGGAGGCAACGAGGCCCGCCTTGACGAAGGCATTGAGCACGCCGAGGCCGGCGTCGAACTCGCCTCGCGGAATTTCCACGGTCGGCAGGCTCTCGGCCAGCGCGCCTTCCTCGAAGGTGCGGCGCGCGGTCTCGGCCGCCTCGTTCGCGGCATCGCGGCCATGCAGCAGCGCGGTCGCTTCGGTGGCGAGCACCTTCTTGGCCTCGTTGATCTCGGAGCCTCCGAGCGCCTCGAGCTTCCTGATCTCGCTCATCGGCAGCGTCGTGAACAGCTTGAGGAATTTGCCGACGTCGGCATCCTCGGTGTTGCGCCAGTACTGCCAGAAATCATACGGGGAGAACTGGTCGGCGTTGAGCCAGACTGCGCCTTGCGCGGTCTTGCCCATCTTGGCCCCCGAGGCCGTCGTCAGCAAGGGCGTTGTCAGCGCGTACAGTTGATGGGTGCCCATGCGGCGGCCGAGATCGACGCCCATGATGATATTGCCCCACTGGTCGGAGCCGCCCATCTGCAAGTTGCAGCCGGTCCGCCTGGCGAGCTCGACATAGTCGTAGGCCTGGCAGATCATGTAGTTGAACTCGATGAAGCTCATCTCCTGCTCGCGCTCGAGGCGTAGGCGCACGGAGTCCATGGTCAGCATGCGGTTGACCGAGAAGTGCCGGCCGACGTCGCGCAGCATCTCGATGTAGTTGAGCTTTGTCAGCCACTCGGCATTGTCGAGCATGATGGCGTCGCTCTTGCCGTCGCCATAACGCAGCACTTTTGCGAACACGCCGCGGATCGATTCCTTGTTCGCCTCGATCTCGGCGACGGAACGGATCGCGCGCGTCTCGTCCTTGCCGGAGGGATCGCCGACCATGGTGGTGCCGCCGCCCATCAGCGTGATCGGCTTGTTGCCGGAGTCCTGCAGCCAGTGCAGCATCATCATGGTCAGGTAATTGCCGATGTGCAGCGAGCGGGCGGTGCAATCGTAGCCGACGTAACCGGTCACCTCACCCTTGGCGGCGAGTGCGTCCAGCCCCTCGAAATCGGAGCACTGGTGGATGAATCCACGTTCCTGCAGCGTGTTGAGGAAATCCGATTTGAATGCAGTCATTTGTCGGCGCGCCTGACAATTCTTGGTTTACTGTTTCGGGAGCAATTTAAGGGTCTTCCGTGGGAACTCGGTTGCTGCCCGCCACTTTGGCCTGTGGCATTATAAGATGTGTCCCTCTGGCACAAGATCGGCTTGCCGGAAGGGTCTCTTGAGGACGCTGATCCATGATGTTGACGGCAATCGGTTTGATGAGCGGCACCTCGCTGGACGGGGTGGATGTCGCGCTGATCGAAACCGACGGAAAGCAGGTGAAGGCATTCGGGCCCTCCGGCTACCGGCCCTATAGCCCGGCGGAGCGCAACCTGCTGCGCCAGGCGCTGAGCGAGGCGGTGCACCTGCCGCAGCGCGATGCCCGGCCGGGGATTTTGGCCGACGCCGAGCGCGCGGTGACCCAGGCGCATGCTGAGGCGGTCGCCGCCTTCGTCGCCCAGAACCGCATGAGGCCGGAAGACATCGACATCGTCGGCTTCCACGGCCAGACCGTGCTGCACCGCCCCGAGAAGAGACTGACGGTCCAGATCGGGGACGCGCCGGCGCTGGCCAAGGCGATCCACATCCCCGTGATGCATGATTTCCGTGCCGCCGACGTCGAGGCCGGCGGGCAGGGCGCGCCGTTGGTGCCGGTCTATCATCGGGCGCTCGCCCAGTCGCTGGAGCGCGAAGGGCCGATCGTCGTGGTCAATATCGGCGGCGTCTCCAACATCACCTACATCGACGGCAGCGATGCGCTGATCGCCTGCGACACCGGTCCGGGCAACGCGCTGCTCGACGATTTCATGTACCGCACCATGAATCAGGCGTTCGACGCGGACGGAAAGTTCGCAGCCCTCGGCAAGGCGGACGAAGCCTGGATCGCGCGGGCGCTGCAGTTGCCATTCTTCGCGAGCCCGCCGCCGAAATCGCTCGACCGCAACGATTTCGCCGCACTGAAGCTCGGCGAGGTGCAGCCGGCCGACGGGGCCGCGACTCTGACCGCCTTCACCGCAGCGGCCATCGCCCGCATCATCCCGCTGCTGCCACGCAGGCCGCGAAGCTGGATCGTCTGCGGCGGCGGTGCCCGCAACCGGACCATGCTCCAGATGCTGCGGGAGCGCGTCGGGTCCGCCACCGTTGAGGCGGCGGAGACAGTCGGCTGGGCCTCCGACGCCATCGAGGCGCAGGCCTTCGGCTTCCTGGCCGCGCGCGGCCTGAAGGGCCTGCCGCTGTCGTATCCCGCGACCACGGGCGTGCCGATGCCGATGACGGGCGGGGTGATCGCGCGGCCTTGAGGTAATCCTGAGATCGATGGCAGTTGATGCAAATGCATTGAACTTGACGAGTACATGCAGATGCATCTATATTGGATGCAGTTGCATCAACTGCCGGGATCTTTGCCATGACCGCTTCACTCAAACTGATCAGTCACAAGCTTTGTCCATACGTGCAGCGCGCGGTGATCGCGCTCAAGGAGAAGGGCGTCCCGTTCGAGCGGGTCGACATCGATCTCGCCAACAAGCCGGACTGGTTTCTCAAACTGTCGCCGCTTGGCAAGGTGCCGGTGCTGGTCGTGACGAGCGAGAAGGGCGAGGTCGCGCTGTTCGAGAGCAATGTGATCTGCGAGTACATCGAGGAGACGCAAGGCGGTGTGAAGCTGCATCCGGCGGATGCCTTGAAGCGTGCCGAGCACCGGGCGTGGATGGAGTTTGGTTCGGCAGTGCTCGGCGACCTCTGGGGCCTGGAGACCACCACCGATGCGGAGACCTTCGAGAGCAAGCGTCAGGCGCTCGTCGCTAAATTCGCCCGGGTCGAAGCGGCGCTCGGTGCCGGTCCTTATTTTGCTGGCGAAGCGTTCAGTCTGGTCGACGCCGTGTTCGCTCCCGTCTTCCGCTACTTCGATTTGTTCGACGAGCTGACCGAGCACGGCATTTTCCGCGATGTGCCGAAGGTGCGGGCGTGGCGCGCCGAGCTGGCGCTGCGTTCGAGCGTCCGTACCGCCGTCGGCGCAGACTATCCGCAATTGTTGCGCGCCTTCCTCGTGCGCCACGACGCGCATCTGCTCAAGCTTGCGGCCTGAGCACGCGGGATGTCGCAGTCCGTGGCCTGGCTGATGCTGGTGATCGCCGGAGCACTCGATGTCGGTTGGGCGATCTCGATGAAATATGCGGAGGGCTATACGCGGGCTGGCTGGAGCATCGTCTCGCTCGTGCTGCTCGCCGCCTTCGTTGTCCTGCTCGGGCGTGCCTTGAAGGTGCTCGAGGTCGGCGTCGCCTATTCGGTCTGGACCGGGATCGGCGCCGCCGGCACCTTCGTCATGGGCGTCGTGCTGTTCGGCGAGACCTTGAGCGCGATGAAGCTTGCGGGCATCGCGCTCGTCGTGATGGGGATCGTTGCGCTCAAGCTAGCCTAAAGCCGAGCTTTAGTTTCGTACCCGGATGGAGCGAAGCGCAATCCGGCGCCCTGTCTCCGCGCATGGAGCTTCCCGGATTTCGCTTCGCTCCATCCGGGCTACAGGGCTTAGCGACGACGCCTCAGCGCACGTTGGCGAGGCGCATGTCGAGATAGGCGGTGATGGTTTCCATCAGCGGCTCGAGCTTGGCGTCGAAGAAATGATTGGCGCCGGGGATGACCTGCTGGTCGATCACGATGCCCTTCTGCGTCTTCAGCTTCTCGACCAGCGTGTTGACGTCCTTGGGCGGCACCACCGCGTCCTTCTCGCCATGCACGATCAGGCCTGAGGACGGGCAGGGCGCGAGGAACGAGAAGTCATAGAGGTTGGCGGGCGGCGCGATCGAGATGAAGCCCTCGACCTCCGGGCGGCGCATCAGCAGCTGCATGCCGATCCAGGCGCCGAAGGAGAAGCCGGCAACCCAGCAGGCGCGCGCTTCGGGATTGATGGTCTGCGCCCAGTCGAGCGCCGCGGCCGCGTCCGACAATTCGCCGGTGCCGTGGTCGAACGAGCCTTGGCTGCGGCCGACGCCGCGGAAATTGAATCGCAGCACCGAGAAGCCGCGATGCGCGAACGCATAGTAGCACTGGTAGATGATCTGATGATTCATCGTGCCGTGGAACTGCGGATGCGGATGCAGGACCATCGCGATCGGCGCGTTCTTCTGCTTGGCCGGATGGTAGCGGCCTTCGAGACGGCCGGCGGGGCCGGTGAAAATAACTTCAGGCATGATGATCTCTTGATTGATCCCTTGAAGACGCTCTTCAACAATCAACCGATTGTGCGGATTTCATCGGCTGCTGGCCGATCAAACCGCGAATGGAAGGGTGGAGCGGCGCCCTCGGATGATGCGCGAGCGGCGCGCGGCGAACTGACGCGCGCGTTCTAACATGAGGCGAGGGTCAAAAAGCAAGCATCTTGAACATCCCGCAATCCGCTCAAGACGTTAGCGTGTGATGGCCGTCATCGCGCGATCGCGATTGGGAATCGAGATTGCCAAGCGCTCCCTGCGGGCCCATGTCGGGTACCAGAGCGCGCGAAACAGCCCTGACCATAATGGTAATATAGTACGTCATGCCGAGCCGTGTTTATCTCGACTGGAACGCGACCACGCCGCTTCGCGCCGAGGCGCGAAGCGCAATGCTCGCAGCCTACGAGCTGATCGGCAATCCGTCCTCGGTGCACGCCGAGGGGCGCAAGGCGCGTCGGCTTGTCGAGGACGCACGGACCACGCTCGCGGTGGCCGTAGGAGCGCTGCCGCGGAACGTGGTTTTCACCTCTGCGGGAACCGAAGCCAACGCGCTGGCGCTGTCACCGGGCCTTCGAGGGCCTTCTGGCGGGCCTGTCGAGCGGCTTCTGGTCTCGGCTGTCGAGCATGCTTCGGTGCTGGCGGGCGGCCGGTTCCCAGCGGATAAGATCGTCCAGATCCGGGTCACGCGCTCCGGCGTGATCGACCTCGGCCATTTGAAGGCGCTGCTCGGCGACGGCTCGCCGGCGCTGGTCTCTATCATGGCGGCCAACAACGAGACCGGCGCGCTGCAGCCTATCGCCGAGGCCGCGGGAATCGTTCACGGGGCTGGTGGCCTCCTGCACGTCGATGCAATCCAGGTGCTTGGAAAAATTCCTTTCGATATCAAAGCTATCGGCGCAGACCTTGCGACCTTTTCTGCACACAAGATCGGCGGCCCCAAGGGGGTCGGCGCGCTGGTCGTGGCCGAGGGCGTGGCCGGACTTGAGCCGTTGCTGCGGGGCGGCGGGCAGGAGCTGAACCGGCGCGCCGGGACCGAGAATGTCGCCGGTATCGCCGGCTTCGGGGCAGCGGTGCGGGTCGCCCTTCAGGCTTTGCCGGAGGATGCGGAGCGCATGGCAAGCCTAAGAGATCGCTTGGAAAATAGCATTCGCTCCATGGCCGGCGCAACGGTCTTCTCAAGTGACGTCAGGCGGTTGCCCAATACCGTTCTTTTCACCGCTCCCGGCCTGAAAGCCGAGACCGCGGTGATCGGTTTTGACCTCGAAGGCATCGCCGTGTCTTCAGGCTCCGCCTGTTCCTCCGGCAAGGTGCAGCCGTCCCATGTTTTGTCGGCAATGGGGTATGATCCCACCGTCGCCCAGGGAGCGGTGCGTCTCAGTCTGGGCTGGTCCACGGAGCCGGATGACATCAACAGGGCGTTAGAGGCTTGGCGAAAGCTCGGTAATACCCTACTTAAGGGATAAGCGATGAAACACGGCTTGAACGGTTCTAAGCGCGTGCGTCCCGCCAAGAAACATCGTAATAGTCGTCCGAGTTTGATGATCCACCGCGGTCCTTGAAACCGCGAGCGGAGGATAGAATGCCAGCCGTGCAAGAGACGGTCGAGCGCGTGAAGCGCATCGACGTCGATCAGTATCGTTATGGGTTTGAGACCCTGATCGAGTCCGACAAGGCCCCCAAGGGGCTGTCGGAAGAGACCGTCAAGTTCATTTCCGAGAAGAAGAACGAACCCGCCTGGATGCTCCAGTGGCGGCTCGAGGCCTATCGGCGCTGGCTGACCATGACCGAGCCGACCTGGGCTCGCGTCGATTATCCCAAGATCGACTTCCAGGACCTCTATTACTATTCGGCGCCGAAGCCGAAGAAGACGATCACCTCGCTCGACGAGATCGATCCGGAGATCCTCAAGACCTACGAGAAGCTCGGCATCCCCTTGCGGGAAGTCGCCATGCTCGAAGGCGTCGAGCCGAAGCCCGGCGAGGAAGACCCCAACAGGCGCAAGATCGCGGTCGACGCGGTGTTCGATTCGGTCTCGGTTGCGACCACATTCAAGGCGGAGCTGAAGAAGGCTGGCGTGATCTTCATGCCGATCTCGGAGGCGATCCGCGAGCATCCCGAGCTGGTGCAGAAATATCTGGGATCCGTGGTGCCGACGTCGGACAATTTCTATGCGACGCTGAACTCGGCGGTGTTCTCGGACGGCTCGTTCGTTTACGTGCCGCCGGGCGTGCGCTGCCCGATGGAGCTGTCGACCTATTTCCGCATCAACGAGCGCAACACCGGCCAGTTCGAGCGCACGCTGATCATCGCCGACAAGGGCTCCTACGTCTCCTATCTCGAGGGCTGCACCGCGCCGCAGCGCGACGAGAACCAGCTGCACGCGGCCGTGGTCGAGCTCGTCACCCACGACGACGCCGAGATCAAATATTCGACGGTGCAGAACTGGTACCCGGGCAATTCGGAAGGCAAGGGCGGCATCTACAATTTCGTCACCAAGCGTGGCGATTGCCGCGGCAACAATTCCAAGATCTCCTGGACCCAGGTCGAGACCGGTTCGGCGATCACCTGGAAGTATCCGAGCTGCATCCTGCGCGGCGACAATTCGCGTGGTGAATTCTACTCGATCGCGATCTCGAACGGCTATCAGCAGGTCGACTCGGGCACCAAGATGATCCATCTCGGCAAGAACACGTCGAGCCGCATCATCTCCAAGGGCATCGCCGCCGGCAGGTCGCAGAACACCTATCGCGGCCTCGTCACGGCGCATCGCAAGGCGACCGGCGCGCGCAACTTCACCGCCTGCGATTCGCTGTTGATCGGCGACAAATGCGGCGCGCACACCGTACCCTACATCGAAGCCAAGAACTCGTCAGCGACGTTCGAGCATGAGGCCACCACGTCCAAGATCTCCGAGGACGTGCTGTTCTACTGCATCCAGCGCGGCCTCACGCAGGAGGAGGCCGTCGGCCTCGTCGTCAACGGCTTCGTCAAGGACGTGCTGCAGCAACTGCCAATGGAATTCGCGGTGGAAGCGCAGAAGCTGATCTCGATCTCGCTTGAAGGATCGGTCGGCTAGCGTCGACCCTCGCGGCGCGCGTTGCGCGCCCATGCATCATTTGAATAAACTGGACACCAAGATGGCTTTGCTCGAAGTGAAAGACCTCAAGGTTCGTGTCGAGGAGCGTGAGATCCTCCACGGGCTGACGCTGACCGTGAACGAAGGCGAGATCCACGCGATCATGGGGCCGAACGGCTCCGGCAAGTCGACGCTGTCCCACGTCATCGCCGGCAAGCCCGGCTACGAGGTCACCGACGGCGAGATCCTGTTCAAGGGCGAAGACCTGCTCGCGATGGCCCCGAACGAGCGCGCCGCCAAGGGCGTGTTCCTGGCGTTCCAGTATCCGGTGGAGATTCCCGGCGTCTCCACCATGAATTTCCTGCGCACCGCGCTGAACGCGCAGCGCAAGGCGCGCGGTGAGAGCGAGTATTCGACGCCCGACTTCCTGAAGAAGGTTCGCGAAGTCTCGAAGTCGCTGAACATCCCGCAGGACATGCTCAAGCGCGGTGTCAATGTCGGCTTCTCCGGCGGCGAGAAGAAGCGCAACGAGGTGCTGCAGATGGCGCTGTTCGAGCCGAGCCTGTGCATCCTCGACGAGATGGATTCCGGTCTCGACATCGACGCGCTGCGCATCGCAGCCGACGGCGTCAACGCGTTGCATTCGCCCAAGCGCGCGATGGTCGTCATCACCCATTATCAGCGGCTGCTGAACTACATCGTTCCCGACATCGTGCACGTGATGTCGAAGGGGCGTGTCGTGAAGAGCGGCGGCAAGGAACTGGCGCTGGAGTTGGAAGCGTCCGGCTACGCCCAGTTCGAGGATGCCGCGTAAGGAATTTTGCGATGAACGTTGCTGTGGCAAAGACCGGAAACGGCCGCGCGGTGAGCGATCTGTTCGCCAGCGCCGAAGGCCGTCTGCCGGGTTCGCCTTCCGTGATCGCGGCGCGCCGCGAGGCGTTCGAGACCTACGAGCGTCTCGGCCTGCCGCACCGCCGGATCGAGGAGTGGAAGTACACCGATCTGCGCGCGCTGGTCGGCGAGGTGCTGCCGCTCGCGGCTGCGCCCGATGCGGCTGCGTTGAAGCGGGCCGCAGACGCGGTGAAGGCGCATGCGATCGCTGGCGCCCGCAAGCTGGTGCTGGTCGATGGCGTGTTCGCTCCCGATCTCTCCGACGTCAAGGCGCTCGCCTCCGAGGCGAGCTTCGAGACATTCCGGGAGACGCTGGAGAAGGATTCCGGGCTGCTGAAGACTGCAGCTACCGATGCTGTGATCGCGCTGAACGCGGCGATGGCGACCGACGGTGTCGTGGTTGATATCGCCGACGGCGTGCAGCTGTCCGCGCCGATTCAGATCATTCACATCGCGGCTGCGTCTTCCGCGACGGCTTTCACCCGCTCGCAGGTCGCCGTCGGGAAGGCCGCTCGTGCCACCATCATCGAGACCTTTGTCGCGGCCGGCGCCAAGGCTTACCAGGTCAGCGATGCCGTCATCCTCTCGGTCGGCGACAACGCCGACGTCGCGCATATCCGCCTGATGGATGATTCACCGGATGCGGTGAACATCACCTCGCAATTCGTCACGGTTGGCGCGAATACAAAACTCAATTTCTTCAACATGACCACCGGTGCGGCCGTCAGCCGCCTGCAAGGCTTCATCACGCTGGCAGGCGAGGGCAGTGAGCTCTCCGTCAACGGCGTGAACCTGTTGCAGAAGACCGAACATGGCGACACCACGCTGGTCGTCGACCACGCCGTGCCGAATTGCGTCAGCCGCGAAGTCTTCCGTGCCGTGATCGACGATCGCGCCCATTCGGTGTTTCAGGGCCGCATCATCGTTCGTCCCGATGCGCAGAAGACCGACGGCAAGATGATGATCCGTGCGCTGCTGCTCTCGGACGAAGCCGAGGCCGACAACAAGCCCGAGCTCGAGATCTTCGCTGACGATGTCTCCTGCGGTCACGGCGCAACCGCCGGTGCGCTCGACGAAAGCCTGCTGTTCTATCTGAAGGCGCGCGGCCTGCCGGAGAAGCAGGCCCAGGCCCTGCTGATCCAGGCTTTCGTGGGCGAGGCGATCGAGCAGATCGCCGACGATGATCTGCGCGAGCACGTGATCGGCATTGCCGAGCGCTGGCTGGAGCGGCGCCAATGAGCACGCATCCGGCAGTCAAGAACGGCGCCTACGACGTCGCGCGCGTGCGCCAGGATTTTCCGGCGCTGGCCATGCAGATCTATGGCAAGCCGCTGGTCTATCTCGACAACGCCGCCTCGGCACAGAAGCCGAGCGCTGTGCTCGATCGCATGACGCAGGCCTACACCTCCGAATACGCCAACGTGCATCGCGGCCTGCATTACCTCGCCAATGCCGCGACCGAAGCCTATGAGGGCGGCCGCACCAAGGTGGCGCAGTTCATCAACGCTGCCCGGACCGAGGAAGTGATCTTCACCCGCAACGCGACCGAGGCGATCAACCTCGTCGCCTCCTCCTGGGGTGAACCGAACATCAAAGAAGGCGACGAGATCGTCATCTCGATCATGGAGCACCACTCCAACATCGTGCCCTGGCATTTCCTCAGGGAGCGCCATGGTGCCGTGATCAAATGGGCGCCGGTCGACGACGAGGGCAATTTCCTCATCGACGAATTCGAAAAGCTGCTGACATCGAAGACCAAGCTGGTCGCGATCACGCAGATGTCGAACGCGCTCGGCACCATCGTTCCGGTCAAGGACGTCGTTAAGATCGCCCACGCCCGCGGCATTCCCGTGCTGGTCGACGGCAGCCAGGGCGCCGTGCATCTGCCCGTCGACGTCCAGGACCTCGGCTGCGACTTCTACGTCTTCACCGGCCACAAGGTCTACGGTCCGACCGGCATCGGCGTGCTCTGGGCCAAGTACGACCACCTGGTCGCGATGCGCCCGTTCAACGGCGGCGGCGAGATGATCCGCGAGGTCTCGCGCGATGTCGTCACCTATGGCGATCCCCCGCACAAATTCGAGGCCGGCACGCCGGCGATCGTCGAGGCCGTCGGACTTGGCGCCGCCATCGACTACGTCAATTCGATCGGCAAGGAGCGGATCGCGGCGCATGAGCACGATCTCGTCACCTACGCCCAGGACAAGCTGCGCGAGATCAACTCGTTGCGGCTGATCGGGACGGCGCGGGGCAAGGGCCCGGTCATCTCCTTCGAGCTCAAGGGCGCGCACGCCCATGACGTCGCCACCGTGATCGACCGCCAGGGCATCGCCGTGCGCGCCGGCACCCATTGCGTGATGCCGCTTTTAGAGCGGTTCAACGTCACGGCCACATGCCGGGCGTCGTTCGGCATGTATAATACGCGGGAAGAAGTCGATCATCTGGCACAGGCGCTGTTGAAGGCGCGGGATTTGTTCGCATGAGTGACACGGCCGAAATCAAAGCCAATCCGATGGAGACCCAGTCGGCGCTGCCGCCTGAGGAGACCGAGCGTTTGACCACCGAGATCATCGCCGGGCTCAAGACCGTGTTCGATCCGGAAATCCCGGCCGACATCTACGAGCTCGGCCTGATCTACAAGGTCGAGATCAAGGACGATCGCTCGGTCGACGTGCAGATGACCCTGACGACACCGAATTGTCCGGCCGCCGGCGAGCTTCCGACGATGGTCGAGAACGCGGTCGCCAGCGTTCCCGGCGTCGGCGTGGTCGACGTCAAGGTGGTCTGGGAGCCGGCCTGGACGCCGGAGCGCATGAGTGACGAGGCTCGCCTCGTGCTCAATATGTGGTGACGCGTAACCTGCTTTCGATCCTTGGCATTGAATTCGCTCGGCAACGGACCACATCACTGACATGACACAGATATCGTCGGGCTCGACACCAGCATCCACTCCAAAGCCGCGGCGGCCCCGCCCGCAGGTGATGCGGCTGACGGACGCTGCTGCCCAGCGCATCAACGAGCTGACCCAGCGCGCCGATTCCGAGATCGTTGGCCTGCGCGTCGGCGTCAAGAACGGCGGCTGTGCCGGTCAGTCCTACACCGTCGAGTACGCCCATGATGTTCGTCCGACCGACGAGGTCGTCGAGGACAAGGGCGTCAAGATCCTGGTCGATCCGAAGGCCGTACTGTTCCTGCTCGGCACCGAGATGGACTACAAGGCCGACAAGATGCAGGCCCAGTTCGTCTTCAACAACCCCAACCAGATCTCCGCCTGCGGCTGCGGCGAGTCGGTCGAGCTGCGTCCGGCGCAGATCGACGGGTAGTTTTCTCACGTTGCTCTCGTATCCCGGACGCGCTGCAGTGCGCTTGCGTTGCTGCGCAGAGACGGGACCCACGCTATGGTCACCAGTACAAGACGCTGGGCCCCGGCTCAGCAGCGCACCGTTTCACGCTGCGCTGCGTCCGGGGCACGAGAGAGCCTGCCCATGGACCGCGGATTCCTGATCGACCTGTTCGCCGATTTCGGCCCCGTCGCCATCCGGAAAATGTTCTCCGGCTACGGCATTTCCGCCGACGGCATCAACTTCGCGCTTGCCTTGCGCGCCGGCCTGTTTTTCCGCGCCGACGAGGTGACCATCCCGGATTTTGAAGCGGAGGGCTCGAAGCCGTTCCAATACGCGACCCGCGCCAAGACCGTGGTGGTGAACTCCTATTGGGAGCTGCCCGCGCGGTTGTTCGACGATTCCGCGGAACTCGCGCAATGGGCGAGGGCGGCTCTCGCCGCCGCCCAGCGCGCCAACGTGAAGAAGCGACCCAAGGCGAAGGAGGCGGTAAAGAAGCCAGCGAACAAGCCGGCGAAGAAGGTCGCCAAGCCTGCGAAAGCGGCGAAGAAAGTCGGCAAGAAGAGCCCGGCCCGCAAGCGCGCCACGCGAAGGGCTTGAGGTTCACTCCACGGCTTTGGTCAGACCAACCCGCATGTCCTTGGCGGTGAAGACGCAGATGCCGTCGGCCAGCACGCGACCGTCGGCAATACCGAGCACCAGCTTGCCGCGCCGGACCATCCTCATGGAGACTTCGTAGCGCACGCGTTGCGCGTTCGGTGTGACCTCGCCCGTGCACGCGACCTCGCCGACGCCGATGGCGCGGCCCTTGCCCGGGGAGCCCGACCATCCCAGCCAGTAGCCGACCATCTGCCACATGGCATCCAGCCCCAGAGACGCCGGCATCGTGGCATCGCCGCGAAAGTGGCAATCGAAGAACCAATGGCCGGGCGCGATGTCCAGTTCGCCGACGATGTGGCCCTTGCCGAACTCGCCGCCGTCCAGGCTGATTTCCGTGATGCGGTCCATCATCAGCATCGGCGGCGCCGGCAATTGCGCATTGTCTGGGCCGAAATAGCCGCCCTCGCTCGATCTCAGCAGCTCGTCCCTGGTGTAGGACGGTGCGGTGAGTGAAAATCATGCGGATTGGGCAAGACGACAAGTCCTCCGGATGCGCGCGGGCGGACACCTCAAGGCGGCGAGGGAGATGTCGTTCGTCAGGTCAGAATGTCAAGCGCGGGTGGCGGTGCGCGGCTTCGGCGTCACGCCACCCGGTTGTGCGTCTCGACCGCGAATTCCGGATCGGCCTCGCAGATCACGCGGTTGCGGCCGTTGCGTTTGGCTGCGTAAAGGCAGGCATCCGCGCGTTCGATCAGCGCCTCGGTGTCGTCGCCCTGCTTGAGCATGGAGACTCCGACGGAGATGGTGACGCGGCCGAGGATTTCGCCGGTCGACTTCTTCTTCAATTCCTTGGCCATCACCGCGCGGCGGATGTGATCGGCCACCGTAAGGGCCTGGCGCAGCGCGGTGTTGGGCAGCACGACCGCGAATTCCTCGCCGCCATACCGGGCGGTGATGTCCTGGCCCTTGATGGTCTGCTTCAGCGACAGGCCGACCAGCCGGAGCACCTGGTCGCCGGTGAGATGGCCGTAGGAATCGTTGAACGACTTGAAGTGATCGATGTCGACCAGCAGCAGCGACAGCGGCTCGCCGGAGGCGAGCGCGCCTTGCACGGCCATGTCGATCATGCGATCGAAATATTTGCGGTTGCCGAGCCCCGTCAGCGGATCGGTCAGGCTCTCGGCGCGGATCGCCTCCAGGCTCTGCTGGAGGTTGCTGATCTCGCTCTTCGAGAGTGTCAGCCGGTCTTCCAGTGCCTTGTTGGTCTCACGCATCTCGCTGGTGGAACGCAGCAGCGTCTCGACGATCGACTTGATCTGTTCGCGGCTCTTGGCCGATGACAGCTTCTCGGTCGCGCCCGACAGGCTGGCATCGTAGGAGCCGGTCATCCCGAGCGCGTCGCCCAGGACCTTCATCACGTCGTCGATCTCGCCGATGACGCGCGCGCCGACCTTGTCGATGCGGTCGGTGGTCTTGATGTGGGAGAGGTAGGTCTCGTAGATCTGATCGAGATCGGCTTCGGTCAGCTTGCCGCTCCGCGCCAGCGTCTCGTTGATGATCTTGTTGAGCGGGGCGTTGTAGCCGGTGGCGTAGACGTACCAGATCTCGTAATTGCGGGGAATTGCCGTCTGCCGTAGCGACCGGATCTGACCGAGCGCTACCTCGGCGAACGCCATCGTGCGTTCGTGTTCGTCGAGCACCTTGACCACGGAACATACCCCACAACGATCGGCGCGCCGTCGACCGCAGCAATACTTAAATTATGTTCGTAGGCTAACGGACGATCGTGAACGCCCCGTAAATATACGTCCACGAATGCATCCGAAAAAGTGCGCGCCGGCTTGGTTTCAACCAAAGCCGGAGCACATCGTGCTTCAGGCCCCGGCGGGGGAGCGAACCGGACGCAGCAGAAATGCCGGCAGATGCGAGTGGTCGCCCGGCTCGCTGTCGGCCTCGCGTTGCCGACGCGGCTCGGGACGGCCGATCGACGGCACATGCGACGGATTGGCCTGCTGGCGCGCCCCGTCACGCGGCTCGGATGATGGCTTGCCTTCACGCGCAGGTCTACCTTCACGGGGAGGTCTGGCTTCACGCGGAGGCCTTGCCTCGCGCGCGGGCCTCGCTTCGGAAACGGGCCTTGCTTCGGGAGCGGGTCGTGCTTCGGCTGAAGGCTGTGCCTCGCCACGTGGTTCGCGCGGCTCGTGGCTGCGCTCACGATCACGGCCGCGTTGCGGCTTGCCGCGAGCGCCGCGTGAACGTTCACGGCCGCGCTGCTCGCGCGGACGCTCGCCAGCATCGGAAGCATCCGTGCGGACTTCGAAATCGCCTTCGGCGCGCGGAATGCTCTGGCCGATCAGCTTTTCGATGGCCACCATCGACTTCTGGTCGAGCGGCGTGACGAGCGAGATCGCCATGCCGGACCGGCCTGCGCGACCGGTGCGGCCGACGCGGTGGACGTAGTCGTCGGGATGGTGGGGAACATCGAAATTGAAGACGTGGCTGACCTCGGGGATGTCGAGGCCGCGGGCGGCGACGTCGGATGCGACGAGGAGGGGCAGCTCGCCCTTGCGGAACTGCTCGAGTGCCGCCGTGCGGGCCGACTGGTCCATGTCGCCGTGCAGCGCGCCGACGCTGAAGCCGTGCTTTTGCAGCGATTTGTGAACGACGGCGACGTCGCGCTTGCGATTGCAGAAGATGATCGCGTTCTGGAGATCCTTGGCCTCGCGCAGCAATCGGCGAAGCAGATCGCGCTTCTCATGCGCCTCGCGCCCGGCCGGGACCTGACACTGCGTAACGGTGACAGCGGTCGTGGCGGGCTTCGATACCTCGACTTTCTGCGGATTGTGCAGGAAGGTTTCGGTGATGCGCCGTATCTCCGGCGGCATGGTCGCGGTGAAGAACAAGGTCTGCCGCGTGAACGGGACGAGCTTGCAGACGCGCTCGATGTCGGGAATGAAGCCCATGTCCAGCATGCGGTCGGCTTCGTCGATGACGAGCAGCTCGACGCCGGTGAGCAGCAGGCCGCCGCGCTCCGTGTGGTCGAGCAGGCGGCCGGGAGTAGCGATCAGCACGTCGACGCCGCGCGTCAGCTTGGCATCCTGGTCGCCGAAGGAAACGCCGCCGATCAGGAGGGCGACGTTGAGTTTCTGACCCGCGCCGTAGCGGTCGAAGTTTTCCTTCACCTGCGCCGCGAGTTCGCGGGTCGGCTCGAGGATCAGGGTGCGCGGCATGCGCGCCCGGGCGCGACCCTTTTCGAGGATGGTGAGCATCGGCAGCACGAAGGCTGCGGTCTTGCCGGTGCCGGTCTGGGCGATGCCGAGCACGTCCTTGCGAGCGAGGACGTGAGGGATCGCCTGTTCCTGAATGGGGGTGGGGGTGGTGTAACCGGTGGCCGCCACTGCGGCGAGGACTTTTTCGGATAGTCCGAGATGGGTAAAAGACATTGAGCCTCTGGTCGAAACCGCCGTTCGGAATCGAGGGTAATAAGGCTGTCGCGTTCCACCCCGAAACGGCGCGCTCTCAAAGAAGCTGGGGGTGCTGACTCACGCGAACAAAGCGCCAGGCTCAGGAATCGCTCTTCGATCTGAACCGCGTCGCCACGGAACATAGGGCGGAATCGGCCAAAGTCAATGGAGCAGGCGCGGGAAGGCCCTAAAAAACCTGAGGTTTTCGCCCAAATAGCGGGCGCGGCTGCGGTTTTCCGCCCAATCCGCCGATCGGCCGGAACGGCCCAAACGTCGGCTAGCCCCCCTCCGGCCCCTGCGCGCGGAAGTCGCCGGGCGCCATCCCGTAAGCGGCATTGAAGACCCGGTAATAGGTCGCGAGGCTGTCGAACCCGCAGGAGGTCGCGATGTCGGCGATCAGCCGCTCCGGGGCTTCGCGCATCAAGCGGCGGCTCTGGTTCAGGCGTTCGTCCGTCACGGTTTGCGAAAAACTCCTGGCCACGCTTTCGAACAACATATGCAGGTGACGCACGGAGACGCCGAGCAGGTCGGCCACCATCGTCGGCGCCAGATTTGGGTCTTGCAGGTGACGCGCGATCAGGCGCCGTGCGTGCGAGAGCCGGGCGGTCCGCAGTGCGGCCTGCCCGAGGCGGCTGCCGGGCCGCAGGATGCCGCGCTCGATCAGCGCCAGATGGGCTAAAGCCTGGACGAGGGAAGCGGCATCGGCGGCGCCGTCATCACCCGCGGCAACCTGGCCGAGATCGGCAAAGCAGGCGCCGAGCAGAGGCGTCAGGGTGGAATCGTCGAACGTCCGGGGCGCAAGCTCGCGCATGCGCTTGTGCTGTGTGGAGAGGCCGCTCAGCGGTACCTTCAGGATTCGCAGGTGGAAGCCTCCCGTGCCCAGCGGCTCCGCGCGATAGGGCTGGTCGGTATGGCTGGTGGCGAAGCTGCCATTGGCGATCGTGAAGTCGCTGCCGCGCATGCCGCCGAACCAGGCGCCGCTGCCGAGCTGCTGATAGACGCAGAGGCTGTCGCCCGGCGCGTGAGCGATGTCGGTCGTGCTGCGCTCGACCGTGTAATGGGAGGCCTTCAGCTCGACCAGGCCGGCTCCGCCAAGCTGGCGCAGCGAGAATTCGCCGAAGAAGTCCGCGCGGCGTTCGCGTTCGAGTTCGACGGTGACGCCGAACAGGCCCTTGGCGCGTACCTCGCGCCAAAAGTCGAAGCGGTCGTGCGGCTCGACCTCGTCGGTGCACCAGCGATACACGGCGGCCCCCACTTCCGGCGGAATTGCCCACAAGAATTCACCGAGAAAAAGCAGATTCCGGTGGCATCTACCATAGGCTAGACGACAGACCTGACTCCTCAGGGCTGTTGAACCAGCGATGTGGCTGGGCCGACTATCACATCAACGACGCGGTTCCCATGAACCGCTGTTCGAAGGAACCGGCGTGGGCCGTTCTTGAGGGATTTTCGATGACGCGTCGGCTTTTCAGAGTACTGGCAGCGCTTGGCCTCGCGGCCGGCCTCAGCGGTTTCGCGCTTCCCGCCTGTGCCGAGAAGCGCGTTGCGCTCGTCGTCGGCAACAACGACTACAGGAACGTTCCGAAACTGCTCAAGGCGGTCAACGACGCCCGCACCATGGGCGATACGCTGAAGCAGCTCGGCTTCTCGGTGATGGTCGCCGAAAACCAGAGCCGGCAGCAATTTTCGGAGACGCTGCTCGCGTTCGATCGGACGATCGAGCCCGGCGACACCGCGTTCTTCTTCTATGCCGGCCACGGCTTCGAAATCGCAGGCCAGAACTATCTGCTGCCGACGGACGTGCCGGCGGCGACGGAAGGGCAGGAAGAGCTGGTGCGTGACGCCTCCATCCTGGCCGATCGCATCGTCGAGCGCCTCCAGAACAAGAAGGCGCGAACCTCTATCCTGGTGTTCGACGCCTGCCGCAACAACCCGTTCGAGCGCAAAGGTACCCGCGCCGTCGCCGGTGGCGGCGGGCTTGCCCCGATGGTGCAACTGCCCGAAGGCGTGTTCTCGGTCTTCTCCGCGGGCCCGCGCCAGACCGCGCTCGACCGGCTCTCCAACGACGACGCCAATCCCAATTCGGTGTTCACGCGCACCTTCGCCAAGGAGTTGCTCCAGCCCGGCGAGAACCTGGTGCAAGTGGCGCAGCGTACGCGCCGTCTCGTCAGCGAGATGGCCGACACCGTCAAGCACAGGCAGGTGCCGGTCTATTTCGATCAGATGGTCGACGACGTCTTCCTCAGCGGCATCGCCAAGGACGCCGCCGCGCGCCCAGCCGATCCGCCGGCGCAGAAGCTCGCGGCGCTGCCACCGGTGTCGGTGCCGCGCGTGCCGAAGGAGGAGACCACCAACGCGCCGATCGCGAGCTTCTCGCGCCACAATGGCGGCTGGAGCGTGGTGTTCTCCTTTGCAGATCCGACCCTCGGCGTTTCCTGGCGCATGGCCGGGAATGGCGATTTCCGCGAAACCGGATTCATCGATACGCTCGACCCGCGTACGCGCAAGAGAATGCCGAACCCGTCGATCGAATTGCCGCCGGACGCGCAGGCCGGCACCATCGAGGTCCGCTATGTCGACCAGTCCGGTGACATGCAGGGCCCATTCCCGATCAGGTTCGATCCCGAAGCCGCGCTGATCCGCGACCAGCGCAAGATCCTCGACATGACCGCGACGAGCTGGCTGTCATTCCGCGAGTTCAACGGGCTGCTGGTCTACTACACGCACCTCGTGTCCTACCGCTGCGCCATCCGCGAGGTGCGCATCGGCATCGACACCGCCGTTCCGAACCAGCTGTTGAAGATGCCGGGCTGCGACATGCGCGATCCCAGCGCGATCAGCGCCGGCATGCCGCTCTACATGAAGCTCGCGCCGGCAACGCAGTTCATCTCGGTGGAGCTGACCTATCGCGACGGCAGCGTGTCGGAGATCAAGAGCTTCCGCAGCGCGAACCGCAGCAACAACTGATGACGCGGGCGAAGGCGTCGCGCACGCTTTTGCTACCCGATTCCTGATGAAGCGCTTGAGCTTGTCCTACTCCTCGTAGGGATAACCGTTGTGTTCGATGCGCACCGGCGCAAGCGGCGGCCTGCGCGGTGCGATCATGATCAAGACGAAAAGCACGTTGATCAGGATCCAGACGCCGAGCAGTATGAGGATTGTCTGCACTGCAATTTCCTGAATGAGTCGGAATTGACGGCAAGGCTAACGGCCATTCACAACTGCGGCAAATGAATCTTGCTTGCTGCACTGCACGCAAACCTTGACCCGTAAATGAGGACCCGGCCGTGAAACCCGATACGTCGCAGAATCCCCAGGGCTCTTCGTTGAAGGTCCGGTGTTGCATCGTCGGCGGCGGACCGGCGGGCATGATGCTCGGCTATCTCTTGGGGCGCGCCGGCATCGATGTCGTGGTGCTGGAGAAGCATGCGGATTTCTTCCGCGACTTCCGCGGCGACACCGTGCATCCCTCGACCCTCCAGGTGATGGACGAGCTCGGTCTGATCGACGGATTCCTGAAGCTGCCGCATCAGCGCCTGCAGAAGATGGACGGCCTGTTCGGCGGTACCCCCGTTCGCATCGCCGATCTCAGCCGCCTCCGCACCAAGTTCCCCTTCATCGCCTTCATGCCGCAATGGGATTTCCTGAATTTCCTGCGCGAGGCCGGCCAGCGCTTCGCCTCGCTGAAGGTGATGATGAACACGGAGGCGGTCGATCTGATCCGCCACGGCGAGACCATCGCCGGCGTGCGGGCGAATACGCCGGACGGTATCGTGGACATCGAAGCCGATCTCACCATCGCCTGTGACGGCCGGCATTCGACCGTGCGCCAGCGTTCCGGCCTCGAGGTCGAGGAGATCGGCGCGCCAATGGACGTGCTGTGGTTCCGCGTCGGCCGCAACGCGAACGAGACCGAAAACCTGTTCGCGCGCGTCGAGCCCGGCAAGATGATGATCACCTTCGACCGCGGCGACTATTGGCAATGCGCCTATGTCATCGCCAAGGGACGATACGACGCGGTGAAGGCGAGGGGATTGCAGGCGCTGCTCGACGACGTCGTTCGCATGGCGCCGGTCCTGAAGAGCGGCATCGCGGATGTGAAGAGCTTCGACGATTTCAAGCTGCTCACCGTCGCGATCAACCGCCTGCCGCGCTGGACGCGGCCGGGCCTGCTTCTGATCGGCGACGCCGCACATGCGATGTCGCCGGTCGGCGGCGTCGGCGTCAATCTCGCTGTGCAGGATGCGGTCGCGACCGCAAACCTGCTGGCGGACAAGCTGCAGCGCGGCTGCCCGTCGGAGAACGAGCTCGATGCCGTGCGCCGTCGCCGCGAATTCCCGGTGAAGATGACGCAGCGAATGCAGATGATCGTGCAGAACAACATCATCAGCAGCGCTTTGCAGGGCGACGACCGGCCGCTGAAAGTGCCGCTGGTCCTGCGCCTCATCACCGCGCTGCCGTGGCTCCAGGGCATACCGGCGCGCCTGCTCGCCCTTGGCGTCCGGCCCGAGCACGTGCAGTCGAAGGCTGCGCCGGCACGGTAGCGCAAGGACCCGGTAGGGATAACGCGGCGTTAAATCGCGCTCGGCGCGTTGCCCGCGTGCAACAGCGCAAACGGATTAAAGGCGCGCTGCTTGCCAATCCAACGTCTTAACTGTCTTGATTCAAATTTGAGTAAGACCTGCGTGTGAGCGTGCACCCATCAAAGGACACGGGGTGTACCATGCGTAACAAGTTGATTGCCGCCTTCGCCTGCACGACCGCTCTGATTTCGACCGGCGCCGCTTCCGCCGCCGATCTCGGTGCACGGCCCTACACAAAGGCGCCGGCCTATATGGAGTCGATGTTCAACTGGACCGGCTTCTATGTCGGCGGCCACATCGGCGGCGCATGGACCAACGAGCAGTTCATCAACAACGGGACCGGCGCACCGTTCGGCGATCTGACCCCGGGGCAGGGCTACCGTCAGCGCAACTCCGGCATCCTGGGCGGCGCCCAGATCGGCTACAACTGGCAGGCCAACAACTACGTGTTCGGTATGGAAGGCACGATCTCGGGCCTCGACAACAAGGGCTCGTTCTTGAACACCGCGTTTGGCGCGGGTGACGACGTGTTCTCCTGGCGCGCCAATGTGCTTGCCACCGTCGTCGGTCGCGCGGGCTTCGCCGTGCAGAACAACCTGTTCTACATCAAGGGCGGCTATGCCGGCGTGAACAACCGTCTCTCGGTCACCGACACGGTCGGCGTGGCCACCGGTTCTGGCGGTCAGACCCATTGGGCCAACGGCTGGACCGTCGGTGCCGGCTGGGAATACGGCATCACCCGCAACTGGATCGTCGGCCTCGAATACAACTACGCCGCCTTCGCCAGCCAGACCTATCAACTTGGCGGCACGTCGGGCAACTACAGCTTCGATGCCAAGCCGCGCGATCTCCAGTGGGCCGTCGTGCGCGCCAGCTACAAGTTCGACGCGCCGGTCATCGCCCGCTACTGAGTGGGTCAACGAACGACCAAGCAGCCATAAAAGACGATCACTGCCCAAATTTAAAAGCCCCGGCATTGTCCGGGGCTTCTTTTTTGTGTGCAGATTATCGCGTACGGCCTACGCCATTACCGAGAACCCGCCGTCGACGGGGATCGCGGTGCCGGTGACGAAGTTGGAGGCGGACGAGGCAAGAAACACGGTGATGCCGGCGAAATCGTCGATGTCGCCCCACCGCCCCGCAGGCGTGCGTGCCAGCACCCGCTCGTGCAATCCTGATACCTGCTGCCGCGCGCCGCGAGTCAAGTCGGTGTCGATCCAGCCCGGGAGGATGGCATTGACCTGGATGTTGTCGGGCGCCCACGCATTGGCGCAGGCGCGCGTGTACTGAACGATGCCGCCCTTGCTCGCCGCGTAGGCCGTCGCGAAGCTCGCGCCGAAGATCGACATCATCGAGCCGATGTTGATCACCTTGCCGTTGCCGGACGCCTTCAGCGCCGGATAGGCCAGCTTCGAGCACAGGAAGGCGCTGGTGAGGTTGGTGTTGATCACCGTATTCCACTCGTCGAGCTCGAGCTCGTGCGGCGGCTTGCGGATGCTCATGCCGGCATTGTTGATGAGGATGTCGATGCGGCCGAGATCCCTGACGACGCGATCGACCATCGCGGCGATGCCCGCCTTGTCGGTGACGTCGGTGGGAACAGAGATTGCCTTCACGCCGCGTTGAGCCAGATTGGCGACGGCGGCGGCGGATTTGGTTTCATTGCGTCCGACCACGGCGATGTTGGCGCCGGCATCGGCGAGGCCACGGGCCATGCCGAGCCCGATGCCGCCATTGCCTCCCGTGACAATCGCGACCTTGCCGCGGAGATCGAACCGACTGGATGTCATGCTGCTATTCCCTGGTTTCTTCTATTGGTTGCTCTGCCAGATCAGCACCAGCCCGAAGCCGGCCATGGCTGCGCCATAGCCGGCCCATTGCAACTGGTTGACCATGAAGCTCGATCGCGGCCACGCGACGGTGCCCGTGCCCTGTCCGATCCAGAGCAGCCCGACGGCGAGGGCAAACAGGCCTGCTACAAGCAGAAATCTGCGCATGCATTCCTCCCCATGGGTCCGCTTCTGTCGTGACGCGGTCCATCAATGACGTCTGCGCTCACGAAAGCTTGGCCTACACAGTAGCCGGCTTCGATTTAGATACAATGGTTTGGGACAAGGACGGAGGTGAGCGCTCGGATTGCTGAAGGCCAGCTTGGGCGCTCGATAACCCCAAACGAAAAAGCCCCGGACCATGCCGGGGCTTTGACGTCTGAAGATTAGGTCAGATCGGATCAGTACTTCGCGACGACCGGACCGGTCCAGTTGAAGCGGTAAACCAGCGAAGTCGAGATCGTCTGGTTCCAGGTGTTGGCGCGGATGCTCTGACCGACCGCGACGTTGCCGACATCGGTCAGGATGTCCTGGGTCTTGGCGTTGTAGAAGGACGAACGATATTCGGTCTTCATGAACCAGCCGGGCGACTGGATGCCGAAGATGTTCAGGTTGTTCTCGACGCCGCCGCCGACGAACCAACCGTTGCGATTGTAACCGTTGAGATGAACACCGGCGGGAACGCCAGCCAAGGTCATGAAGTTCGTGCTGCCGAAGTGGGCGCCCGAGTAACCGCCGTTAACGTAGGAGAGAACGTTCGGAGCAACCAGCCAGCCGAGGCGCACGCCCGCAGCCCAGGAGTCTTCCAGCTTCTGGTTGCCGGTGATGCCGCCGAAGAGCAGGGGATCTTGAATCGTAGCACGGATGCTGCCGAACTGACCGTCAGCGAACACACCGGCGACCCAGGTGCCGCTGAACTGCCAGTCGTAGCCGAGACCGACGGTGCCAAACCAGCCCGAGCCACCCTGGCGCTGATCGATCGTCAGGGGAACTGCGCCGACCGTGGTCTGCACGCGCTGGTCAGAGGCCGAGAGACCGCCGCCGGCGCCGCCGAAGAGGTAGAAGCCGGTCCAGCTGGCGACGGGAGCAGCCATCGGGGCCTTCACGTAGGGGCGGGCGCCAAGGTCAGCGGCCGAGGCCGAACCGGTCATCGCGGCAACCGCGGTCAGTGCGAGCAAAATCTTCTTCATCTTAAATTCCCCAAGCTTTGGTCTGTCTGGAAGGCGCGAGCGCACTGAAGTCCGTGTGATCTGATGTCCCGGACTATAGCTACTTCTCTCCGAAATGCTGTTGCAGAGCAGGCACAGTCGCCGGGAAACGCCGCACGGCAGGGATTCTGAGCGTCGTCGTTGGAATGCAAAATAAGTACGTATTATCAATGCAGTACGTCGAATTTTGCGATCTGTTTTTTGGTAGCTTCTCGTTAGTGAATCCGGCTTTGTCCGAAATGGAGGCAATCCTGCATCGGCCTGGCTCGATGAGTCGTTGGCCGAGTCGCGACGCGACAAGGCGGAGAATCAGTGGAGATGAGGCGGGGTAGGGAGGTTGCCGTCCCCAAAAACAAAAGAGCCCCGGGCTTCGTGCCGGGGCTCTTGATGGGATCCGACCAGGCAGCGCCCGCGGATCAGACGTCCAGCAGGTCGTCATTGGCGAATTCCGCCTTGTCCGAGATGAACGCGAAGCGCGCTTCGGCCTTGGTGCCCATCAGGCGCTCCACCGAATCCGCCGTGGTGTCGCGGTCGTCGGCGAGCAGAACCACTTTCAGCATGGTTCGCTTGGCCGGATCCATGGTGGTTTCCTTGAGCTGCGCCGGCATCATTTCGCCGAGGCCTTTGAAGCGATTGACCTCGACCTTGGCGTTGGCGTTGAATTCGCTCTTGATCAGCGCTTCCTTGTGCGCGTCATCGCGGGCGTAGACTGATTTCGTGCCATTGGTCAGCTTGTAGAGCGGCGGCACGGCGAGGAAGAGGTGGCCTTCGTCGATCAGCCGCGGCATCTGCCGGTAGAAGAAGGTGATCAGCAGCGAAGCGATGTGGGCACCGTCGACATCGGCGTCGGTCATGATGATGATGCGCTGATAGCGCAGATCCTCTTCGCGATATTGTGCGAGCATCCCGCAGCCGATCGCCTGCACGAGGTCGGCGAGCTGCGTGTTTGCCGTCAGCTTGTCCTTGCCGGCGGACGCGACGTTGAGGATCTTGCCGCGCAGCGGCAGCACGGCCTGGGTCTTGCGGTCACGCGCCTGCTTGGCGCTGCCGCCGGCCGAGTCTCCCTCGACGATGAAGAGTTCCGAGCCGTCCAGACCGGCATCGCTGCAATCGGCGAGCTTCCCGGGCAGGCGCAGCTTCTTGCCTGCCGTCTTGCGCGCGGTCTCCTTCTCTTGCCGGCGGCGCAGCCGCTCCTCGGCGCGGTCGACCACGAAGTCGAGCAGCCTGTTGGCCTGGTTCGGATTGCCCGACAGCCAATGGTCGAACGGATCCTTCATCGCCTGTTCGACGATGCGCTGCGCTTCGGCGGTGGCGAGACGGTCCTTGGTCTGGCCCTGGAATTCAGGTTCGCGCACGAACACCGAGAGCATCACGGCTGCACCCACCATCACGTCTTCAGACGTAATGGACGACGCGCGCTTGCCTTGGCCGACGCGTTCGGCGTGGTCTTTCAGGCCGCGCAGCAGCGCGCTGCGCAGGCCGGATTCGTGCGTGCCGCCGTCGGGCGTCGGCACGGTGTTGGTGTAGGAGGACAGGAAGCCGTCGGCATCCGCGGTCCAGGCGACCGCCCATTCGCAGGCGCCATGCGCGCCGTTGCGGCCCGACTTGCCGGAGAAGATGTCGGGGTGCACCAGCGTGTCGGCATGGATCGCCGCCGCCAGATAATCCTTGAGGCCGCCAGGAAAGTGGAACGTCGCTTCCGCCGGCACGTCGTCGATGCCCTTGAGCAGTTCGGGCGCGCAATTCCAGCGGATCTCGACACCGCCGAACAGATACGCCTTCGAACGCGTCATCTTGAACAGGCGCTGCGGCTTGAACGCGGCCTTGGCACCGAAGATGTCGGTGTCGGGCTTGAAGCGCACGCGGGTTCCGCGGCGGTTGTTGATCTTGCCGAGATCCTCGAGCTTGCCCTTCGGGTGCCCGCGCTCGAAGGTCATGCGATAGAGTTTCTGGCTGCGCGCGACCTCGACCTCGAGCAGCGAAGAGAGGGCGTTCACCACGGAGATGCCGACGCCGTGCAGGCCGCCCGAGGTCTCGTAGACCTTGGAGTCGAACTTGCCGCCCGAGTGCAGCGTGCACATGATGACTTCGAGCGCCGACTTCTTCGGGAATTTTGGATGCGGATCGATCGGGATGCCGCGGCCGTTGTCTGTGACGGTCAAAAAGCCGTCCGCGCTCAACTCGACTCCGATGAAGGTCGCATGCCCCGCGAGCGCCTCGTCCATCGAGTTGTCGATGACTTCGGCGAAGAGGTGATGCAGCGCCTTCTCGTCGGTGCCGCCGATATACATGCCGGGCCGGCGGCGCACCGGTTCCAGACCTTCGAGCACCTCGATGTCGGCTGCGGTGTAGTCGGCTTCGGCGCCGCCCGCGCGCGCGGCTGCTTTGCCGGGACGAGGCTTCGGCTCATCGCCACCGAAAAAATCGTCTTTTGCTTTGGGCTTCAACTGCTTGGACATATATCTTTATGCGTTTTGAGGGCCGCATGAACGGCGAATCGGTTGAGCCGACTATGCCACTTCTGACCTGGAAAGGTTATCGCAGGGCGGGCCGGGCGGTGTGGTTGGGAGCCAATCCCGGCGATTTTACGCCGCAGCCCCATCAATTCCCGGCAATGTGACGTTCCGGTCCGGTCTGGATCGGACTTTGTGACTTGATGTCACACAAGTCCTTGGCTTACCAGTCCTTTTCATCGAGCAGCACCTTCGGGCAGGGCGGAAAGGCTATTTTGAATGGAGCAGTTTGCGCACGCGCTGGCCGATTTCGTGCGCGCTCACCAGACTTGGGCAGCTCCCATCGTGTTTGCGCTCGCCTTCGGGGAGTCGCTCGCCTTCATCTCGCTGCTGATCCCGGCCTGGGGCGCGTTGGTCGCTATCGGCGCGCTGATCGGTGCCAGCGGCATCAGTTTCTATCCGGTCTGGATCGCCGGCGGCATCGGCGCGGCGCTGGGCGACTGGGTCTCCTACTGGTTCGGCTATCGCTACAAGGAGAAGGTCGCCCAGATGTGGCCGCTCTCGCGCTATCCGGAACTCCTGCCCAGGGGTGAGGCTTTCGTGCGCAGCTGGGGCGTGCCGAGCATCTTCATCGGCCGCTTCTTCGGCCCGTTGCGCGCCTCCGTGCCGCTTGCAGCCGGCATTTTCGAGATGCCTTATTGGAGTTTTCAGGCCGCAAATTTCGTCTCGGCGCTGGTCTGGTCGGCGGCGCTGCTGCTGTTCGGCGACGTGATCGCGAAGATCATGGAATGGATCTGGCGCGTGGTGTGACGTCCGAACCTTGACGCGAACCGCATCTGGCCTTATAGCCCCGCGCCATGATCAACGCCGCGACCATCCTGTTCGCCCGTCGCCGCCGCCGCAGCTTTGCGGTTTGGGCGGTCGATCGCGTTTGAGATCATCGTCTTTGCCGCTGGATCCGGTCCGCGGCATTCTCTCTCCTGTCAGTGCGATCTGATCCGGCGGCCCCCAAGGAGGCCAGCAGGAGACTACGATGTATACGCCACCCTTTTTCAAGCAGGACCGCGCCGCGAGCCTGAAATTCGCCGACATGCGGGGCTTCGGCACCATGTGCGCCTTCGACGGCCACAAGCCCGTGGCCTCGCCGCTGCCGTTCTATTTGACCTATGCCGCGGACGGCACGCCGCAGGCCGCCTTTCACGTAGCCCGTCACAATCCGCTGCTAAAGCTTGCCGACGGGACGACCTCCTGGCTGCTCGCGGTCAACGGCCCCGATGCCTACGTGTCGCCGGACTGGTACGTCTCGCCGGATCAGGTGCCGACCTGGCTGTACCAGTCGGTCCATCTGACCGGGCCGGTGCGGTTGTTGTCGGATGGTGAACTGGCCGTGCAAATCGATACGCTCAGCAACAAGTTCGAGAACTGGCTGTTGCCGAAGAAGCCGTGGACGTCGGGCAAGATGACGGCCGGGCGGCTCGAGGCGATGAAGAAGGCGATCGTGGGTCTGGTCATGACGGTTGAGGAGGTCGAAGCCAGCTTCAAGCTCAACCAGCACAAGTCCGACGCCGACTATACGGCGATCGCCAATGCGCTTGGCGCGCAAGTCCATGCCGACGCCAGGGAGATCGCACAACTGATGCAGGACGTAAGGCCCGAGGCCTTCGCATCCGAAACCAACATGCTCGAAAGGAGCGCGCCATGACCTTTTCTGAAGCCAGTCTCGTTGACACCAAAAATGCCCCGAAGACGGGCGCTGCGACAAAGCCCGCCACCGTCTTCGTCGACGGCGGCTCCGGCACCACCGGCCTCGGCATCAACGAGCGGCTGAAGCTGCAGAGCGACGTGGTCGTGAAGACGATTGCCGAGGACAAGCGCAAGGATCCCGCGGCCAAGAAGGCGCTGATGGAGGAGGTTGATCTCGTCATCCTCTGTCTGCCCGACGATGCTGCCAGGGAAACGGTTGCGCTCATCGACAGCATGGGGCAGTCGGGCCCGAAGGTGCTGGATGCCTCGACCGCGTACCGGGTCGCGCCCGACTGGGCCTATGGTTTTCCGGAACTGACGCCGGATCAGGCCGGCAAGATCAAGGCTGCGAAGAAGGTCTCCAATCCCGGCTGCTATCCGACCGGCGCGATCGCACTGCTGCGACCGATCGTCGATGCCGGCTTGCTGCCTGCGGACTATCCCGTCACCGTCAATGCGGTGAGCGGCTATTCTGGCGGCGGCAAGTCGATGATCGCGAGTTTCGAGGACGGCGGCGCGCCGTCCTTCGAACTCTACGGCCTCGGCTTCGAGCACAAGCATCTGCCGGAGATGCAGCTCTATTCGAACCTGACGCGGCGGCCGATCTTCATCCCGTCCGTCGGCAACTACCGGCAGGGCATGCTGGTGTCGGTGCCGCTCCAGCTCGACACGCTGCCCGGCAAGCCCAGCGGCGCCGATCTCCAGGCCGCGCTGGCAAAGCGCTACGCCGGCTCGAAATACGTCTCGGCGATGCCGCTTCAGAACGAGGCGGCCAAGGGCGGCAAGCTCGAGCCGGAAGCGCTCAACGAGACCAACACGCTCGAGCTCTACGTCTTCGCCAGCGACAAGTACCATCAGGCGGTGCTGGTCGCGCGGCTCGACAATCTCGGCAAGGGCGCGTCCGGCGCGGCCGTGCAGAACATGCGGCTGATGCTCGGATTGCCGGAGGAGTAGGAGCAATCTCGTGCCCCGGACGCGGCGCAGCGCCTCTCGGCGATGCGCTGCAGAGCCGGGGCCCGCGCCTATTGTCCTGCTTAAGCTTTCTGGGTTCCGGCTCTGCGGAGCAGCGCTACACGCTGCGCCGCGTCCGGGACACCAGACCTCAATACTTCGCGATGATCGGGCCGCCGAACCTGTAGTTGATGCGGGCGGTGATCAAGTCGACGTCCTGGCCAATGCGGTCGGTACGTGAGAACGTACCGACGGGTGCCAGCGCGCCGTTGGAGGTAAGCGTGACGTCGTGGCGGCCCATGAACAGATGGTCGTATTCGACGCCGACCGACCAGTTCGGCGCAAAGCCGTATTCGATGCCGACGCCGACCGTGCCGCCCCAGCGGGTATCGTCGGCACCGTCGAACTCGGCTCCGGCCAGACCGCCCGTTCCGATGCCGCGGTAGCGGTTGCGGGTGACGGCGGCGCCGCCCTTCACGTAAAGCAGTGCGCTGTTCCAGGCGTAGCCGACCTGGCCGGTGAACAGGCCGAAAGCATCGACACGGGTGCGGTTCGCGACGCCGAGCACGGTGCTGGCGTTCCGGCCGGAGAGGTCCGCCCAGTCGCCCTGCGCTTCGAGGCCGAATACGAAGGCGCTGCTCTGCCAGCGATATCCGATCTGGCCGCCGGCGACGGCGCCCGTCGCGTCATGGCAGCCTTCCGCAACGCCGGCGGCGAAACCAACGGTCTGGTCCCAGCAATTGCGTGACGAGCCATAGCCGCCGTTGGCGCCAATGTAGAAGCCGCTCCAATCATAGATCGCCGCGATCATCGGCGGCGCCTTGGTGTAGGGACGTGCGGCGAGATCGGCGGCACTGGCCTGGGTGGTGACGGCTGCGAGCGAGAGTCCGGCGAGCGCGGATGCAATCTTCCAATTCATATCTGCCCCGAATCATCAATGAGATGACCAAATATACCTGTGGATGGGCGATCCTTCGTGTCAGTCTACCGATGGCATCCCTGTTTTTGTCGCACTGTCATCCTTTGGCAACACCAGCAGCCGGGCAGGCTTTCGAGGATTTCACTCCTTGGTTGCAGGCGCTGAGCCATCGGAGATGCGATCAAACCACCTTGAAGATCGCGACGGCCAGCACGGCCTGCGCGATGAAGCCGACGGTGAAGGCCAACGTGCGGAATACCGGGATCCCGAGCGCATAGACGATCAGATGCGCAACGCGCGACCAGAAATAGACGGCGCAAGCAAGCACCGTCCATTTCGAGGAGTAGTCGATCGCGTTCAGGATCAGCACCAGCGGCGCGAACAGGACGAGGTTCTCGACGGCGTTGTCGTGCGCGAACATCAGCCGGTTCGCCCATTCCGATTGCGGCTTGTCGGTGCGCGAGGGATTGGCCATCGCGCCACCGAGACCGCGAATCTGGCAGCGGTTGATGGTGTAGGGAATCCAGAGGATTCCGGTCAGGACCACCGTCAGTGTCAGCCAGAACAATTCACGCGTCATAACCCGGTCCCCTCATCAAATTCTGCTGCAGGCGTGGAGCTTATACGAAAGCGCGGAAGATTCTGCTATGCGCGAACCCTGACATAGCTGCCGGGCGCGTCCTCGATCGGGGGAAACGCCTCGCTGCCGACCGTGCGGGCCGGGACTTCCTCGGGATCGAGTGCGCCCAGCCATTGCCGCCAGTCCGGCCACCACGAGCCCTTGTGCTCGACCGCGCCCTTCATCCACTCGGTGACGTTGGCGGACTTCAGGTTGTCGTTGGTCCAGTACTGGTATTTGTTCGAGGCGGGCGGATTGACCACGCCGGCGATATGGCCCGAGCCGGACAGCACGTATTTCACCGGACCGCCGAAGAACTGGGAGCCGTACAGCACCGATTCCGCCGGCGCGATGTGGTCCTCGCGCGTTGCGAGATTGTAGATCGGCACCATGACCTTGGAGAGATCGAGCAGGGTGTTGTCCAGCACCAACGTGCCGGTCGAGAGCCGGTTCTCGAGATAGCAATTGCGCAGATAGTACGAATGGTTCGACGCCGTCATGCGCGTCGCGTCCGAATTCCAGTGCAGCAGGTCGAACGCGCTCGGCTGCTGGCCCTTGAGGTAATTGCTGACGACATAGGACCAGATCAAATCGTTGGAGCGCAGCATGTTGAAGGCCATCGCCATCTTCGAGCCTTCGAGCACGCCCGCCGCCTTCATGTCCTGCTCGAGCGATGCGATCTGCTCCTCGTCGACGAACACGAGCAAATCACCGGCATGGGTGAAGTCGACCTGTGCCGCGAAGAACGTCGCGGATGCCACGCGCTGGCGGCGCTTCTCGGCGAGCCAGGCCAGCGTGGTCGCGAGCATGGTGCCGCCGACGCAATAGCCGGCGGTGTGCACCTTCATCTCGCCGGTAACCTTCTCGATCACGTCCATCGCCGTGAGCGGGCCTTCCTTCATGTAGTCTTCCCAGCTTTTGGCTCCGAGACGCTTGTCGGGATTGACCCATGAGATCACGAACACGGTGATGCCCTGATCGACGCACCACTTGATGTAGGATTTCTCCGGCTTGAGATCGAGGATGTAGAACTTGTTGATCCAGGGCGGGATGATCAGGAGCGGCGTGCGCAGCACCTTCTCCGTCGCCGGCGCATACTGGATCAGCTGCATCATCTCATTCTGGTAGATCACCTTGCCCGGCGTCGTCGCCATGTTCACGCCGACGACGAGATTGTCCGGATCGGACTGACGGATCTTCAACGTGCCCTTGCCGGCGGCAATGTCCTCGGCCAGCATCTTCAGGCCGCGCGCCAGATTTTCGCCGCTGCTGGCTACCGTCGCGCGCAGCACTTCCGGATTGGTCAGCACGAAATTGGACGGCGATATCGCGTTGGTGACCTGCTGGACGTAGAATTCGGCCTTGCGGCGGGTCTGCGGATCGAGCCCCTCGGCGTCCCGCACAAGCTCCTGCGCAAATTTGGTCGTGAGCAGGTAGAGCTGCATCATGAAATCGAAGAACTGGTTCGACTTCCATTCCGGATCGGCAAAGCGCTTGTCGCGCGGCGAGGGCGCGATCGCAGGCGGTGCGTCCTGACCGGCCATGCGGCGCGCCGCCGAGCCCCAGAGGTCGAGATAGTCCTTGGCGAGCTTGGTTTGGAGCTCGGAGGCCCGCGACGTATCCGACAGCCAGTATTCCGCGACGGCGGTGAAGGTCTTGACGACCTCCGTAAGCTCCGCCGGCGGACGATCCTGCACCTCGCCGCTCTCGCGCGGCTTCAGGTACGCGGCGAGCGCCTTGCCGCCGCTTTCCATTGCCCGCGCGACATTCATCGCGAAGGCTTCCGCATCGAACTTCGTCTCGGGTTTGGGCGTATCGGTCGTGGCCATACTCATGAGGCGAACAGTAACGATTCATTCCGTATTCGTCACCGCGAAGCTCGCATGTTTGGCGTTAAACACTCTCGAAGATGTGTTGCAGTGCGACAAATTTTCTTGGTTCCGTCACAATCGAGCCGCACCGCTCGGCTTGGTGGACTGGGGCTATTTTCTCGCTCGCACCATTTGGGCAGCAATGGTTTGAGCTTGGGCGCGGACTTGGGTAAGGTTGCCCCGGGGCCGTGCTTTGGGACGAAGTGGGGATTTCCCTAGTGTTGGCGTTGAGGGACCTGCAAAAGTCGCGGCGGATCTGTGGCGCGCTGCTGATGGCGACGCTCGCCTTAGGCGGCTGCTCGAGCCAGCTCGCGGATATGACGCCTTCCGATGCGCAAGCGCATCCCAGGGAGGCTGGTAGCTATCTGCCGGTGCACGATCTGCCGCCGGATCGCGATCAGGCGGTCATGCCGCCGGACCAACGCGCCAAGATCGAGGCCGAACTTGCTGCCGCGCGCGACCGTCAGGCGGTTGCCACCAAGGACGCGAAATAGGGCGCCGCAAGGTAATCGCTGGCGCCTCCGGCTCGCCGTGCTAAAAGACCTTAGTTCAGCCGAGAGTCAGGGCGAACGACTTCAGTCACCGTTGTCGATGATTGCTCTAAGTATTTGATCTTGAGTAATTTTCGCGAGGGACGCGGGCGCCGTCCGCCTGGTCTTTGTGGCCTGTCGATTCTGTCCTGACCGGTTGCCCGGAGCCGAGAGAGCCATGGAAGAGTTTTACCGCATCCGCCGCCTTCCGCCTTACGTGTTCGAACAGGTCAACCGGGCCAAGGCAGCCGCGCGGAATGCCGGCGCCGACATCATCGACCTCGGCATGGGCAATCCGGACCTCCCGGCGCCAGCGCATGTGCTGGAGAAGTTGAAGGAGACGTTGGGCAAGCCGCGCACCGACCGCTATTCGGCCTCCCGCGGCATCCCCGGGCTGCGCCGGGCCCAGGCCGGCTACTACGCCCGCCGCTTCGGCGTGAAGCTCAATCCCGACACCCAGGTGGTGGCGACGCTCGGCTCCAAGGAGGGCTTTGCCAACGTGGCGCAGGCGATCACCGCGCCCGGCGACGTCATCCTTTGTCCCAATCCGAGCTACCCGATTCACGCCTTCGGCTTCTTGATGGCGGGCGGCGTGATCCGCTCGGTGCCCTCGGAGCCGACGCCGCAATTCTTCGAGGCGGTCGAGCGGGCGATCGTGCATTCGATCCCGAAGCCGCTGGCGCTCGTCGTCTGCTATCCCTCGAATCCGACCGCCTATGTTGCGAGCCTCGACTTCTACAAGGACCTGGTCGCGTTCGCGAAGAAGCACGAGATCCTGATCCTGTCCGATCTCGCTTATGCCGAGGTCTATTTCGACGAAAGCAACCCGCCGCCCTCGGTGCTCCAGGTGCCGGGCGCGATGGACGTCGCCGTCGAGTTCACCTCGATGTCGAAGACCTATTCGATGGCTGGCTGGCGCATGGGCTTCGCGGTCGGCAACGAGCGCGTGATTGCGGCACTCGGCCGCGTCAAATCCTATCTCGACTACGGTGCGTTCACGCCGATCCAGGTCGCGGCGACCGCCGCGCTGAACGGACCGGACGATTGCATCAAGGAGATGCGCGACACCTACCGCAAGCGGCGCGACGCGCTGGTGGAATCGTTCGGCCGTGCCGGCTGGGAGATCCCGCCGCCGGAAGCATCGATGTTCGCCTGGGTGCCGCTGCCGGAAGCCTTCCGCAGCGTCGGCAGCATGCAGTTCGCGACCCTGATGGTGGAGAAATCCGGTGTCGCGGTCTCGCCCGGCGTCGGCTTCGGCGAACATGGTGAAGGATATGTCCGCATCGCCATGGTGGAAAACGAGCAACGGATCAGGCAGGCCGCGCGCGGCGTGCGCCGCTTCCTTGAAAGCGGCATCGAAACGTTGCACAACGTCGTTCCGCTCGCCACTCGGCGTTAAGTTCTCTTCCGCAGGTTTTCCAAGGCATCATGGTTGCACCCCTGAAAGTGGGCATAGCGGGGCTCGGCACCGTGGGCGCCGAAGTTGTCCGTCTGATTGAAACGCAGGCGCGCGTGCTTGCCGGCCGCAGCGGCCGCGGCATCCGCGTCGTCGCCGTCACCGCGCGCTCGAAGGCGAAGAAGCGCGGCGTCGATCTGCGGGGCGTCGAATGGGTCAAGGATCCAATCGCCCTCGCCACGCATCCCGGCATCGACTGCTTCGTCGAGCTGATGGGTGGCTCCGGCGATCCCGCGCTGGCGGCGGTCGAAGCCGCGCTGAACGCCGGCAAGTCCGTCGTCACCGCCAACAAGGCGTTGCTGGCAAAGCACGGTCTCAAGCTGGCAAAGGCCGCCGAAAAGCACGGCGGCGCGCTGAATTTCGAGGCAGCCGTCGGCGCTGCGATCCCTGTCATCAAAACGTTACGCGAAGGTCTTGCCGGAACCGGCATCAACCGGGTCTACGGCATCCTCAACGGCACCTGCAACTACATCCTGACCCGGATGGAGCAGGAGGGCCTGTCCTTCGCCGAATGCCTGAAGGACGCGCAACGGCTCGGCTATGCCGAGGCCAATCCGTCGTTCGACGTCGACGGCCACGATACTGCGCAAAAGCTCGCCATTCTCGCCAGCCTCGCTTTCGGCACGAAAGTTGCTCAAAGCGCGGTCTATGTCGAAGGTATCTCCTCCATCGCGCCGGAAGATCTCCGTGCCGCCGACGATCTTGGTTACCGGCTCAAGCTGCTCGGCGTCGCCGTTCGCACCGCCAAGGGCATCGAGCAGCGCGTGCATCCGACCATGGTTCCAAAATCCTCATCGATCGCACAGGTGATGGGTGTCACCAATGCTGTCACGATCGATGGCGAAGGCATCCCGCCGATCACGCTGGTCGGCCCCGGTGCCGGCGGCGCTGCGACCGCATCCGCCGTCGTCGCCGACGTCGCCGACGTCGCGCGCGGCATCCGCGCCAATCCGTTCGGCCGGCCGGTTTCACAGCTGCGCGATACCAAGAAGGCGCCGATGGAGCGCCACGAGGGCGGCTACTACATCCGCCTTCTGGCACGCGATTTCCCGGGCACCGCGGCTGCGATCGCGACACGGCTCGCGGAGCAGAAGATTTCGATCGAGTCCATCGTGCAGCGCCATCCCAATGGCGGCGCTGCGCCGGCAGACGGCAAGGCGGTCCCGGTGCCCGTCATTCTCATAACCTATGCCACGCACGAGGACGCCGTGCGCCGCGCGCTCGCGGCCGTGCAGAAGGACAAGGTGATCAGCGGACGGCCGCAGGTCATCAGGATCGAGAAGAACTGAGCATGCTTAGCAATGACACGGTTCGAACGAACTGTGGGTGTTACGAGTTGATGCGGCGGAGATGTCCGTCCAAAACTGTTTCGAAGGAGTGAGCCGATGTCGACCCATATTTCAGTCCCGCCGCAAGCGTTGCTCGAGCGCATTCTCACGCTGGAGATCGTGCGTGTGACGGAGCGGGCGGCGGTGTCTTCGGCGCGTCTGCGCGGGCACGGCAACGAGAAGGCGGCCGACCAGGCCGCGGTGGATGCAATGCGGCGCGAGCTCAACAAGCTGCCGATCGAGGGCACAATCGTCATCGGCGAGGGCGAGCGCGATGAAGCGCCGATGCTCTTCATCGGCGAGAAGGTCGGCATGAACGCCGGCCCGCAGGTCGACATCGCGGTCGACCCGCTCGAAGGCACCACGCTGTGCGCGAAGAACATGCCGGGGTCGATCGCCACCATGGCGATGGCCGACGGCGGTACTCTGCTGCATGCGCCCGACGTCTACATGCAGAAGCTCGCGATCGGTCCCGGCTATGACAAGGGCGTCGTCGAGCTCGATGCGACGCCGGCCGAAAACGTCCGCCGCCTTGCCAAGGCCAAGGGCGTCAAGCCGGACGGCATCACCGTTCTCGTGCTCGACCGGCCACGCCATGCCAGCATCATCGAGAGCGTGCGCTCGACCGGCGCCGCCGTGCGCCTCATCACCGACGGCGACGTCGCCGGCGTGATCCACTGCGCCGACCCTGACAATACCGGCGTCGACATGTATCTCGGCACCGGCGGCGCGCCGGAAGGCGTGCTCGCGGCCGTGGCGCTACGCTGCATCGGCGGCCAAATGCAGTGCCGTCTCATCCTCGACTCCGAGGAGAAGCGCGAGCGCGCGGCGAAGATGGGCGTCAACGATCCCAAGATGATCTACGGCATCGAGGACATGGCGCGCGGCGACTGCCTGTTCGCCGCCACCGGCGTCACCACGGGCTCGCTGTTGTCGGGCGTCAAATTCCGCAAGGACGGCGTGATCGAGACCGAGACGGTGGTGATGCGTTCGGTCACCGGCACGGTGCGCTACATCAAGGCCGAGCACCGCGAGCTGGCGAAGTTCCATTTGGACTAAGTCCGCAACCATCCCGCGTGCGCTCGTTCGGCCGGTTCAGCCGGACGCCGCCGTGTAGGCACCTCGACGGACCTGATCCATCGCGTGTCCGCTAGGGGTGGCGCGCCGCCGCCGGCATGAACATGAACGCGTCGCACAAGGTCAGAGCGAGTTGGAGCGCCTCTTGAAGCTGGCCAACTTCCTCAGCCCAAGGCTGCAAAAAAGACGTCGCTGACGCTATGTCTCCGCTCGCGAGCGCGCGGCGCGCGTTCGTGTCCGCCTCGGCATAGGCGTCGGTCGCGAGCATTTTGGACAGCTCTTGCGACACGCCGCCATCGAGGCTCTCCAGGCGAGTTTCCGAAACGTAGTGATCTGGCCGCAGCTCTATGAGATTTTCGGACTTCGTCGGATCGAAAAGCCCGACCTTGCCCAGCATGATCAGAAGCGGGTGATTTCGCGCGAGAGATGACGGAATGATCTGGTAGGTCTTGAGCCTTCCAGCTCGGTCTTGAAGAGAAAAGAACGAGATAACCGGCCCGATCCGAAAGCGCGAATTGCGATGGAGCACCGCAACGTGATGATCGACCTCGGAGTCGGCCTCGAACACGGCACCGCTCTTGGGCCCGGCCTCAATGCCGTTTGCGATCAGGTAGGATGAAAGGCCGGCAACGCGGGCCGTGACTGTGCGTTCATCGAGCCCGTCCACCTCAAATTCGATCTCGCGTCCGATGAATGCGGATAGTCCTTTCGTGTAAGCCCCAATCGTCTTGCCGCTCACGAAGTGAACAATCTCGATCCATAGGCTGTATGGATGATCCGGAAACGGATCGAACGATCGGCGGGACTGCTCTAGCCACTGTTCGGGAGAGCGTCCGAATTGTCCGTTCCAGGCTATGGCCAGACAGCCAGGCTGCGCCTCAATCAGGCTACCGACGACGGCAGTGACGATGCGGGTGCTTTCGATCACACTGGGCTTCCCGGTTTCCGCACCCTTCGCAGCAGAACCCGTCATTGAGACGACCAGGTTCGCACGGTGGTTCTCCAGCGCCTGCAATGCCTCCGGCCATTCCGAGGAGGCCTGTTGCCACGCCGACGGATTGATCGGCGTTGGCGCACGCATCAAAAGGACTCCCGCCAAATGATCGCCCACGCGGATCAGGAGCAGATCGTCGGCTTCCGCAGGTGCTGCGGCCGTGCTGATCTCCCAATGCAAGCCTGGATGTCGGCGGCGTAGCGTCTCGACCAGGACCTTCTCTTCTGGAAGGCCGGCGTTCTCTAATAAAACAAATGCAACAGGGTTGGTCATGACAAATACGCTGCACCCCGACTGGTTGAGGCCCGTAACCTTGTTCATCTTATGCGTGTCTGGTGTGGCGGACTAGCGCTATTGTTGCATGGAAAAGATCATGCTTTAAAGCCCTTCATCTGAGACAAAGCCACCCGGAGCGCGGAAAATCCGCGAAGCGAAACATGACCACGACCTCCGATCTCACCGCCGTCAAAGCCCTCGTCTTCGACGTGTTCGGCACCGTCGTCGACTGGCGCACCAGCCTGATCACGGACTTCATGTGGTGGGCGAAGGGCCGCGGCATCTCCGCCGACTGGACCGCCTTGGTCGACGGCTGGCGCGGCATGTACATGGCCTCGATGGATGACGTGCGCAAAAATCCCGAGCGCGGCTATGTCATGTTAGATGATCTGCATCGCCGCTCGCTCGAAAAGCTGGTCGCGCAATTTTCGATTCCAGGCCTGACCGAAGCCGATCTCGATCACCTCACCAAGGGTTGGCACCGCCTGCACCCGTGGCCCGACAGCGTGGCGGGCCTGACGCAGCTGAAGACGAAATTCGTGATCTCGCCGCTGTCGAACGGCAATGTCGCGCTGCTGACCAACATGGCAAAGTTCGCAGGGCTTCCCTGGGACCTCATCATGTCGGCCGAGCTGTTCGAGCACTACAAGCCCGATCCCGAAACCTATCTCGGCGCCGCGCGCCTGCTCGGCCTCAAGCCGGAGCAGGTGATGATGGTCGCCGCCCACAACGGCGATCTCGCCGCCGCGCAGAAGAACGGGCTGAAGACGGCCTTCGTGGCGCGGCCGACGGAATACGGTCCGCTCCAGAAGGTCGATTTCGAGGCCACCGGCAATTGGGACATCGTCGCCAAGGGTTTTGGCGGAATCGCCGACAAGCTCGGGTGCTAGGCCGGTCGCGACGTTGGCACTCCACCTTGCGGTGGCGTTCCCGTCGCGCTGTGCTTCTTGTTGGTCCTTGCCGCCTGCCAGACCTCGATGAGCAACGCGGGGACAATGCCGTGCGCGGGGCAACGATTCCACGCATCGGCAAAGAATGCGAATCCCGGGTCGGAGGCACGTTGCTGTCGGGCGCCCTCGACCGCTAGCAGCACCAACGTCCGTGACCGCAGCCGGATCAAACCAACACAGTCTCCATCGCGCGCTTCGCGGATCACGCGCGCGGGCGCGCGCAACGTGCGAAGCAGAGCATCCTGCGGTTCGATCTTCGCCAGATTGTCGCCGCGAAGCACCAGCTCGCGCATCAGATCGATCGACTTCACGATGTTGTCCATCGCAAGCGCAGTTGCATGCGCGCAAGCCATATCGCCGCGCGAGGCTGCCTCAATTCGATCGAGCGCAGCCTTCAACGCGCCGCTGCATCTGATCCAGTGTGCACGCAGCGGCCAGGCCGACAGCCAGGCCTGCAACGTGCGCGCGGCGGCGTAGGACTCCTCGCTCGCAACATAGTCGGCGAAGAAGAGCCGGCCTATCGCTTGTTGAACAACGACGCCCATGCTGCGATCTGCGTGCCCGTCGCGGATGTAATTGCCGAGCTCGGCGATCTCCGGCGCGATCCGTTGCAACAGTGGCTCGACATTCGAAAGCGCGGATTCGAGGGTCGCTTGATGGGCCACGCGCAATGGATCGTGCCGGTCGCGAAACGCCGGCCAGATGTCGCCATCGGGCGTACGGAAAACGGCGAGCTTTGCCGCGACCGAGCGATTGAACAGGCCTCCGCGGCCGGAGAGTGGGCGGGCGACGGTACCCGCGTTGTTGACGCGGAGCAGTTCGTCGGGATCGCGGACGACAGCGAGGCGGACGAGGCCCGGAATGCTGAGGATGAGGGCCATGGGTCAGCCTCGCAGCACGTTCCAGGGGGCAAAGGCGTTGTTGACGCCCTCGAGCGCCGATCCGAGTTGCGGCACATGCCGCAGCAGGACCGATTTCATTCCGTTGTTCTGGATCCAGTCCAGACCGAAGTTCGTGTAAACTTCCGCCCGGTAGTCGTCGGTGAAAAAGCGGTCGCTCTTGAGACGCCGCGATGCCATCAGGATGAAGATGCGAAAGGCGGTATCGCTGAAGCCAAAACCGTCCGGCAGGTCCTCGGCTAACAGCCCCACCATCAGATCAACGCGGTCGACGTCGCCCTTGTAGATCGTGCGCATCTTCTTGGCGGCACCGGGGATGCTGGTGATTTCCTCGAATGTCTTGACGCGCTTCTTGCCGACCAGCTCGCGGAAACGATTGTAGCGCGGCACGCCGCGCTCGCGATCGCGCATGATATCTATCGCGGCCACGTCCAGCAGCGGCTGGCCGTCTTTAGTGAACTGGCGCAGGAAGTTGGGGTAATTGTGGAGGCGAATGGCGCCGGGATGAGCGGTGCCGAAGGAGTACATCAGGTTGGCGAAGCCGTGAGACTGAACGAACTTGCGGGAGACGCGCCCCTGCATGTTGACCAAGTCGCAAGATTTTGGCTCTGTGGTATCGAGCCGCCGCACATCCATCTTGTCGGGGAGCAACGGGTGGAGGCGGTAGACAGCGGTGAATTCCTCGGTCATCGCGTAGGGCGCGCTGTGCTGGTCCGTCGGAGAGCCGATGATGCCATAGGCGGCCTCGCTGTTCTTGCCGAGCACTGCGCGCAGCACCCGGTATGGTATCCCCGACCAGTTGGCGTGCATGCTGAAATCCAGCGCAGGATGGCCGAGGATGCCTGGCGTCCATTCGACGGTGTGGATCTTGGCGATCAGGGCCGCGTTGATCAGGCGCGCACGCTGGAATAGTTCTTCGTCATTCCAGTCCGGATACCGGGTCTTCAAGCCATCGCAGATGAAATTGTGCTCACGCGCGAAGAGATTGTGCAGCAGGCTGAGCCCGACCCACCAATTGTCATTGAAGCCGGTGAGATCGGCACCCGGATGGACCGGATCGGCTGGGAGCATCCCATCATCGCCGACCCTGATCTTCCCATCGACGCCGGATCGGATCTGCATCTGCCTCGCGCGATCGCTGCCGTAGATCTGCCCGGCGTCCCACCAGTGCGAGTTGAAATTGCGAAATGTCGGTGTGGCGCCGAGCCACGATTCACGCGATGTCTGGTCGCAAACCGTGCGACGGATCTTCATGCAGTCGTCGAGCCGCTCATTCTTGGGCCATTGGTCGCCCGCTTTTAGCGGGATTTTGAACTCGTTTCCCGGCTCGGGCACCCCATGACTGAACCAATTATGCGTTTCGAACTGAATCCAGGCGGCGGCCAGCACATTGAGGCTGGTCGCGGGAATAAATTGGTCGCGCGCCAGCAATTCCGTCGAAATTTCGCGCGGACTGGGTTCGAGCAGATCGTCGACGCCGTCCGGCACGCATTCCGGCAGCGGGAAATTGCGTCCGAACCGGGCGCCCGCCATGCCCATGCGCGGATGGTCGAGGCTGTTGAACGAGCCGTCGGCGGAACGCCACCTGTCATTGCCGGTGCTCCAGCCGGGCGATGTCGGGCCGTAGCCGGTATGGTGGAGATTGTGCTCGCGCAGCCGGTCGCGGAACACCGAAAGATTGGCAGCTCCGAGCAGGGTCGGCAGGTGGTCCCATCTCACAAGGAAGTTAATGGCCCGATAGACAACATCCAGGATTGCCTGGAGCAGGTCACGATGGAAGCCAAAACCATCGTTCTCGCGGGACATTGACGCTCCCAAACGCAATCGCGTGAAATAAAGTCAACTTGCAACTAGTAAATGCAGTTCAATAGCACCAAAATGCCCGTTTGCCAACGTGGCTTTCCGGAGGCCGCGGTCGCCCGGTCGTTCGATTTCCGCTGTCCGCTAAATGTTTGCTCGGATAGGATGGCGTACAGCCGTGGGTGCATCGGGCGCCCCGGCTGAATTTCCGTGAGCGGGGCGAAGCTGCGCGACAACGCGCTTCACCTCGTGAGAACCAGGCTGGCACCGGCGCCGGCAAGGCCGAAAAGCCATCTTAAGTTGCGTGTTTCGCCGTCAAGGGGGTGACGCAGATGGGCATCATGGTTCGCAATTACGACGGCGGGATCACAAGCTCTCCCGCGCAGCTGGTGTCACCGCGCTCCGTCGACGAGATTCAATCGATCCTCAGGGATGCCGATCGCTACCCAAGCCCTGTTCGGGCGATGGGCAGCTATCATTCCTTGACGCCTTGCGCGTCCTCGGACGGGACGATCATCGACATGTCCGGGATGAGCCGCATCCACAAGATCGATCCACACAGCATGACGTTCACGGCCGAGGCCGGTCTCCAGTTCATTGCTGCATCGCGGCTATTGCGGGCGATGAACCTCCAGTTTCTGACCAATATCGAAATCGGGAACATGACGCTCGGTGCGGCGGCCTGCTGCCACACCAAGGACGGCCTGGACGGCGGCGAGTTTGGGCAGGTCGGCTCGTACATCACAGCGATGAAATGGGTGACGCCCAGCGGCGGGTTGGCGGAAGCATCGGAGGATAAAAACCCGCAACTGATGTACTTGATGCGCTCGAGTTACGGCCTGTGCGGCGTCATCTACGAGGTGACGTTTCGCATCAAGGCGCTGGAAGCGGTCCACTTTAGATATTTGCCGCGCCCGATCGGAGAGCTGACCGAGAAGGAAGTGGATGGAATCATCGATGCATCGCGAGGCCTGATCTGTTGGACGGTCGGTCGAAAGGCGCATTTCCAGACGCGGCATCCTGTCGACAGGGTTGGGCCGTTAGGGTCGCTGTTCGCCGCCGGCCGCCGTACCCTCTGGAACCATACGGAAGCCCGCGTTGGCAGGTTTATCGACAGCAGCATCCCGACCAAGCCTCTCCGGGATGCGTCGCTCGACACGTGGTTCGTTGGCAGCCGGTTGTTGATGTCATTCCTGCACTTGGTCGGCGGGGCGACGCTGTACAATCCCGACAAGACCATCGACTACAGCAAGACGCCGCCGTCGGCGCGATATGCATTTACATTCTGGGCATTTCCGCGCTCTGAATGGCTGAGTGTGCTGCGCGACTACGTGGACTTCAGCGAAAAATATTTCGAGGATCATGACTTTCGCTGCAACATGGCGCTTGGCTCCTACTTCATCCGGAAAGACGAGCATTCGTTGTTGTCCTACTCGCATGACGGAGACGTTTTTTCGGTCGACCCCATTCACGCTTTTACGGACAGGCCGGCGTGGGACGGGTTTTTGGAGGAGTTCAATGAGTTCGCGCACAAGAGGAATGGCATTCCTTTGCTGAATCAGAGTCCGTTCGTCACGCGGCAGCATGTCACGGCCGCGTATGGAGCGCGATGGACGCAGTTTTCTGCGCAAGTCAGGCTGGAGGATCCGCACGGGCGTATGCTGAACCCGTTTTTTGCCAATCTGCTCTGAGCCGGTTATGGCCAGCCTGGAGCCGTGATACGGAAGTTGACGTGCCTGCAATATCCGACCTGGACCGGAAATTTCGTGCGACGTGGTCGGACAGTGTGGCTGATTGATTGTCACCCACGGCGGCGTAGACTTCTCTCAAGAGGTGGACTTCTCTCAAGAGAATGGCGCAATCTCTGCGCGCTCAGGAAACGGTAGCGGCGCCAATCGAACCGCGGAACATTGTCAGAATTCCGGGATGAGTAATGGACGACCCTCACGACAGAGTACCCGAACGCCGGCAGCTCACCGTTCTGTTCTGCGACGTCGTTGATTCAACGGGCCTCTCCGAGCGTTGCGACATTGAGGATCTGCGCGAAATATTGCTGGAATTCCAGGCGATAAGCTCGCAATGCATCAGCAATGCCGGAGGTAGCGTCGTCAACTACATCGGCGACGGCATCCGTGCGGAATTCGGCTATCCCCTCGCATCGGAGAACGAGGCCGAGAGCGCGGTACGCGCCGGCCTTGTGTTGTTGCGGGCACTTCACGAATTGAGCGAGCGCGCCATCGCGGCGATCCAGGAACCGCTTCGCGTTCGGATCGGGGTCCATACGGGCGTTGCGGTGATCGGCAAGGCGGGGCCGGGCCATGTGCACGATGCGACGGAGATCGTCGGCGAAACGCCTAACGTCGCATTCCGGTTGCTGGAAATGGGCGAGCCCAATTCACTCGTGATCAGCGGTGAGACCAGGCGTCTCCTCCGCGGCAAATTCGCCCTGCAACCGCTCGGTATGCGTTCGCTCAAGGGATTGTCGCGAAAAGTCGAGGTCTTTCTCGTCGTGAGCGAGGCGTTGGAAGATGGCGGCGGCCATCGTGCACGCCGTCGCAATGCCTCGCGCCTGGTGGGCAGGGTCGCTGAAATGGACCAGCTGCTGCAAGCGTGGGAGCTGGTGCGGACCGGGCAGGGGCGTACGGTGGAGATCACCGGGGAGCCCGGGATCGGAAAATCGCGCCTGGCATTGGAGCTGATCGAAAGGGCCGCGCTGCCGGACGACCTGATGCTGGTGATCCAGGCCTCCGCCCCGCATCAGAACACGCCGCTATACCCGATCATGAGGGCGCTCGAGCAGCGCGTCGGCATCGGCAGGGATGGAGACGCCGAGGCGAATTTGGCGCGTCTGCGTGATTTCGTGGCCGCGACGTCCGGCGGCGACGAGGAGCAGTTGACGCTGATCGGCCAGATGCTCGGCTTGGCGGTGCCGGCGGCGTCAGGCCCGATGATTCCCGACGCTCAGGAGCAGCGTCGAAAGACGCGTGATGCGGCAGTGCGGCTGTTGATCTCGCAAACGCGCGGCGAATCCGGCCTGATCCTGATTGAGGATTTTCACTGGGCCGATCCATCGACAATCGAGATCGTCGAGCGAATTGCCGGCCAGATCGGCGGTACGCGGAATCTCCTAGTGGTCACCAGCCGGGCATCCGTGCTTGGTCACGTGTCGCCCACGATCCTGCGTATAGTGCTTCAGCGTCTCGACGATGAGCACTGCCGCTATCTTGCCGGATCGGTCGTGCGCGACAAACAGCTATCAAACCAGCTGATCCAGCAGATTGTTGCGCGATCGGACGGTGTGCCGCTGTTCGTGGAAGAGCTGGCGGCGGCGGCCCTGGAAACTGGCCAAGTCGATCCGGGCGTCCGAACGGCCGGCGGCAGCGGACCTTCAGAAGTGCCATCGGCGCTCTACGACTCCCTGATGCTGCGTCTCGAGCGCCTTGGCAATGCCAAGGCGGTCGCGCAGCTCGCGTCGGTGATTGGCCGAAGCTTTCCGCATCGGCTTCTTGCTGCCGTCGCCGGCGAGCTTGAAGATGGCCTCGAAGCGGCCCTCGAGCGGCTGCGAGCGTCTGGACTGATAGGACTTGAGCGCAACGACGACGAAAAGGTCTACTCCTTCAAGCATGCGCTGGTCCGGGACGTTGCCTATTATTCGCTTCTCAAACGGCAGAGACGAGAGCTTCACGACCGCGTGGCTGCAGAGATCGAGCTCCATCTGCCGGAGGTTGCCATCACCGAACCCGGCTATCTTGCGCAGCATCTGTCCGAGGCCGGGCGCACCTCCCGGGCGGCACAGATGCGGCTCAAAGCGGCCCAGCAGGCAGCAGAACGTTCGGCTAATCTGGAAGCCGTCGCCGAGCTCAATATGGCGCTGGAGGAGATCAGGAAGCTTCCGGCGGGACTTGAACGGGACAATCTGGAGCTGAACGCCCAGATCGCGCTGATCGGACCCACGATCGCGCTGCAGGGATTCGGCGCCGATGCGGTCGCTGACGTCAGCAGCCGCGCCATCGAGCTCTGCCGTGCCCTCGACAACGATCCGCGCATCTTTCCGGCGCTGTACGCAAGATGGTCTTATTTGCGTGTTGCAAGCAACGTGCGGGAGGCCGGCACGCTGGCGCGGGATTTTCTGACGCTCGCCGAGCAAAAGGGAACGAGGGCCGATCGGATGGTGGGCCACCGCCTGCTCGGCACGTCGCTGCTCGATGGGGAGACCGAGCAGGCGTGCGTCCATCTCGATCGGGCCGCCAAACTCTACGATGCTGCCGCCGACCGCGCGACGGGCGTGACATACGGCACTGACGTGCAGATCACGAGCCTGTCCAACCTGTGCATCTGCTACTGGCTGGTGGGCCGAGTTGCCGACGCGGTCACGCACGGCCGAGAGGCACTTCGACACGCGCAGCAATTGTCGCATGCCCATACCCTCGGTTACGCCTATGCCCACGCCTGCATGCTCTACACGCTGGAGCGGGACGTGCAGACGGTGCGGGCGCTCGCCCAGCAGACGCTCGATGGGGCGATCAGACGGGAGCTTCCGCTCTGGGTCTCGGTGGCACGGACATTTCTCGGTTGGGCCGACGTTGAAAGCGGCCGCCTCGCGGAAGGCATCGATCTGCTTGAGAAGCAGCGCGATTTTCTGCAGACGGCGCACCTCGTCTATTGGCTGCCCACTTACCTCTGCTGGTTGGCTGAGGCCTATGTCCGCGCCGACCGTCTGGCAGACGCACGGCGTTGTCTCGATCAGGCGCGCAACGTCTTCGGGCGGGGTGGCAATTACTGGTATGAGGCCGAGTGCCTGCGCATCGAAGGGCGATTTGCCGCACATGCGCAGATCAACGACACTTCGCTGGCCGAGCGGAACTTCGAGCTGGCGCTCGCGCTTGCCAATCGTCGTGGCCAGCACGGATTTGGCCTACGTGCCGCGGAGAGTCTTGCGCGCCTGCTCGCCGCCAAAGGAGAGACCGAGCGCGCCCGGACGCTCCTGCATCACGAACTGCAATTTTTTGTCGGTCAGCCGGACGGCGGCGATCGTCCGGAGGCCAGCAGGCTGTTGCACTCCCTCCAGGAGCGCTCGCGCTGACGGCTCAGATCCGGGGTCGATCAGGACATCGTCCGGCGAGACGGTGCGCATCGGCGATTTCGCCGCCGCGCAGAAGATCGGGTTGACCGCTTTCATGGGTAAGGCCGATCGAATACGGTCCGCTCCAGAGGGTTGATCGAGGCATCCGGCAATCGGGACACCCTGCTAAGGATCTTGGCTGAATGGCGGACAAGCTCGGGGTGCTAGGCAGCCTTTCTACGGTTTGACATCCCTCAAGAGAGCGCCTTTCATATCGACTATGTCGATGTGAGGCCCGCCCTTGGATACCGAGCTTGCGCGTACATTCCTGACCGTGGTCGCGACGGGCAATTTCATTACGGCCGCCGAGCGGCTTCACGTCAGTCAATCCACCGTCAGCACGCGGATCCAGAGCCTCGAAGACCTGCTTGGCTGCACGCTGTTCGTGCGCAACAAGGCCGGGGCGACGCTGACGGCAGCCGGGCGCCAATTCCAGCGTCACGCCTCGACCCTGGTGCGCACCGTCGAGCAGGCCCGGCATGATGTCGGCGTTCCCAAGGGCTTTAGCGGGGCGTTGGTGATTGGCGGCCGCATCGGGCTGTGGGAGGAGTTTCTGCTGCTCTGGCTGCCGCGCATGCAGGAGGCCAATCCGCAAATCTCCATCCGCGCCGAGAGCGCGCTCGAGCCCGAGTTGATGCAGGGGCTGGTCGAAGGCCGCATCGACATCGGCGTGATGTACACGCCGCAAAGCCGGCCCGGCCTGAAAGTCGAGCTGCTGATGGAGGAGCAATTGGTGCTGGTCTCGACCAATCCCAAAAGCGAACCCGAGCCGCAGGAAGGCTACGTCTATGTCGACTGGGGGCCGGAATTCTATGCCCGCCACAGCGCCGTCTTCCCCAATTTTGCGGGGCCCGCGCTGACTGCCAATATCGGCTGGCTTGGGCTTCAGCATGTTCTGGCAAACGGCGGCTCCGGCTACTTCGCGCACCGGATCGTCGAGCCGCTGCTGAAGGCGCGGCGCCTGCACCTGGTGGCCGGCGCGCCGAAGTTCTCCATGCCGGCCTATGTCGTCTATTCGGTCGACCAGTCGGACGACCATGTACAGAGCGCCATTGTGATCATGCGCGACCTCGCCGCCGAGCAAGCGCGGCGCGTGACGGAAACGCCGGCGCGGAGCGTGCGCAAACGCCACTGACGGCAGGCTCGCAGCGGGCGGAGGGTACTAGCGGCGGCGGTGCAAGCGGGTTTCGGCGACGGCCGTGACCACGCCGATCGCGAGCATGGCGATGACGATGTCCGGGGTCGCGTCGAAGCCGAACGCAAAAGCCGCAGCGCCGAACACCGCGGCCAGCATGCAGAAGGTAAAGCCCTCATCGGCGATCAATTGCCGCGCGCCGCTGACGCGCGTTGCGGGCTTGTCCGTCGAGCGCATGGGTTCGTGCCTACTGGAACAGCTTCATCGCGTTGAGCAGGGTCTGGATGACGCCCGCAAGCAAGGGGATGCCTGCGAAGCTCCAGGCCAGCGCCAATTGCAGCGGCGTGGTTTTTACGGTGTTGGCATGATGCATGATGACGTCATGCTCCCGAGGGATTGTTGCTCGCCGCGGCGGCGGCAGCGATCTCGCTGGCGCGATGGGACGGCTCGATCGCCGTCATCGGGGACACACGATGGGTGATCCAGCTCAGCAGCAGCTGGGAGAATGACGCTTCGCTTCGCGATGTCGTTGTCATGGTCGCTCCTTCTGTTCCACCGCGGCTCAAGCGCGCGCCGGCTCGAAACCTGCGTTGTCGTCTTTCATGTGATGGCGCTTGTCGACGGCGCGGACGCAGAGGTTGGCGAGGAAGCCGACCACGAGCAGTCCAGCCATGATGTACATGGTGGTGTTGTAGGCCTGCGCCTTCGGCACCCCGTGGGTGACGTTGTATTCGCGGATGTAATTGATCAGTACCGGTCCGGCGATGCCGGCCATGGACCAGGCCGTGAGCAGGATGCCGTGGATGGCTCCGACATAGCGGGTGCCGAACATGTCGCGCAGATAGGCCGGCACCGTCGAGAATCCGCCGCCATACATGCTGACGATGATCAGGAAGCACAGCACGAACAGCACGACATTGCCGCTCGCGCCGGCATACGGCACGGTCACGTAAAGCGCGAAGCCGAGTACCATGTAGACGAAATAGGTGTTCTTGCGTCCGATGAAGTCGGACAATGAGGCCCAGCTGAAGCGTCCGCCCATGTTGAACAGGCTCATCAGGCCGACGAGACCGGCGGCCGCGACCGCGGTGATGTGCCCCGGGAACATCTCCTGGCTCATCGCCGAGGCTTGGCCGAGCACGCCGATGCCGGCCGTGGTGTTGCAGAACAAGACGATCCAGATCAGCCAGAACTGCGGCGTCCTGATTGCCTGGTAGACGAACACGTCATTCTTCGTCATCAGCTTGGTCGCGGTTGTCGGCGGCACGTAACCGTCCGGTTTCCAGCCCGGCGCGGGCACGCGCACGATTGCGGACCCGACCATCATGAAGACGAAATAGACGCAGCCGAGCGTGATGAAGGCGCCGAGCACGCCGACGTCGGTCGCGCTGGCGAACTTGCTCATCAGCCAGACCGAGAAGGGGGAGGCGATCAGTGCGCCGCCGCCAAAGCCCATGATCGCCATGCCCGTCGCCATGCCCGGCCGGTCGGGAAACCACTTCATCAGCGTCGAAACTGGAGAGATGTAGCCGATGCCAAGCGCGCAGCCGCCGACCACGCCGTAGCCGAGATAGATGATCCAGAGATTGTGGAGATACACGCCGAGTGCCGAGATCAGGAAGGCGCTCGCCCAGGCGACGCCGGCGGTGAACATCGCGCGCCGCGGGCCGCCTTCCTCGACCCAGCGTCCGAACACCGCGGCCGACAGTCCGAGGAACACCATCGCAATGGAAAAGATCCAGCCGAGCTCGGTCAGTTTCCAGTCGCCGGGCGCCGATTGCGTGACGCCGATCAGCTTGGTCATCGGCAGGTTGAAGACGCTGAAGGCATAGGCCTGCCCGATGCAGAGGTGCACGCAAAGCGCCGCGGGCGGCACCATCCATCGGCTGTAGCCCGGCCTTGCGATCGTATGCTCGCGATCGAGAAACCGCAGTAGCGAGCGTGCAGGCATTCCCGATGCGTCGAGCGTCGTCGTCATCTTCATCCTCCTCGTGCTTCGCCATTCTTGGTGGCGGCCGTTCGGCCGCGGGCGATAGCCGCGCTGCCTAGGCTACGCAGGAGGACGATTTTGACAAACGAATAATATTGGCCGATTAAATCGGAATATTGGATATAAAAAAGCGCGTTGGGCGGGAGGCAAATAGTCCGGGCAGTGGGCGCTGCCCGGACCTCGACGATCTACAAAGTCATCTGCATCGGTTCGGGATAATAGTGGAATCCCTCACCGGCCTTGGCGACATGGCCGTAGCCCGGCCAGGCGAAGTGATAGGACATCACCGGCACCTTGTTCGCCGCGAGCATGGTCAGCAGTTTGACGCGCGACTCGGCCGCCTGCTTGGGATCGGTGTCGTAGGAGAATTCCATCCGGGGCCGCTCCAGCAGCAGCACCGAATGGTGCGAGAGGTCGCCCATGAAGGCGAAGGACTTGCCGGCCGACGAGACCATGAAGATGGTGTGGCCGACGGTATGACCGGGGGCCGAGATCGCCTGCACGCCCGGCAGGAATTCCTGGCCGTCCTTGAAGAACACGATGCGGTCGCGCACCGGCAGCAGGTTCTTGCGGGCGTGAACGACGAAATCCTTGGCCGGGCTGCCGAGCTTGCCTTCGTCGGTCCAGAAGTCGAAATCGGTCTGCGAGATGTAGATCTGCGCGTTCGGAAACAGCGGCTTGCCGCCGTCGTCCACGATGCCCCCGATGTGGTCGATATGGGCATGCGAACAGACCACCGCATCGATGTCGCCGGGCTTGATGCCTGCTTCGGTCATGCTCTTCTGTTGCCGTCCGGTGGTGGCGCCGAACAGCTTGGAACTGCCCATGCCGGTATCGAACAGGATGAGCTTGTCTCCGGTGTTGACGATCGGCGAGTTCTGTTCGAGCACGACATTGTCCGGCGACAGGAAGTTGTCTGCCAGCATCTTCTTCACCTCTTCCTTGGGAACGCCGGTGAAGGTGCCGGAGGGATCGCCGAGCGGCAGCGGGCCGTCGGAGACGATGGTGACTTCGGCATCGCCGAGAACGAAGCGGTGCCAGTAAGGCGTCTGGGTGCCGAGCTTGGGAGCGCGCGCTATCGCGCTGCTGCCGAGCATTGCGCTGGCACCAAGGCCAGCCCCGAGGGCGAACAAGGCGCGACGTGAGACATCGATTGTCATGCGTTTCCTCCGCTTTTGTCTTTTGTTTTGCGCAATTGTTTGCGCGTTATTTCGGCCTGCGCCGATCGCCTCGCGTCAGCACGATCCGACCGTACAGCTGAATGCAATCAATGATTGTGTCGCGATTGTGTCCTCTTGACCGCGCGTTGTCGCGGGGCCGCAAGTTTCTTTCCGCGTCGCGAATGCCGTCTCACGCAATCCGCGGCACCAGGTCACTGCCTTCCGTTTCGGCAAAGCCCGCCTGTAAAACCTCTTCGCGCTTGTGGCGCAAATGCGCGCGCAGGATATGGGCGAGGCCGACGCCGTCGCGCCTCTGCAGTGCATTCAGGATGGCGTCGTGCTCCTTCACAGCGACCGCCCAGCGCTCGGGCGTCATCGGCGTGACATAACGCGCGCGGCGGATGCGCGCGGTCACCGACGCATACAGCCCCGCAAGCACCGGGTTTCCGGCCGCAGCGACGATGCCTTCGTGAATGGCGCGGTTGCCGCGATAGTACTGGATCAGGTCGCCCTCGCGATGATGATGCACCATGTCCGCGTGCGCGCCGGCGATCGCGTCGATCTCGGCGTCCGTGATGCGCTCGCAGGCGAGTTCTCCGGCGAGTGCCTCGAGACCCTGGCAGACCTCGAACAGGTCGCGCATGTCCTTGTCGGTCAGTTTTGCCGCACGCGAACCGCGATGCGGCAGGAGCTGCACGAGCCCTTCGGCGGCAAGCACCTTTAGCGCCTCGCGGAGCGGCGTGCGCGATATCTGAAGCCGCTCGCACAGCTCGCGCTCGGGAATCCGCGCGCCCGGTGGAATTTCGCCGTCGAGCAGGATGGTCCGGATGCGGCCGACGACTTCCTCATGAAGCATGGGTCTGAAGTCCATTTGAATGCAAAAATAGAAGCTAGATGCGAATTAATGCAAGTTCCAGCTTGTAAATCGATTATTTTGCATTCAAAAATGTAAAAAAGCAGAAGGACATTGAGGAAATGGACCAGCAGGTGGTGGCGGAAGACCTCGTTTTCGAGCGTCAGGACGGTATCGGACGGATCACCTTCAACCGTCCGCAGGCCCGCAACGCCTTCACCTTCGCGATGTACGAGCGGCTTGCCGCGATCTGCGAGGAGATCAACGACGATCACGCGGTCAAGGTGCTGGTGCTGCGCGGTGCCGGCGACAAGGCGTTTGCCGCGGGCACCGACATCAATCAGTTCCGCGATTTCAAGTCACCGCAGGACGCGATCGACTACGAGAACCGCATCGATCGGGTGCTGACCACGCTCGAACAGTGCCGCGTGCCGACGATCGCCGCGATTAACGGGTTCTGCACCGGCGGCGGCGCGGGCATCGCCGCGGCCTGCGACCTCCGCATCGGCACCCTAAGCGCGAAAATCGGCTTTCCCATCGCCCGCACGCTCGGCAATTGCCTGTCGATGTCCAATGTCAGTCGTCTCACCGCACTGATCGGCGCTGCCCGCGTCAAGGATCTGATCTTCACCGCGCGGCTGGTTGACGCGACGGAGGCCGCGAGTGTCGGGCTGCTCGGGGAAGTCGTCGAGGATATTGCCGCGCTCGACAGGCGCGCGGACGAAGTTGCGCGATTGCTCGCCAGTCACGCGCCGCTGACGCTGAATGCGACCAAGCAGGCCGTTGCGCGCCTGCAAAGGCGGCTGACGCCGGACGAAGGCGAGGACCTCATCCTGATGTGCTACACGAGCCAGGATTTTCGCGAAGGGCTCGATGCTTTCCTCACCAAGCGCGCGCCGAAATGGCGCGGCCAATAGGACGCCCCGATGCAAAGCGATCGCCCGCAATCAACCTCCCGCCGTTCGGGGCCGCTCGCCGGCCTCAAGGTCATCGATCTCACCCATGTCATGGCGGGGCCGACCTGCACCTTGATGCTGGCCGACATGGGCGCCGACGTCATCAAGATCGAGAAATCGCCGAACGGCGACGACACCCGCCATTCGGTGCCGCCGAAGATTGGCGACGAGGCGGCCTCCTTCCTGATGATGAACCGCAACAAGCGCGGCATCGTGCTGGATCTGAAGACCGATGGCGGCAAGCAGGTCTTGCGGCGGCTGATCGCGGGCGCCGACGTGCTGGTCGAGAACTTTGCGCCGGGCGCCATGGAGCGCCTTGGCTTCGGCTACGACGATCTGCACAAGCAGCATCCAGCGCTGATCTACTGCTCGCTGTCGGGCTTCGGCCGCACCGGCCCCTACAAGCACCGCCGCGGCTTCGATCTGGTCGCCCAGGCCATGAGCGGCATCATGAGCTTCACGGGCGAACGTCCCGATGGTCCGCCCGTCAAATGCGGCCCGCCGCTGTCCGACATCACCGCCGGCCTGCTGGCGAGCATGGGCATCCTCGCGGCCTACACGCACCGTCTCAAGACCGGCGAAGGGCAGTGGGTCGAGACCTCGCTCTACGAGGCCGCGCTGGTGCAGACCTACTGGCAGTCGACCATCGCGCTGGCCGCGGGCACCGCGCCGCGCGCCATGGGTTCGGCCCATCCCCTCAACGCGCCATATCAGGCCTTCGAGGCCTCCGACGGCTGGCTGGTGGTCGGCGGCGCCAACAAGAAGCACTGGCTGTTGATGCTGGAGGCGCTCGGCGCGAGTGAGCTCGCCTCCGATCCGCGCTTCGTCACCGGGGCCGACCGCATGGCCAATCTGAAGGAGCTCGAAGCCGTCCTGAGCGAGCGCTTCCGCACCCGCACGCGGGCGCACTGGCTCGCGGCGCTGGACGAGAAGGGCGTGCCGTGCGGACCCGTGCACGACATGCTGGAGGCGCTTCGCGATCCGCAGACGCTGGCGCGCGAGATGGTGGTCGAGGTCGAGCATTCCACGCTCGGTCCGGTGAAGACCATCGGCTTGCCGGTCAAGTTTTCGGAGACCCCAGGCAAAGTGCGCACCGGCGCGCCGGTCTACGGTGAGCATACAAGCGAGGTGCTGGTCGAGCACGGGTTCGACCAGAAGCAGATCGAAGCGCTCGAAAAAGAAGGCGCGATCGTCACGGCCTCAGGAAGACGCGAGGAACGCGTCGCCTGACCGGACGTCGAGAAAAACAAGAACAAGAGACAAAAATCAGCTGGAGGACATCATGGGTCGGACGTCAACACTTCTGCTCTCCGCAGCCGCAACCGTGCTCGCCGGCACGATGCCGGCGCTCAGCGCCTGGCAACCGCAAAAGCCGATCGAGTTCGTGGCGACCGCCGGGCCCGGCGGCGGCACCGATAATCTCGCGCGTGCCGTGCAGAACATCATCACCAAGCACAAGCTGGTGGAGCAGCCGATCGTCGTCGTCAACAAGGGTGGCGGCAGCGGCGCGGAAGGCTATGTCTACGGCAAGGCGTCCGCCGGCGATCCCTACAAGGTGATCTTCGGCACGTCGAATGCCTGGCAGCAGCCGCTCGTCTCCAAGGTCGCCTTCAACTACACCGATCTCACTGCGATCGCGGCGATGGCGCAGGACGAGTTTCTGCTCTGGGTCAAGCAGGACGCGCCCTACAAAACGGCGGGCGACTATCTGAAGGCAGCCGCATCGGGCGAATTCAAGATGGGCGGCGCGCAGTCAAAGGACACCGACGAGGTGCTGACCCGCATGATCGAGAAGGCCGGCCACATTAAGTTGACCTACATTCCCTTCAAGAGCGGCGCAGAGACTGCCGTGCAGCTCGCCGGCGGACACCTCGACTCTCACGTCAACAATCCCAGCGAAAGTCTCGGGCAATGGCGCGGTGGAACGCAACGACCGCTTTGCGTTTTCAGCCCGAAGCGGCTGCCGCAGGGCACCAAGGTCACCGCGACCGAAGGTTGGGGTGATGTTCCGACCTGCGTCGAGCAGGGCCTCGACATCAAGCAATATGAGCAGCCGCGGACAGTGTGGCTCCCCGGCAAGGTCACGCAGGACCAGGCCGCGTTCTATGTCGACCTGATGAAGAAGGTGCAGGCGACGCCGGACTGGAAGGACTACATCGAGAAAACCTCCCAGGTCGACACGTTCCTGACTGGCGCCGAGCTCGATAAGTTCATCAAGGAGGACCTCGAGCACGTCAAGCAGGTCGCGGGCGAGCAGGGCTGGTTGGTGAAGTAGGACGGCACTCTTGCATGGGTGACCACGTGGACAGGCCTTCCAGCTACATCTCGGCGTTCGTGCCACAAACTCCGCCGTGGGGGGGGGGGGCGGGGGGGGGGGGGGGGGGGGGGGGGGGGGGCCCGCCGCCCGGGGGGGGGGGGGGGGGGGCCGCGGGCGGGGGGGGGGGGGGGGGGGGGGGGGGGGGGGGGGGGGGGGGCGGTGGGTCGGGGGGGGGGGGGGGGGGGAAAAAAAGGGGGGCGGGTTTTGGGGGGGGGGGGGA